>CAZNRG010000033.1:0-10894 GCA_964575725.1 Hadarchaeota archaeon (SeqCode)
TCAGCGTATCTACGGTTACCATCCGGTATAAGCCCGACGATCATGAAGAATCAACGTTCTGTATTACTTCGTCGGCTATAAATATTTCAGAAGATGCCAAAGTCACCCTTATGCCGTTGCTAGTCTGTACCAGCGACTAGGACCACCACGAGCGCCAGTGCCACGACAATGATCACTTCCAGCGGGGGACATTCCTCCGGGAATTTATTGCCTTTCTCTTTTATCATCTACTCACGGAATTTCTCGTAAAGCACGCGTTCTTTTCCCTTTAATTCATGCCGCCAATTTTTTGGCCATCAGCGCGTACTCCTTTTTTGATACATCAATAATAATAAGGCTCATGACCCTTTTGACCCAATTAAAGCGCCCATTTTCCTCGCTCAGAAAAGAATCGATTTAAAAATTTGAGGGTTAATCAGAACCCGAAGATATTTTCGACATTTCTCCCTGTTTTTGACGTTTTCTACTTGTGATTTGTACCTTTCTTAATGAGTTCTAACCATCTGTTTCCTCCATTCAATTCCAGATTAATTCCGGCAGCTTCGGCAGGGGTCTTGTTGCCAAGCCCCATGTGCGGCTTTATGAGATTACAATAGATTTGAAATCCTTCCACAAAAGTTGGTGCCGACTCGTCCGTGTCGAGGGCCCGCATAACCTTGTTTCTCTCCCTCGTTGTTCCGTGAAACCGTTCTATGAGGTTCTGGTGCCGAGGAATTGAAAAATAACGAAGATGCTTCTATAAGAATATTGGCGAATCGAATGAAGCAAAACTTGGAGAACAGACGCAACTTAACACTTCTAGTAAACAGCATTGTGGACATTCTGTCTGAAAAATATCCTAGCTTCGTTTTAAAATTCAAAGAAAAGAAACGAAAACCCCCTGAGATGGAAGCCAAAAAAGAACAATAATGCTGCTGTTGACTTATTTGACAACTACTTTAGAAAGCCTAAAAGCCCCGAATTGCACCACCCCAAATCGAGTCCCGAATATGCAACAGAACCGTAATTTATAAGGCTTATAAAAGGGTACCTTTCGTCTCCTTCCTAGAGGAAGTAGACCCCTCCGCTAAAGTTAATGGAATTATCTAGCTTATTTCACTGGAAAAAAGCATTTCAGTAGCCCACTTCCAGATTAGAGACCTTGAGAATCTCTCCAACCACCAGTCAAAGACTGGTGGAATTCTTATCTTTAAACTCCACCAAAAACAGTTCCAAATCAGTATTATACCACTTACAGTCGAAATCAATATGGATGCGAATGTCTGTCGATAGCAAGACGCGTTACCAATTCAGGCGGATGCTGGATGACTTAGCCAGCAAGCGGGGCCGAGGCACTGAACTCATCTCGGTCTACATCACCCCAGATACAGACCTCGCGAAGGTGATGCAGCAGCTTAGAGACGAACAGGGAACGGCGGCGAACATAAAATCGAAAAGCACGCGCAAGAATGTCTTGGCAGCTCTCGAGCGGATCATCCAGTTCCTGCGATCTTATATCGAGACCAACCGACGCCCACCGCCCCACGGAATGGCGATCTTCTGCGGCAACGTTGCGGGGCGAGAGGACATCGCAGACATTCAACTTTACTGGATCGAACCTCCAGAGCCCGTAACCATCCGGATGTATCGCTGCGACCAGGAATTCGTGCTCGACCCGCTGCGTGAGATGCTCCAACTCAAGGAGACTGTGGGGGTGCTCGTCATGGACCGGCGAGAGGCGACGCTCGCAACCCTGCGGGGTAAACACGTCGAAATCGTGAGGAGGTTGACCTCCGGCGTCCCGGGAAAACACGGCAAGGGAGGGCAGTCTGCAAGGCGGTTCGAACGGTTGATAGAGATAGCTGCCCACGAGTATGCGAAAAGAGTCGCCGAAGCCGCCAATAAGATATTTTCGCAGATACCCAACCTACGGGCGATCCTAATCGGTGGCCCGGGGGCAACGAAGGACGAATTCTTGAAAAGTGAATTGTTGCGCGATGAGGTCAAGCGGAAGATCGCCGGGGTGCTCGATACCGGTTACACCGATGAGCAGGGGGTGAAGGAAGTGGTCAACAAATCAGGTGAGGTGCTCGCCGATCTCGATATCCTGAAGGAGAAATCGCTCGTCCAGCGCTTCATGGAGGAGCTCGTCGCGGGCAAAGGACTAGCAACGTATGGCGAGCGGGAGATCAGACACTCCCTCGAGCTGGGGGCGGTCAAACTACTCCTGATCTCGGAGGGATTACGGAAAAATCGCGCAACTGCCAAATGCCAAGCTTGTAAACGCGAGCTGCTGGAAACCGTCGAGGATGTTGAAAAATTCAAGCGACAGCTGGCTGCGCGAGCATGCCCGAGCTGTGGCGAAATCAGGTTATCGCTGGTCGAGAGCAAGGATGTCGTGCAAGAGCTACTGGAGCTAGCAGACAAGTCTGGTGCTGGCGCTGAGTTCATCTCGACCGAAACTGAGGAGGGAAAACAACTTTTGACGGCATTCAAAGGATTGGCAGCGCTCTTGAGGTTTAGGCCTGCTGCATAGAAGCGTTCATTACAAGGAGTGTTCATGATGGAAGTTTTCAAAATATAGTTAGGAGGTTTCAGCGTAGGTACACAGATTTTTAATGAGTCAAGTGCCAACACGCCACGATCTTAAATACTTGAGTTGCTCCTTCGTCGGCTTTTCAAGTGCCACGCCAATCGACTTGAGCTTGAGTTCGGCCACCCTTCGATCAATCTGTTGCGGCACCTCGTAAACATTAGGCTCAAGCCCCCTGCCGTGCTTTGCAAGATAATTGACGCTTAGGGCCTGGAGCGCGAAGCTCATATCCATGATCTCCATTGGGTGCCCGAGCGAGCGTTTGCCAGCGAGATTCACCAAGCGCCCCTCCGCAAGCAGGTAAAGCCGTCTGCCATCCTTGAGCTGAAACTCCTCAACATCATCCAACACTTCACGGCTCTTCACGGCGAGCTTCCTGAGCGCGGGGATGTCTATCTCAACGTTGAAGTGGCCCGCGTTGCACAGGATTGCGCCGTCCTTCATCAAACGCATATGCTCCTTTCGGATGACGCCGATGTTGCCGGTTGCGGTTATGAAGATGTCACCCACGCACGCAGCCTCTGCCATCCGCGCAACCCTGAAGCCGTCCATCGTCGCCTCCAGAGCTTTGATCGGGTTGGTTTCAACAACGGCTACTATCGCCCCCAGCCCCTTCGCCCGCGAGGCAATCCCGCGCCCAACGAAACCATAACCCACAACCACGATCTGTTTGCCAGCGATTAAGGTGTTCGTAGCTGCCATGATGCCCTGCAGGGTCGACTCAGCGGTCCCAAAACGATTATCGAACAGATGCTTTGCCGGCGAATCGTTCACGGCGATGACTGGAAACTTGAGTGCACCTCCAGCCGCCATCGCTCGTAGCCGGTTCACCCCTGTAGTCGTCTCCTCGCACGCCCCTAGGATTTTCCGAATTCGCTCGGGGCGCTTCGCATGGGTCGTCGAAATCAGATCCGCGCCATCGTCTATCAAAACGTCCGGGCGGTGGTCGAGGACCCTTTGGATGTTAACGTAGTAGTCGCGCTCGCTCTGCCCGCGCCACGCGTAGACGTTTATCCCATCGCTCATCAGGGCCGCAACCACTTCGTCCTTAGTTGAGAGAGGGTTGCACCCCGAAATGGCTACCTCGGCCCCCCCAGCGACCAAAGTTCGGACCAAAGCAGCCGTTTTCGCTTCGACGTGCAGCGTGGCTCCCACCCTCAATCCCTTCAGTGGCTTTTTCTTCGACATCTCCTCGCGAATCTTCATCAAAACTGGCATGTGGCGCTCTGCCCACTCGATCACGCGCTTGCCACTCGGCGCGAGGGCTGCAAGTTTAAGTTTCATTTTTCGTCCTCCTTTCTGGCGAGCAGGTCCTCAGACGCCTTCTGGGCCTCCCTCAAAACTTTATCCTCATCAAGCGTCAGGACCTTGCGCTCGCGCATCAAAATCTTCCCGTTAACTATGGTGGTGTCGACGTCGCTTCCCACAGCGCTGTAGACGAGGTGGGATATCACATTGTGGACGGGGGTGAGATGGGGCTTTTCCAAGTCAACCAAAATCAGGTCAGCCTTCTTGCCCACCTCGATTGAACCTAGCTTATCTTGGAGTCCGAGAGCGATGGCACCGTTCACGGTCGCCATCTCCAGAGCCGACGTCGCGGGAACTGCTGCTGGGTCTAACTTGTGGACTTTATTCAACATCGCTGCGAACTTCATGTCGTTAAACATGTCAAGGGCGTTGTTAGACGGTGCACCATCCGTCCCGAGAGCGACCGGGATGCCCGCCGCGAGCATCTCCGGGACCGGGGCAACTCCGCTGCCATGCTTCATGTTGCTCACGGGATTGTGGACCGGCTTGACCCCGCGCTCGCGCAGCACCTTGATCTCCTGCTCGGTCAGCCAGACGCAGTGAGCGGCGAGCACCTCCGGACCAAGGAATTCAATCGAGTCCAAGTGTTCCACAGGGCGCTTCCCGTATTTCTCGGTTATCTGCTTTATCTCATCCCGAGTTTCCGAGATGTGAATGTGAATCCCGACCCCGTGCTTCTTCGCCAGCTCCTTGACTTTAATCAAGCACTCGGGTGAGCAAGTGTAAGGGGCGTGAGGTCCAAACATCGTCAGGATCCGCCCGTTAGCCTTCCCGTGCCAAGCTTTCACGAGATCCTCGCCTGCACGCAGCTCTGACTCCCTTCGTTTTGGGTCGTCCAACTCGATTATGCCGTAGGAAAGCACGCCGCGGATGCCGGACTCCTCTACCGCTCGCGCGACGTGATCCATGTAAAAGTATTGGTCGGCAAAGCAAGTTGTGCCCGTTTTGATCATTTCCAAACAACCGAGTAAAGCGCCTGCATAGACGCCTTCGCCTGTTAGATTCTTCTCCAGCGGCCAAATCTTTGTTTCTAGCCACTCCATCAGCGGCATATCGTCGGCGGCTCCCCGCAGCAGGGTCATGGAGAGATGAGTGTGGCAATTAATCAACCCAGGGAGAACCACTTTGCCACGGGCATCAATGACGACATCTGCTTTTTCTTTAACTTCCTTCCCCACAGCAGCAATTTTATCACCCTCGATTGCGACAGAGCCGTGCTCAAATATCTGCCGCTGAGGATTCATCGTAACTATGTGGCCGCCCTTGATCAGAATATCGGCCAAGCTTTCACCTAACCCTTAAGCGCTTTTGCTATGGTGCGCCCGAACTCTCGTGCCGCAGCAGGACCATCCGCAGTTATGATTTTACCATCTACTTCGACTGGCTTGCCCGTGTAGATTGCACCCTTACCTTTGATTTTCGGAACCGAATCGTCCGGAAATGCCGTTGCGCGCTTGCCTTTTAGTACCCCTGCATTTGCGAGGACGACTGGCGCGATGCATATGGCGCAGAGTATTTTTCCCTTGTCGAACACCTTTTTGGCTATCGAAATAGCTTGCTTGTCGTTAAAGTAAGCCGCCGAGCCAGAGCCACCTACAAAAACTACGGCGTCGTAGTCATCAACCCTGACTTGGTCAAGCTTGAGATCCGGTGTTACTCGAGCGCCAAGCATTCCTTTAACTTCACCGGTTTTTGCGCTCGCTACCGTTGTCTCCGCCCCAGCACGCTCGAGCTCCTCCTTGGTGTGCAAGAGCTCCTCATCCCTGAAGTTCTCGGGCGCGATCACCAACAGCACTTTGCCTGCCAAATTAACCCCCCGAAATTATTGGATGAGAGGAGTTAATAAATTGCCGCCGCCTAAAGGAGGAAAGGTGGGAAAATGGCGAAGTTCTACATCACCACGCCGATATACTACATCAATGCGGTGCCCCACATAGGGCATGCTTACACCACCATAGTTGCCGATGTGCTGGCTCGCTGGCACCGCCTGCGTGGAGATGATGTTTTCTTCCTCACCGGGCTTGACGAAAATTCGGTGAAAACGGTTGAGGCAGCCAAGGAGCAGGGCTTCAAGGACATTCAGGCGTACGCGGACTCGATGGCGGAGATATGGATCGGCGCCTGGAAGATCCTCGACATAAGCTACGATGACTTCATTCGAACCACCCAAGAGCGCCACCAACGAAACGTGGAGGAGTTCTTCAAGCGAATCCAAGAGCGTGGGGACATCTACAAAGGCGAGTATGAGGGGCTTTACTGTGAGGGCTGCGAAGCCTACGTGGCTGAAGGCGACCTAGTTGATGGAAAATGTCCCCTTCACCAGAAGAAGCCCAAGCGGATCAAGGAGGAGAACTACTTTTTCAAGCTCTCCAAGTACCGAAACCAAATCCTAGGGCACATCGAGGCAAACCCGGAGTTTATCCGACCCGAGGCACGGAGGAACGAAGTGCTGAGCTTTATCAAGGGCGGCCTCAAAGATGTCAGCATCTCACGCCCCGGGCTGGAGTGGGGGATAAAGGTTCCGGGAGATCCGGCGCAGACCATCTGGGTGTGGTTCGATGCTCTCATAAACTACATGCTGCCGCGAGATCACTGGCCTGCAGACACACACCTGGTTGCGAAGGATATCCTGCGCTTCCATTGTATGGTGTGGCCTGGGATGCTGCTCTCAGCCGGCTACGAGCTGCCCAAGCAAATTTTCGTGCATGGTTTCCTGACTGTGGATGGGCGGAAAATTAGCAAGTCGCTCGGCAACGTCATCGACCCAGCTTACCTCGTCAAAAAGTATTCTTCTGACGTTATACGCTACTTCCTGATCCGTGAGGTGTCCTTTGGCCAAGATGGCAATTTCTCTGAAGGGAGCTTGCGCACCAGGTTAAACGACGAGCTCGCAGATGTGGTCGGAAATTTCGTGCATCGGGTGCTCACATTCACCCAATCCCGCTTCGACGGAAAAGTGCCGAAAGGAAAGATCGACAAAAAACTGGAGGTTGAGGTTAGCAAACGAATAGGAAGAGTGGAAAAATTGCTGGAGGAACTAAGGGTAACTCAAGCACTTGAGGAAATCATGGCGATTGCTGGGCGAGGAAATGAGTATTTCCAGTCCCATAAACCTTGGGAGGTGATAAAAAGCGACCCCAAAAAAGCGGCGGATTGCCTCCTCAACTGCGCGAACCTAGTGGGGGCGCTGTGCGTCGCGCTCTCGCCATTCATGCCCTCAACTTGCAACAAGCTCACCAAGCAGCTAAATGTTGAAATAGGTAGTTGGGAACAGGCAAAGAAATTCAACATCGAACCGGGGCACCAGATAGGAAAGCCATCGGTCCTCTTCACGAAGGTCCGAACCGATAACCCATCCCAATCCCTGAAACCAAGGGTCTCGACCAAGGATTTCGAAAAACTCGACATCCGAATCGGCAGGGTGGCAAAGGTAGAAAAAATCCCCGGCTCGAAGAAACTCCTGAAACTCGAGCTGGAGCTCGCTGGAGAACGGCGCACGATCGTGGCGGGAATCGCCGAACACTATCCATCGGAGGAGCTTACCGGCAAGCAAGTCGTAATCGTCGCCAACCTTGAGCCGGCGAAGCTTATGGGCGTGGCGTCCGAAGGGATGCTCTTGGCCGCCGAGGATGAAGGGAGGATCTCCATCTTGACCGTCGACAAGCCAGTCAAGCCAGGCGCCAAGGTGAAGTAGTTGCTCCACCTCGATCTGCATGTGCACACATCGCACTCTTATGATGGGTTCTGTTCCGTGGAAGATGCCGTAAAAGCTGCGAAGGCGAAGGGATTGAACGGCATTGCGATTACCGATCACAACAGAATAGGTGGGCACGCTGAGGCAAAGAAATTCTCCAAACGTGGGTTCTTGGTTATCCCAGGCATCGAGATTTCTAGCTCCGGCGGTCACATCTTGGGGATTGGGATCACCAAACTAATTCCAAGAGGTCTACCAGCGAGGGAAACTGTCAAACGAATAAAAGAACAGGGGGGCATCGCCATCGCTGCCCACCCTTTTGCGTTAGGACGCAAGCCAGGATTAGTTTACAAGGCCAAGTTCGACGCGATCGAAACCCTGAACTCTCGCGCGCTTTTCCTCAGTAACCCGCTCGCCCGTGGATTTGCCGAGCGAAATAAGATACCAATGACTGCTGGCTCGGATGCTCACCGCTGTGATGAGATCGGCCTTGCTTACACGAGCGTTAATTGTAAGCCAAAAATCGACTCGATTATTGAACAAATAAAAACGGGAGGGACATCGATCTCGGGGCGGACCCTCCCCCTTCCGAGCTTCCTGTGGAGAGCCCTCCAGAAACTCGTCCACAGGCGTGGTGAGATTTAAGGCGGGAGCCCTTATCCCCTTTCAGAGAAACGGACTTCCCGCCTGACACCCCTTTGGAGGCTGGACCGAGGAGGTGGGGTGACCGCGACCTTATCAACACGCACTCGCCTTCGGCGGGCGACCTCTTCCTCTATAAGTTCAACACGTGCGCCCGCTCGAATCCTTTCTCGAATGACTTCGCGAATGAACTCCTGCCGAGAAGCATAGCCCTCTTCTAACACTATCTCATCAATTTTCTGCAGGAGTGTATTTGGTAACTTGACAAGTATTTGTGCAGTTTTCATCTTCAGCCCCCCAAAAACCTACCACTCTGGGGGTATTTAAAGATATCTAAAGATATTAAAAGATATCCTAGAAGAGAGAGGAAAACACACAACGTGTTATCCTGTTTTGTAAACAATATGGTTCGTTACCTTACCCTGTCGGATTTCATGAAGCCCCTCACTTGCCAAACTTGCCGCAAGCTCAGCTGTTCTGGCAGCGCCTACTCCGGCCTTGAGCTCAAATCCGAGCTCTCTTTTAACTTCGGAAAAAACATCCGCCAGCTCACGTGGATCGAGCCCATTTGAAGGGGCCATGAAGTTGTCCCCGCCCGTGTAAAACACCAACGCCTTACGCCTCAGCAGCGAGGACATCAATGCGAGGTAGGTTTTCTGGAGTAGTATGTGCGTGTCATAGATCGGCTCGCTATCCGTGATCAACGCCGAGTGGTTCACATCCATGTGGGTGATCTGTACCCAGTCCTCGTCTGGTGTCTTCACCCCAGCACCCGCCAGCACCCCCCTTCTTTCGGCAGACCTGCTTCCTCCAGCATGTTGTAAGGCCAGTGTTGCAATGACTTGCGCCTCGTAGGGGGTCGGTGCCGCACCGATTCCCATGCTTATAGTGATTGGGAACTTCCCGTTGATCACTTGTTGAATTTTACGGTGTTCTTCAACCGGAACGCCGTTGGTGATGGCAATCATATTGTCGAACCTTGTGGGAAAAATGAGCCCCTTGCGTGCGCTAAATTCTTTTTCGAGTTCACTTAAGAGATTCGCCTGGAGGCTCTGGAGTTCTGCTTCCTTATGTGGCTTGGGCGTCACCGTCCAAGGTCCATAATTATCTATCTGCACCAGGGTCAACTGGATTTTTTTCATGCATATCCTCTGATTTTATTGCCCGAAAGTGTAAATAAGAGTTGATATCATGCGTGTGTACTGCGAAACCTACGGCTGCACCGCGAACCGTGGCGACGCCGAGCTCATGTTAGGGCAGCTCGCGGCCGCTGGGCACGAAGTGGTTCAAGACCCGACCAAAGCTGATACCATAATTGTTAACACATGCGCGGTAAAGGGGACAACTTACCAAAAAATGTTGCGCCGTTTGAGGGAGCTTCAGGACTCGGACGGGAAGCAAGTAGTTGTGGCCGGCTGTTTGCCGCTCATCGACTTGGCATCAATCGAACAAATTGGGTCTTTCGCCGGTATCGTTTCATGCAAGTCCGTCGGTGGGATAGCTGAGGTCTTTGGGCGAATAGCGCGCGATGAGCAAAATATCCGAATACTCGAACGACTCCCCTGCGAAAAGCCGACTATGCCCAAGCTCCGCTCGAGCAAGGTGAGCGCGATAGTGGCAATCTGCGAGGGCTGCACCTCGAACTGCAGCTACTGCTCGGTCAAGTTCGCGCGGGGTAAACTGCGTAGCTTCGACGCTCGATCGATTCTCCGCGAGGTGGAGGCTGCTATCAATGCTGGCTATCGTGAGATTCTGCTCACGGCCCAAGACACAGCTGCATACGGCTTGGACGCCGGAACTAGCTTGCCGAATTTACTAGAGTCGATCGCCTCGCTCGAATGCAAGTTTAAAATCCGAATTGGGATGATGAACCCGCAAAACGTGAAACCAATCTTGTCCAAGCTCCTCGATGCCTACGCGAGCGAGAAAATTTACAAGTTCCTGCATCTGCCCGTGCAGAGTGGGGACGATGGCGTGCTCGAAACGATGCGCAGGGGGTACACCGTCGATGATTTCATGAAAATTGTGGACGCCTTCCGGGGACGCTTCGATGACCTCTATTTGGCCACCGATGTCATTGTTGGCTTCCCAGGGGAGGGCGAGCGGGAGTTCGTGCACACGTGTGAACTGATTGAGGAGGCGAAGCCGGATAAGGTGAACCTCACGCGCTTCTCGCCCATGCCCGGCACCGATGCAGCGCGAATGCCCCGAGTAAACGGGCGCGAGATGGCTAAGCGTTCGAGGTTGCTGAGTGCTAAGTGCCGCGCGATAGGTCATGAACAAAACAAACGCTACATCGGACGGGTCGTCGAAGGACTGGTGGCCGAGCCGGGGAAGAAGGGGGGCTACGTGGCGAGGCTCCCGAACTACAAACCAGCCATCGTGAGCAACGCTGGGCTCGGTGAGTTCGCTAACATAAAAATAATCGAGGCACGCCCAACCTATTTGCTAGGGGTTATTTAGATGAAGGTACCATGCGCCCTCACCATTGCAGGCTCGGACTCGGGCGGCGGGGCAGGGATTCAGGCCGATTTTAAAACTTTCGCCGCTCTTGGCGTTCACGGGCTCTGCATCCTAACCGCAGTTACCGCGCAGAATACGCGAGGCGTCGACGCGATCTTCGAGTTGCCGCCGGAATTCGTAACACAGCAGCTCGACACCGTGATGCGCGACTTCGA
>CAZNRG010000034.1:0-10728 GCA_964575725.1 Hadarchaeota archaeon (SeqCode)
TCGGGATAAAAGTCACGGCGGGCATCATCCTGATTTTCTACGCGATGCTGTTCGCGTTCTGGGGTGAAAAAGAATGAGCTTCAATTACATCATCGCAATGCTCTTGGTCGTGCTTGGTCTCTACTGCCTGCTGCTCAAGCGCAACCTGATTAAGATGGTTATCGGCTTCGCGGTGCTGACCGATGGAATCCACCTCTTCTTGATAAGCCTCGGCTACCGTGCGGGGGGCATAGCTGCCATTGTCACCGGAGAAATGTTTTCGGACCTCCCTAAGTTTGCCTCTCAAGCGGTCGACCCGGTACCCCAAGCGCTCGTGCTGACCTCCATCGTCATCAATATCTGCATCATCGCCTTCGCCCTCTCGCTCGCCATGCAGGTCTACCGTCACTACGGAACGCTCAACCCGTTTAAGGTCAGGAGGCTGAAAGAGTGATCCCGCACGCGCCAATCCTCGCAATCCTGCTTCCATTGTTCGCCGCATTTCTAATGCCAGTGGTTGGAATTTTAGCGAGGCGTCGCGGCGTCAAGCATGCTCGGGAGCTATTCGCCATTGGGACTATGATTGCAGTCTTCATAATCGTGGCAAGCATGATGTCGGAGGTATGGGGAGGTGAGGTCCTCGTTTACCAGCTCGGGGGGTGGTCCCCACCTTGGGGAATCAACTTAACCGTGGACGGGCTGGCCATCCAGATGGCGCTAATGATCGCAGGACTCGGCACGCTCGTTATGATTTACTCCGCAGAGTACATGCGGCGCGACACCGGGTTAAGTTACTTCTACACTTTGGCCCTGCTGCTGATGGCTGGCATGATGGGGGTAGTTTTAACCGGCGACCTCTTCAACTTCTACGTTTTCCTCGAAATCATGTGCATCGCATCCTATGCGCTCGTGGCATTCAGACGTGACTCGAACTCTATCGAAGCAAGCATAAAATATTTGTTCATAGGGGCGCTCGGCACCTCTCTCATACTCCTGAGCATAGCGATGATTTACGGCTTTGTCGGCAGCTTAAACATCGCCGACCTCGGGGCAAAGCTTGCAGTTTTTAGCGGGGGCGCTGTGCCCACCATCCTAGTGGTATCGCTAGCTCTATTCGTGACTGGGATCATGATAAAAGTCGCGATGGTTCCATTCCACATATGGCTTGCAGACGCCTTCACTGCTGCCCCCACGGCAATTAGCGCCCTGCTGGCCGGTCCCGCTGCGGTAGTTGGGATTTACTGGGTCGCGCGCCTTCCCTACCTACCGTTCGGCATGCCAATTGGTATACTTCTGGTCACGCTCGGTGTAGCCAGCATGGTTGTCGGAGTTCTCATGGCGCTCACCCAACGCGATTTCAAACGCATGCTCGCCTATCACGTCATAAGTCAAAAGGGCTACATGGTGCTTGGTATAGGGTTGGGCGCTTTGGGCGCCGCACTTGGCACCCAAGGAGGTCTCTTTCACCTTCTCAATCATTCGATCTACAAGTGCATGTTGTTCATGTGCGCCGGTGCAGTTCTCTTTCGAACAGGGAGCCAGAAATTTGACGAGCTTGGTGGTTTGGGTAAACGCATGCCGATAACTATGGTGCTTTTTCTCATAGGGGCGTTAGCGATCTCTGGAATTCCTCCGCTTAACGGTTTCGTGAGTAAATACACCATTTATCTTGCTGGCGTGAACGCTGGCCTGCCTTTGATCACGGCCGTTGCAGTCCTCGTGAGCGCCCTAACACTAGCGAGCTTCATGAAGGCATTCAGCTCCGTCTTCCTCGGACAGCGCCCAAAACGTCTCCAAAATGTAAAAGAGGCCCCGAAACTCATGTTGTTCCCAACAGGCGTGATGGCCGCGATATGTATAGCCATCGGTCTTCTTCCGGCGTTAGGATTCAACATTGTCGGCCCTGCCGGGGCAGCAGCAGAAAATTCAAATAATTACATCGGTGAAGTTATCGGGGGATTTGACACAGTTAGCCATGGTGAGATGGAAAATTCAGGTAATTACGTCGGCCAGGTGATCGAGGGATTTGACACAGTTAGCTATGGTGAGATGGAAAATTCGGCTAACTGCATCGGTCCGGTAATCGGGGGACTATGATGGTTGAGCTGATCTGGGATCCCATCGTCGCTACTGCGGCGATCTTGCTCTGCTCGCTTGCCGCCTATGGTTTACTGAGAGCGGGACGCAAGATCGTTAAACCAAAGCCGACCCCTGAAAAAGCTAAGACCTACGCCTGCGGAGAGGAGTTGAAACCTGAGGAAATGCACGCGGATAGCGAACAATTTTTCTCGCCCATACGCCGGGTTCTCAGGCCCTTTTACCGTTACATTCAATCCGCACACACGGGCGCCCTCAACACCTACTTGCTCTGGGCAGTTGTGGGGTTCATCATCATTCTCGTCATAATTCTGCTAACGGTGGGGTGAACTTATGGGGCTAACTCAGTTATGTAGGAAAAAATCGCCTTGGCTGATTCACTTCAACACGGGAGGCTGCAACGGATGCGACATTGAGTTGATCGCAGCACTCAACCCTCGCTACGATCTCGAGCGCTTCGGCATCCAGCTTCGAGGTTCCCCAAGGCATGCTGACATCCTGGTCGTCACTGGCCCCGTGACGAGACAGACTAAGGACCGGCTCCTCCGAATTTACGAGCAGATGCCCGAGCCTAAGATCGTCATCGCGATTGGCTCATGCCCCGCTTCGGGCTGCGCGTTCTACGACTGCTACAACGTCTTAGGGCCCCTCGACAAGTACGTGCCAGTCAGCGCCTATGTGCCGGGCTGCCCCCCTAAGCCTGAAGCACTCATCTACGGGATCTTAAAAGCCCTGGAGAAGGTGTAAGAAAATGGACGCAAAAGAAGTCGCTACCTCAATCAAAGATTACGTTGACGAAATCAAGATTGTAAACGATAGATGCATCTTTGCCACAACCGACAAGCCGCGCTTCAAAAGTCTCCTGCCCGTGTTAAGGGTGGCGGGGGTCACGCACATCTCAACGATTACGGGGGTAGACGCGGGTAACGTCGTGGAGGTTATCTATCACTTTGACTGCCGGCATACAATGCTGAACCTGAAAATCCCACTCTCAAAAGATGATCTAAAAGTTCCGACGATAACCGATGTCTTCCCAGGAGCGGTTTTGTACGAGCGCGACCTCATGGAGATGCTAGGGGTGAAAGTCGGGGGGCACCCTGACCCTCGAAGGCTCTTCCTACCCGACGACTGGCCCGAGGGTGTGTACCCACTGCGCAAGGAATTCAAGGGGGCGCCGAAATGACGTTCGTCGTACCGATTGGGCCACAGCACCCCGCGCTGAAGGAACCCTCGTTTTTCAAGTTTGAGGTTAAAGGTGAGGAAATTGTCGATGTTGACATTCGTTTAGGCTACGCGCACAGGGGAATCGAAGAGGCACTATCGCGGCGGAACTACAACCACAACGTTTACCTCGCCGAGCGAATCTGCGGCATCTGTAATGTGGTACACTCGACGACTTACTGCCAGACTATAGAGCAACTGGCCGGAGTTGAACCTGCCGAGCGTGCAAAATACATCCGGGCCATTATCATGGAACTCGAGCGCGTTCACAACCACCTGCTCTGGCTTGGCGTCGCGGGCCACCAGATTGGATTTGACACTTTGTTCATGTTGGCTTGGCGGGACCGCGAGTACATCATGGACCTGAGAGAGCTGATCTGCGGTGGCCGGGTCCACTCCGCCACAAACGCCATCGGCGGGGTGCGGCGGGACGTGAAAACTGAACACATACCGACTATACTCCGCGGACTTGACAAACTCGAAAAATCAACCAAGTACTACATAGGCCTCTGGGGATCTGACCGCACGATACTGGCCCGCTGCGCAAACATAGGGGTACTTACTAAAGAGGACGCGATAAATTTCTGCGCGGTTGGGCCAGTCGCGCGTGCCTCGGGTATTAAGGCCGACATTCGGAAAGACGACCCTTACGGTGTCTATAGTGCCCTTTCCTTCGACATTATAACCGAGCGAGAAGGCGATGTCTGGGCGAAGGGCATGGTCAGGTTGCGAGAGATTTTGGAATCGATTAAAATCGTGCGTCAAGCCCTGAAGGAACTCCCGAGCGGCCCGATTCGAATCTCAGTCGATCTAAAAATCCCGCCAAACGAAACGGTCGAGCGCACCGAGGCGCCGCGTGGTGAGCTCCTTTACTATGCTCGCTCAAACGGTGCAGAGATTCCAGAACGTGTACGCGTCCGGACGCCGACCTACGCGATCTTTGCTTCGATGAAATCCATGTTCGTGAGGGGCACGATCGCTGAAATCCCCATCGTGATGTGGAGCATCGACCCCTGTTTCGGTTGCAACGATCGGTTTGCCCTCGTTGACTCAAAAACAGGCAAAACGCGCGTTCTAACTTTGGAGGAGCTCAGGAGGCGGTGAACGTGATGGAAGTTGTCAATTTTGTCGTGGGCTCTCTAGTCTTTCCTGGACTGCTTTTCGCCTCGTTGATCGGGCTGCTCTACGTTGGAATCGATCGAAAGGTGACTGGGCACATGCAGAACCGCATAGGGCCTCCGATCTGGCAGGAGTTCCTTGATGTTGGCAAGCTGATGGGTAAAGAGGACATCACACCCGGGGCCGCGCAATCGCTCATCTTCACAGCTGCCCCGCTCATCGCTTTAGGTGGGGCAGTAACGGTAATGCTTCTCCTCCCTGTAAGCTCTGCCCAGCCCTCTCTAACGATGGTCGCTGATTTGATCGTCATAATTTACCTGCTCAACATTCCTGCGATATGTGTCATGCTGGGGGGTTATTCCTCGGCAAGTCCATTCGGCATGACCGGGGCTGGCCGATACATCACGCAGTTTTTCGGCTATGAGCTGGTGTTTATTCTAGCCATCCTCGCCGCAGCGGCTAGGGTAGGCTCCTTGAGCTTACCCGCAATCGTTGGTTATCAAGCCCAGCAGGGGTGGCTCGTCCTTGACTGGCGCCTCGTGCTCGCGGGGATTGCTGCTCTGCTGGCTGCCCAAGGAAAGCTCCTCCGCGTGCCCTTCGACATCCCTGAAGCCGAGAGCGAGATCGTGCACGGGGCCCTCACCGAGTATTCAGGGACAAAACTAGCAATTTGGCGTCTTGCCTACGATATCGAAACACTTGCTGTGGCAGGCCTCCTAGCCGCCGTCTTTTTTGGGAGTCCAACCTCTTACTCGATCGCCGGTGTACAAATCCCAGGCATCGTTGACTTCCTGATCAAAACCCTTGCAATTGTGCTCCTTATGACAACGATCCGAAACATCATGGCGAGGTTGCGAATCGATCAAGCCCTTAAATTCTTCTGGACGTTCGCCACGTTGCTCGCGGTAATTAGCTTGGTGCTCGTGCTGGTGGTGCCCTAATGCCTCGAATACTCCCCCAGGTGCTCAAGAATTTGTTCCGCAAGCCCGCCACGGTGAAGTATCCCCACAAGCGAGTGGAGCCGCCAGAGGGCTACCGCGGGCGCCCCGTCGTCAATGAGGAGCGATGCATCCAGTGCTGGCTCTGCATTCGAGCTTGTCCCGACCGAGCCATATCCATCAGTAGGGAAACGAAGAAGCCGAGCATATGGCTGGGGCGATGCATGTTCTGCGGCGAGTGCGCCGAGATCTGCCCGGTGCGAGCGATCACCATGACCAAGGAATTCGAATACACGGTTCTGCGATGAAATTGAGCTAGCTTAGAATGATACACGTGTGTCATGTCGATAAGTTAAAGTGAGCCGAGCTCTCTCAGCAAGACCACTTCAACTCTCTCAACGGCATCCCTCATCGGTTTACTCATTTGTGCGCCCATCCGCGCCCGCGCCGGCTGAATTCCTAAAAGCATTATTTTCGCCCCCGTTTGTTCTCGGAGATAGCCTGCGAGGATAGAAAGCGGTAGCGTGTGAGTCGAGATAGATTGACCGACAATCGCCTCTGGCTCCGCTAAAACGACATCGCCCGGCTTGGAACCGAAATCCGTTGCGTCGATTAACAGCACATGTGTCGGCTTGAATCTCTTTATCTGCCCAGTGAAGTTCTCAGGCACCACGCCGCCCTCGATCAAAAGAACCTTCGGCGATTTCAACTTTCCCCGCAGCTTTCGGACGATCTCAATACCAGCTGCATCATCCCCTTTCATTTCACTTCCAACGCCGACGATAGCCACACGGTTCACGCCCTTGAGGAAGGGAGAAAGTTCGAGCGACACCCAATCACCTCAAAAAACGGTCTAAAATCAAATCCTCGCGCCGTGCGCCCAAGCGCCTGAGCATCGCTAGGACCCAATCGATCCGTCCCACCTCGCCCGCGGTGTGAGCGTCCGTCCCTATGCTCAGCTTGACCCCCTCGCGCAAGCAGAGCCTCAAAAAATCCTCGTCTGGCACCCGATATTTCATGTTTACCTCCATCGCAACCCCGCGCCCGGCCGCGAGCCTGACGAACTCTTCGAGATCCTCCAGCAGGAGATGGGGCGCCAGATAGTGGTGGAAGTAAAAGGGGTGGGCAAAGACATCTATCTTATGACGCTCGACCGCTCTCATCGCCCTCCCCAAGTAATCCCTCGCCAACTCAACCGGGCCCATAGCCTTCCCTAGCTTGTGAATGCCAACCACCAAGATGTCGAGCTTTCCGATGAACTCGTCTTCGACATCAATCGTTCCCCCCTCGTCCACCACGTTCGCCTCGATGCCGGCCAGCACCGGGGTGCCCGCGTCCTCCTGTGCCAGCCTGATGTCCTGCAACATGGGTGTGAGTTTTCCTCGAGGTGTTCCAACCGAAAGCTCGGGCCCGTGGTCGGTGATCGCGACCGCTTCCAATCCCCGCGCCTCCGCTGCCTCTGCCATCGCGGCAACCGTGCCAACCCCGTCCGAGTAATGCGTGTGCACGTGGAAGTCAAACTTCGCCAGCATAATGGTCACCCTACATAAACTCCATAAGCATTGAAAAGGTTAATCAATGATGGCTGGGGGGAAGCCGGATGTGTCTTGCTATACCGGGTAAAGTGTTGAAAATCGAGGAGCAGGTCGCGGCTGTAGATTTCGGCGGCGCGCGGCGAGAGGTCAAGCTAGACCTGCTCAGGAACGTGCGAGAAGGCGACTACGTGCTCGTCCACGTGGGCTATGCCATCCAGGTGCTAGACGAAGCCATGGCGAAAGAGATCCTTAGCTCTTGGGAGGAAGTTGCTCGGGGTGAAAGTAGCGCATGAGGTCGAGCTAGCGACCCGAGTGTTAAACGCGGTCCGTAATATCGAGATCGTTGATGTAAAATTAGAAAAGAAAGAGGTGTGAAAACGTCGGACGAGAAAATCTCGCTAGCTCACGGAGCTGGCGGCGCGGCGATGATGAAGCTCATTGTAGACGTCGCACTGAAAGAGCTCTCGCTCAGGCGCGCGGGAGAGGTAGGGCTTGATGAGCTCGACGACGGGGCGACGATATCGCTCGGCGACAAAACTCTCGTGCTGACAACGGACTCGCACACCATCAAACCGCTTTTCTTCCCCGGAGGCGACATCGGCAGGCTCGCGATCGCTGGTACGGTAAACGACCTCGCGGTCATGGGGGCCCGCCCGCTGGCGATGGCCTGTGCCGCCGTGCTCGAGGAGGGATTTTTGGTTGAAGATTTCCGGAAAATTTGTCGATCTATAGACGCCACCGCACGAGAAGCTAACGTCCCACTCATAACTGGCGACACAAAGGTGATGGAGCGGGGCTCGTTGGATGGCGCGGTGCTCACCACCACGGGAATTGGTGTGACCAAAAATTTGACCACTGACCGTGGGCTTAAGCCTGGGGACAAAATTATCACCACCGGGACCATCGGCGACCACGGCATCACTATTTTGGCCCACCGGGAGGGAATCGGCGTTGATGTCGACCTTAAATCCGATGTCGCGCCAATTTGGGAAACCGTCGCGGCTGCACTAAAGGTTGGTGGGGTGACCGCTATGAAGGACCCCACGCGAGGCGGCATGGCAGCTGCCCTCAATGAAATGGCATCAAAGGCAAACATCGGTATTCTTGTGAGGGAAGCCGACATTCCGATCCTGCCAGCAGTCAGGTCGACAAGCGAGATGCTCGGCATCGACCCGTTTCAGATAACTAACGAGGGAAAGGCGATAATCGGGGTTGAACCTGCACGCTGCGACGATGTTCTCGCCGCGATACGAAAAACAAAATACGGCAAGGGTGCATGCGTGATTGGGGAGGTAATTACCGATCACCCGGGTGACGTGATGCTGGAAACGATGGTTGGGGGGCGGCGCCTGCTGGAATCGCCAATTGGGGATCCTGCGCCCAGAATTTGTTAGTGGACATAAGTTGACATAAGTAGAAAAGTATATATATGGCAAGTGTACTTAAGTTGTCAAATGTGGACATATGGTGAAATTACTCACTTTGAGGGAAGCTAAGGAGATCCTTAGGGTGTGCACCAAGACGATCCAACGCTGGGATAAGGAAGGAAAAATCAAATGTATAAGGACTCCCGGAGGTAGACGTCGGGTACCTGAGAGCGAAATTTTGAGGATTCTCGGTGAAACTGGGGTTCCTTCTGCCCCAAAAGTAGAAGTTGTGAGGGTAAAGCCTGAGGTACCTGCACCAACAGAGCTCACACCCGTGCCCAAGGTAAAAAAGCCGAAAAAGATAGTGCCACCATCCGAGCTTCCTCGCCACGCAATCCTCGATAAACTCACGCCCACAGGGTTGGCCCAACGCACCGTGTTTGGGGATCTCCTTTCAGCCGTTCTCGTGCTTCAAACCTTTACGCTTGAAAAACTTGCCGCTCGAGCTCGCTGTCCCGAAGCCGTAGCTAGAACATTTTGCGAACGAATGTGCACCCGCGGTTACCTTGCAAGCAAAAATGGGGGATTTGAACTACGTGTGAAGGTGGTGCGGTGACTACCTTTGAGGAGAAAATCGGGCGAAACCAGCGTTTTGAGAACTACCTCCAGCGCTGGGGTCTGCGAGGTGATCCATTCAAATTCGAATTACCCTCGATTGAAGCGTTTGCGCCATCTCAGCGGGACGACCTACGTAAGCTAAAGTGGTTGTTGTCCGAGGGCAAGCTGGGAGTCCTCACGGGGGCGCTGGGGATGGGCAAAACGACCGTGTGCGAGTTTCTGGTCGCTTCGCTGAGGGAGGAAAACATGACCGCGCCGGATCCCTCAACTCAAGTCGTACCTATCCTCATTCACGGCGCCGCGTACAAATCGGCTGAAGAGCTCCTGCGCGCGATGATCTTGGGCTTGGAGATGGACGCCGACAAAGACCGGGCGAGCCTCTTCGAGCTCCTGCGCCGATGGCCCCAAGAGCACCAGGAGCACTTGGCGATAATCATCGACGACGTCCCCGAGAGCGGCGCCGACGTGCTCGAGGTTGGCGAATTTCTGCGCGTGCTGGCTGACATCCCAAACATCTCGATCCTGCTCAACGGCGAGTTCAAGCAGATGCGGCGCTTCCTCGCCGAGGTGCCCTCGCTGCTCGATCGCGTCCAAATGCACATCGAACTAAGGCCTATGGACAGGAAAAATCTCAAGGAATTGCTCGAATTCCGCCTCAAAAACGCCGGATGTGCCAGCTACGATGGTTTACTCACCCAAAATGGCTTTGAATCGCTCTACAAATTCAGCAACGGAGCTCCGAGGTTGGTCCTGAAGGCCGCGAGCAACGCCCTGCACCGTGCCGCGGAGATGGATGTGCCGATCGACGCGCGCGTGGTAAAGGAGGCGAACAAACGCCCCCTACTAAAACGGATCTTTCCATTCCTAAGGTGAATCCTTTTCCAATAGGTTTTTAATCCTGTTTCCCAAAATTGGAAACGTGTGGAGGACTGAGATGCCAAGAGAGGAATTCACCCGAGCCGAAAAATGGCTACGCGAAAATCTGCTCGCACGCGCGCTGCTTGAACGGTCTCACTTGGATGAAAAAACGCTAAAAACGATGCTCCTTCACTACTGGAGCGAGGGGGCGACCTTCGAAGAGCTTGCGGAAAGGCTCCGGGTTCAGCGCCCTGGGGCCTGGAAGCGCTGGCGGAGAGGGCGCGATGCAATAATGCGCTCTTTTTACACCATCGAATTAGCAGTCTACGCAGGAGTTCTAGAAACGGAAACGGCCGAACTCATGGTGGACGACATGCTCGACTACGTCACGCTATCTCGTGGTGAGGGGGACCTCGATGAGCTGCGGGACCGAATCGAGCGACGGATGGTGGAACTCACGAAAAAAGCCGCAAAAAAGCGTTAGGTGTCATTTGCCCTCTACCAGCGGGGAAAGCACGAGATGGGCGGAGGTTCCCTTTACGCCATCGATGCCAGAGAGCGACTTCAACACTTTATCCAGTTTTTGACGGTCAACTACGATGATCAAATCCACATCCCCGGTCACACGGAAGGCTTGCAACACGTCCAGCGACATTATCTCCTTGTAGACATTGCGCCTCTTTTTCGGCTCGATTTTGACAAACACGAAGGCTTGAGTTGGGGGCTCCCCGAGCACGCGCCCGGCTTTCTCCGAGAGGTCGATGAATCCCCTACCAGCGTTCAGCAGCTCAAGTTCGCGCATCCCCCGCAAATGGGTGCTGAGCGCCTGCCGGGTTATGCCGAACTCCTCAGCCAAGGCCGTCTGCGTCTTCTGGACCCTTCGCACCCGCATCACCCTACCCTCGCTGAAGAGCTTGCGCAAGATGGAGAGCTGGCGTTCGGTCAACTCGGCTTCCTTCGGCATGTGGATCACCAAATGTCAAGTTAAACTTTGCA
>CAZNRG010000035.1:0-10670 GCA_964575725.1 Hadarchaeota archaeon (SeqCode)
TCCTCGTACTTCGCCCTGCGCGCGAACTTCGGCCAGTCCTTCACGAGCAGGCCCCTCAGCCATGCCGCGATTTCGACCTCGAGAAAGTCTATGTCTTGAACCGGGTCGTGAGTGCCGGGTGGACAGGGCTTGCCCTCCGCATCGGTCGACCCAGCTGCATCGATTATGTGGACTAGCGCCGCCGCCATTCGAAGGTTGTCAAGAAAGCGATTCCCCAGGCCCCGCCCCATGTGGGCCCCCTCGACCAACCCCGCGACATCTATCATCCGGACTGGCACGTATCGAACGCCATCGATGCACTTCGAGTTTTGGGGGTTGCAGGTCACCTTGAGCTCGCGACAGGGACACGGGCTTTGCACGTAGGTAACTCCCACATTAGCATCGATTGTCGTGAATGGGTAACCTGCTACCGGAGCATTCGCGAGCGTCGCGGCGTTGAAAAAAGTGGTCTTGCCGGTGTTTGGTTTGCCTACGAGCCCCAACTCAAGCATATTTGACCCTACTCGCTGCCCCAATAGCAGCCGGGCTTCCTTCGTTTACCGAAGCTCCGAAGTCCCCGCTCGGCTAGCTGGACGCGCAAACGCCGGGCATAACCTGACTCAATCTTCCCGTGCTCCTCAAGGAAATTTATTATCTCGAGCGCTTGGTCGTCATTCTCACAGCGTCGGATGAAATCGACGGCGGTTGGCTCGTAACCATGCAGACCGTGTAACACCTTCTCAGCCTCCTTCACGCTCGTCCGAACGGCTTGGATTTTGACTGTTCCGGCCTTGCCCCACTCTTTAGCTAGGTTCGGGTACCTCCTCCGAAATTCTTCGCTTGTGCGCTTGCTCATGTCAAGACCTACTCGGGTTTCCACTTCCTCTTTTCCATGAGGGGTTTCACAAATACCATCGTGTTGGGCGGAACATCCTTGTAAACGACGGCCCCTGGCCCAACCGCTGAATCTGGACCTATCTTCACCCCTACGTTTATCGTGCAGTTGATGCCGGTTTTGACGTTGTCGGCGATTATCGTGCCCAACTTTCGCCTACCGCTGCTAACCACCTTGCCGCCGACCTCCATCTTGATGGGCTTCTCGTCTAGGCGCAGGTTCGCGATGGTCGTCCCAGCCCCGAGGTTGCAGTTGCCCCCGATGACGCTGTCGCCAACGTATGAGAGGTGCCCGATGTGCGTATGATCCATGACGATGCTGTTCTTCACCTCAACCGCGTTGCCGATCCTTACCTCGTCGCCTATGCTCGTGCACGGCCTTATGAAACAATTTGGCCCGATGTCGCAATTCTTGCCGATGCGGGTTGGCCCCAAGATGTAGGAGCCCGAGCGGATGCGCGAACCCTCGCCGATGTAAACGTTGTCCTCTACACAAGCACCAACCTCGACCTCGCCGTAAATCTCGCCGTGCTGCCCCCGCAAGAAGTAATCGTTCGCCACTAGCAAATCCCAAGGCCTGCCGATGTCGGCCCATAAGTTGAGCGGCGAGGTGTAAATCGCCTTACCGCTGTTGATCAAAATTTGCATCGATGCTGTCAGCTCGTACTCCCCGCGCTTGGACCGCTTCGTTCGCCTGATCGCCTTAAAAATCGCGGGGTCAAAGATGTATATGCCTGCGTTCGCCAGCCTGCTCTTTACCCGCTTTGGTTTCTCGACTACCTCGCTGACTTTCTCTCCCTTCAGAAAAACTATCCCGAACTGTTCGGGTTCATCGACTTCAATGGTTGCCATAATCCCGCCAATATTTTTGCTTGAGCCTAGCTTTTCGTAGCGCTTCAGGAGCGCGTTGAGCGACTCTTGGTCAACCAGAGTATCGCCGTTCATCACGACAAAGCTCTTTCCCCCCACAAAATCCTCAGCAAGCGAAACGGCGTTCGCGGTGCCGAGCAACTTCTTTTGATGCAAGTACTTGAGCTTCACCCCAATCCCCGAGCCATCTCCGTAGCGCTCGAAGATTTGCTCTCGCCCATAACCCACGACCATCGCGATTTCGTCGATGCCGGCATTTTTCAGGAGCAGGAGCACGTGGTCGAGGGCGGGCTTCCCAGCTACCGGGAGCAGGAATTTTGGCTTCGTGAAGGTAAGCGGGCGCATTCGAGTTCCTAAACCCGCTGCTAGGACGACTGCTTTCACTTTTATCCCAAATTTAGTTGGGCTCTAGGTTAATAAAAACGTGAAGACTTCACAGCTGTGCTTCACAGGTGTGCTTCACGGCTGTGCCTCATAGCTGTGCTTCACAGGTGTGCACACTTTTCCACCTTATAAATAACCTCCGCGCAAAGCCATGGCGGGTATTCACGGCTGCGTACGACAAAAATGCTGGACGAGTTCTGTTCACATGGGAACTTAGCGAGAAGGCTAAGATGCGGCGATGGTTTTATACTCAGTTCGAACGCATGCTCTTGAAACTGCCGGTAAAGAGCTGGCGCAAAGTGGGTGGTTCGGTTTACACCGTCGATAAAACACATTCGCACAAATTCAGAGAGTTCCTGAAGAGCTTCGATGGGCCCGAGCTTGAATGGTGTGAATTCAAGATTAGGGACTAACCGCGCATAGCGCTTTTTAGGATTCTTACCGTTTCACTGGCGATTTGCTTCGCCCGCTCCGAGCTCTTGCCCTCCGCGGTCACCCGGATGTAGGGCTCGGTCCCCGATGGCCTGACGAGCACCCAGCCATCCTTGAGCTCGAGCCTAATCCCATCGATCGTCAGCGCCTTGGCGACATCGGGGAACTCCCGCTTCAACCTCGGCTCGAGTTTCTTCATCGTTCCAGCCTTCCGCTCGTTCGGGCATGCCACTTTCTCCCTCACCGTCGGGTACTCGGGTAGCGCGTCGAGCAATTCGGAAAGTTTCTTGCCCGCCGAGTCAAGCATCTCCAGAATTTTAACCGCCGCAAGGGGCCCGTCCGGCACGAGGTGAACCCCGGGGAAAATCCAGGCGCTGCTGGGCTCTCCGCCGAAAACCGCACGGTGTTTTTTGATCGCTGCTGCCACGCTGACGTCGCCGACACGCGTGCGCACCACCTTACCCCCCCGCTCAGCAACGCAATCATCGACCACGCTCGATGCATCAACGGTCGTCGCCACGATATCTCCCTTCCGCCTGAGCTGGTGGGCCGAGATCAACCCTAGGAGCTTGTCGGGCTGCGCAACCCTGCCCAGCTCGTCGACAGCGGCGGCTCGATCCGCGTCTCCATCGTGCGCGATGCCGAGGTCTGCGCCAATCGACTTCACCACGCTGCATAGCTCCCCCAAGTTCTCAGGTGATGGCTCGAGCCCACGACCAGGGAAGAAGCCGTCGAGCTGCGAGTTGAGCGTCGTTACCTCGCACCCGAGCATTCGAAGCAAGTAGGGCGTCACCACGGAGCCAGCCCCATTGCCGCAATCGACCACGACCTTGTAGCTCCGCTTTAGCTTGACGGCGCGCGCCAGCTCATCTAGGTAACTCGGCAGGATATCGACCGCCCCGACCTTGCCTATTCGATCCCAGGCGGCGGGCTTCATCCGCTTGCCGAAGTAAATTCGTTCGATCACTTCTTCCTGCTCGGGCGTGTACGCCATCCCATCGCTGCCCCAGAACTTGATTCCGTTGTACTCTGGAGGGTTGTGCGAGGCGGTGATCATAACGCCGGCTTTGGCCCCCAAGTGCCGCGCCGCGAAGCTCACGGCGGGGGTCGGGACCACGCCCAGTTTTTCAACATCGCAGCCGCCCGAGAGCAGGCCTGATATCAAGCAGCTCTCGAGCATGTCGCTGGAGGTGCGCGGGTCCTTGCCGAGGACGACGCTACCATCGCCGCCTAGGTGAGTAGCAAGAGCTAGGCCCAAGTCAAGCGCGAGTTCTGGAGTTAGCTGGTCTCCCACTACGCCTCGAACGCCAGAGGTACCGAAGAGCTTGCCCATGAAAACCGCCAACTACGCCGGCCCGCTCAGCACCTTCGTCTTCCAGACCTCGACCCGCTTTACCGGGCAGTATTTCTTTGCCTCCTTGTAGATGTCGGCAGAGAGCTTCCCAAGCACGACCTCCTGCACGAACTGGTCAAACGTCCGCTCCCCGGCGCGGGCTTCGACGATCTTCCGCATGTCCCTGCGGATCGCCTCGAGCTGCGAACTCTGGACACGGCGGAGTGTTGTAACAATCGCGCTGACCCGAAGCCTTTGGCCGTCTTGGGTCGTCACGGTCGAGATGTTGCTGATGCGCGTCGCCCGCCGTCGGATCTGGCTCCGGATGTAATCGCGAGCCATGTCGTGGCCTATGAAGCTGGTGAGCGCTCGACCCTCCTCAATGCCCTTCACCTGAAAATAGAGCTTGATGTGAGACTTCGAGAAGTCCTCGATGATGTCACCCAGCGTTGTCTCGAAGACCCGCCCGGATAGCTGGCTCGGGTCGGAGGCGAGGGTCTCTCCTATCTTGGCGCTGCCGAACATGGGCGGGGCGACGATGTCGTACCATCCCTTCTCCCGCCAAGACTTCTTCACGGCCCGCTTCTTTTCTTCTGCCATTTACTCAACCACCTTGGGGGCTTGCGGCAACGGCTCGACCCGCTTTCGAACGAGCTCAGGCCACCGCGAGGGCTCGAACCCATGCTGCGCGAGAAAGCCTGCCACCCATCGCGTGGTGCCGAAGCCGCAGCAGCCCGTCCAGATCTCTCGCCCTTTGGCTTCTTTTATCTTAAAAGTTTCCACGAACTTCGCGCGGTGCACGTTGTAGGATCCCAGCTCAAGCCACCCCCGCTTGTAGGGGAGCGCCACCTCGAGATCATAAGTCGCTATCTTGCTTGAGTCGCTCGCGTCGGCTTCGATGCCCCCCTCTCGCATGTAAAATGGAGTCGCCACCAAGAGCTGCCACTCGAGACCAAGGTCGTCGGCTAACCCAACACTTTTGTCCAAGACTTCATCTCGAATTTTGACAGCGCCACCCGGCTCTCCGAGGAAGACGAACTCGATCCGCCTGAACTCCTGGGTGCGCACGAAACCCTCGACGCCCCCTCCCTCCCATCGGTAAGTCCATCCGCTGCGGTCGAAGATTTTGGCCGGTAGGTCCTCGAGCTTGACGCGGCGTCGACTGAAGATTTCGTAGAAGGGCTCACACTGCGCAGGGGCGAGTACGTAGGCAGGTGCCTTCAGGGTTTTATCGAGTTCCCTTACGGGTGTCCGCTTTGTCAACTTCAGCTTTTGCTTGAAACCTGTGAAAGCCTCAGGCTCCCGCGGCGGAGGGCAGACGTAGTACATCCCCTCGGGCACCCCATCGAGGTAGCCCGGCATCCGCTGCATGACCTCCAGCGGGATGAGCTTCGGGAACATCGCCTCCTCGAAACCCAGGGGCACGGCGATCCGCTCGATGATTAGATGCTCGAGGGCCCGGAGCAGCTTGGTGTAAGGGGCCGCGTAGATCCACTGCCCGCGACCCGGGAACCCGGTTATCCAGCCCAGCCGCTTCGCCACCTCAAATGGATCCTCCTTGAATGGGTGCTCGACTGGTCTCCCCTTTCTGACAACTTTGGGTGCTACTGCCTGGGCTGGCGCGCGAGCGAGGATGTCTTCCGCCATCGAGACCAGCCTGTCCACGACGCGCCCGCGCAGGTCGGCCTCACTCAAATGGTGCAAAATTAGACTCACGGCTTGCTTTTCGGCCCCGATCTTGCACGGCAATTTCTTTAGCTCCCGCATCGCTTCCTCAGAGATCTCCCTCGATAGCATGGTGATGCGGTACTCTGGCGCTTTGATCGTCCGGAGGCCGAGCTTGTGCTTTTTCCCCAGCTCCTCGCCCAAGAGCTTGGTGAGCCTGAGCAAAGCATCGTGAGCACGAACATAGCGGCCAGACTCGATCTCGACCCTCAGTTCCTTGCCAACGATGCTCGATTTCACAACCCTGGCTGCCTCGGCCTCCTTACCTCGGGGGGCACCCTTTGACAGGAGCGAGGTGGCTCTAGCCATCGTCGCTTTTACGTCGGCCTCCGCTGGCTCGAGTCCGCGGCTGAACGTGCATTTCGCTTTGAGTTCAAATCGCAACCTATCGCCCATTTCCCATAGAATGGGCCCCGTGTAAAAATCTTGGGATTGCGTGGCCTTGCCTGAAAATCCTCAAAATAAACGACCCCCCGAGAACAAAAATCGTCGATCCCCTAAGCTGGTTGTGCGGCCCAACCATCAACTATTAATTTTTGCATTCCCAACTCAAATAGAGCGTGCTGAATTGAGGGTGAAAATAATCGCGTGCACACCCAACCCCGACCTCATAGCCGGGGCTGTAACGCGTGGATGTCTGTCAACGAAAAGTGCCGCGGAATTGCTAGAAAGCGAAGAGGAGAAAAAACTCAAAAAAGCCCTCAAGACTGCAGTTGGACGGGGCCATTATTCAGTATTGGAGCACAACCGCGCTCTCTGGTTGGTGGAGGGCGCACCGAAGCGCGAGGTCCTACTACTATCTGCAAAACACAAGTTTCTCGAAATTTCCAGAATCGGCGACGACGCTTGGGTCTTGAGCGCAAATTTAAGGACAGTGCTAGAAATGGCGAGGTCGGAAAAAAATGAGCTTGTTGACAAGTTGGTTGGATCCATGCGAAGGGTTTCCACAACTTTTGCAGAACTCATCCGGTGAGCTCCATGAAGGTAAAACTCTTGAGTTATCTCCCAGATGAAAAAACATTCAACCGCTTGCGGAAGCGCGGACTTAACAACAAAGAGTGGTTGAAACATGCCATCTTTACATTTAGCATTGAGGGGATCTCGAGAGCTTGTAGCCATCAGTTGGTCCGGCACCGCATGGCTTCCTACCTGCAACAGAGTCAAAGGTACGTTAAGCTGGGTAGAGATAGCTTCGTCACGCCCCCAAAGATAAACGCAAACAAACCAGCAAGAAAAATGTACGATGAATTGATGCGTACGATTTGGGAAAAATACGAAAAATTGCTCGAAGCTGGGGTGCCGGTTGAGGATGCTAGATTCGTGCTGCCCAACGCTGCGAAGACAAACATAGTCATGACGATAAACGCCAACTCCTTGTTCAATTTCTTCGGGTTAAGGTGTTGCTTGCACTCACAGTGGGAAATAAGAAAGCTGGCAAACGAAATGCTTAGAGAGATTAGGGGGGTGGCGCCTTACCTATTCGCCGACGCTGGCCCGTGGTGCAAGACGATAGGCGTTTGTCCGGAAAAGGATTCTTCCTGCGTTTTCTATTCAAAATATGTCAAGCAAAAATGATTTGGCAGCACCGGCAATTTCCCGCCTACAACTTGCTTTCCTTCGGATATTTTGCGTAAACGTGTTTTAAAAGTTCGGCAAGCCTCATCTCGTTGAATCTCCTCATCCCAAAAAGAACCCCCTTATCGGGCATTTTTTCGTAAATTTCTTTTGCCACCTTCTTTCCCTTCGGGGTTAAGGAATAGAGCGTTGGTTCAACCATCCCCCTCTCCACGTCGATGAGGCCCGCTATTTCTAGATCGAAAGCGTCATCGTTAATGTCAGTTGAAAATGGTCCGTAGAGGAACGGTAAAAATTTGTACGGAAGTTCAGAGAGGCCAAATTCGTGTTTTAACAGGAAAAACAACTTCTGAAGACGAGTGCTGCCCTCCACAACACCACCTACGGCATGCAAGAGAGCGAGAAGCCATTTCCCCTTCTCCTTCGCTTTTTCAGCGCTGACTTTTGGAGGCGGAACTAGGAGACCAGTTTCGATCTTCAGGAGCATCGCCATCTCCCTTCCCCGATCCGTAAGTTTCAACGTTTTTCTGAATGGCCAAACTTCTAACTTCTCCTCCCCAATGCACCCCTCTTTTAACAGTTCTTGGATCCTCATTTCAACCGTTAGCGCGCTTCCGCCAACTTCTGCATGCAGCTCTCTGACATGCTTCGGCCCTTTAAGCAACGCCAACAATATCTCAACCGCTTTACTTCTCCTAACGACGCGCATTCTCTCGTTACATGTTACATAAAGCGTAACATTTAAATGTTAGCGAAGCGTTACATAAATGATAACGCCCCAATACCAAGTGAGGAGATTAATATGGGAACTTCAGCAGTGAAAAGAGCTGGTTCCCTGCAATTTTTCCATGCCATTCGCAAGGGCAGCGGAATAGTTTTCAAAGGGCTTCAGAAGATATCCTTATTGGATTATCCGGGGAAGATTGCTGCCATCGCATTCGTGGGCGGATGTAACTTTAGATGCCCATTCTGTTACAATCGAAACCTAGTTCTGAACCCCGAAAGTTTGCCGTCCGTGCTGGAGGGGGAAATTTTGGAGCACCTCGAAACCAAAAGGGAATGGCTGGATGGGATAGTGGTAACTGGCGGCGAGCCAACGATCCATCCGGACTTGCCGAATTTTTTGGAAAAAGTGAAAAAGTTGGGCTACAGCGTTAAGCTCGACACGAACGGCTCAAACTCAAAGATGTTGGCGGAATTGCTCGAAAAAAATCTCGTAGACTATATCGCTCTGGATGTGAAAGCCCCCCTCCTCAAAGAGAGGCACCGAGAGGCGACCGGTACTCGAGAGGAAAGCGTGCTGGAGGAAGTTGAACGCAGCATCGCGTTGCTCCGAGGTTCAAACGGGATTGACTACGAATTCAGAACCACTATGGTGCCCAATCTCTTGAACAAAGATGATGTCATGCTCATCGTTGCGCGGATAAAGGGGGCAAAACGATATTACCTCCAGCAATTCAAGCCCACCGACTCGCTCGTAGACGAAAGTTATTCTAACGTTAAGCCTTACCCTCTTGAAGTTCTCCAGGAAATCCAAAGGGAAATCGCTCCCAATTTTCAAATCTGTAAAGTTAGGGGTGCAAGGAGTTATGGGTGAAATCAAAAAAGTGCGAAAGCGTAACGGCAGCGTAGTAGATTTTGACCAAGAGCGGATAACCAATGCTATTTTCGGCGCCGTAGTCGAAGTCGGCGGGCGGGATAGAAAAACCGCAGAAAAACTATCAAATGAAGTTGTGAGAATTCTCGAAGAAAGATATGCGGGTAAGATTCCAAGCGTCGAGGATGTTCAGGACACGGTCGAAAAAGTTCTGATCGAGCGGGGCCACGCAAAGACAGCGAAAGCATACATCTTATACAGAAAGCAGCGCGAGGAATTGAGAACGATCAAATCGACGTTTCTTGAAGTCGAGCGCGTGGTCGATGATTATTTGGGGCAATCCGACTGGCGAGTTAGGGAGAACAGCAACGTCGGCTACTCGCTCTCCGGATTGCTTCTGCACATAGGTGGCTCGGTCATCGCCAACTACACGCTTGATAAGGTCTACCCCATGGAAGTTGCCGACGCGCACGTCAGCGGGGACCTCCACATCCATGACTTGAGCATGGGGATCACCGGCTACTGTGCTGGCTGGTCGCTGAGCCAACTTTTGGCAGAAGGATTCAACGGCGTCCCCAGCAAGGTCGCATCCAAGCCCCCAGCCCACCTAGACACAGCTTTGCTCCAGATGGCCAATTTCATAGGTAGCCTACAGAACGAATGGGCGGGGGCGCAGGCTTTCAATTCGATCGATACATTGCTAGCACCATTCGTGCGAAAAGACGGGCTGAGTTATAAACAGGTGAAACAGGCCATGCAGACGTTCGTGTTTAACCTCAACATCGCCTCGCGCTGGGGCGGACAGACGCCCTTCACGAATGTAACTCTAGATCTAACGGTCCCGGAGGATCTTGCTGGTCAGCACGTTATCATCGGTGGCAAGGTTGGCGAGGACACCTACGATGAGTACTCGGAAGAAATGGGGAGGATAAATCGCGCGCTTATAGAGGTGATGTCGGAAGGCGATATGGACGGGCGACCTTTCACCTTCCCCATCCCAACTTACAATTTAACCGAGGACTTTGACTGGAATAATGAGATCTCCTCTGCTCTGTTCGGGATGACAGCGAAATACGGCTTGCCCTATTTCCAGAACTTCATCAACAGCGATTTGAAGCCGAGCGATATCAGATCGATGTGCTGCCACCTCCGTCTCGACCTGGCGAAGCTTAAGAAAAATGTGACCGCCGGACTCTTCGGCTCGGGCGATTCGACCGGTTCAGTTGGGGTTGTTACGATAAACATGCCTCGCCTGGGTTATCTTTCTGAGGATGAAGCTGAATTTTTCGAAAAGCTGGAGTACATGATGGAGCTGGCCAGAATTTCGCTGGAGACCAAGCGAGAAATAGTCAGTAGAAACATGGCAGAGGGACTCTTACCTTTCTCCAAGCGTTACCTGGGCACACTGAAAAACCACTTTTCCACGATAGGCTTGGGGGGGATGAACGAAGCCTGCCTGAACCTGCTTGGGTGCAACATAGCAGCCGAGGAGGGCAGGGAGTTCGCCGCGAAGACGCTCAGGTTCATGCTCGAGCGAATTGGACGCTTTCAAAAGGAAACTGGCAACCTCTATAACCTCGAGGCAACGCCCGCCGAGGGGACCAGCTACAGGCTCGCGAAGATCGACAAGCAAAAGTATCCGGAGATAATAACCGCTGGTGAGAGGATACCATATTATACCAATTCCACCTCCCTGCCAGCAAACAGCGAGCTCGATCTCATTGAGGCTTTAAGACACCAAGAGGAGCTGCAGACGCTCTACACTGGGGGCACGGTCTTCCACATATTTTTGGGCGAGAGCTTGGAAGATGGGGACAGCTGCAGGAGCCTCGTCAGAAAGGTCGCTTCCAACACAAAGCTTCCCTACTTCACGGTTACACC
>CAZNRG010000036.1:0-10600 GCA_964575725.1 Hadarchaeota archaeon (SeqCode)
GAGCTTGCCCAGCTCCACCCCGTCGTCTGGGTTTAATCCGAGAAAGCGCGTTAGCGCCTCTGATTCAGCTTCGTGTACTTTTTGCCCGGGCGATGGTGGGAAAGTAGCCCGTTCGAGTCCATGCTCAGCTTGAACCCCGAGCGCTTGAGCCTCAGCTATGAGGTACTCCCAGCGGTCGGCGGGAAAGATCGCCGTCAGGGGCCTGCCACCCCGCTCGTATTCCTTGACAGATTCGGCCCGCATGAAATAGCGGTTGGTTTTGATCAGGTTAGTGACAAAAGCTATCACCCGGCCCTCCTCGGTTTCAACCTCCACGAACTGCCCCTGTCGGACTGGCATCCCGCACCCGCTGGCATTTACGACAAAGGAAAATTCGGTGGGCGAGGGAGATTCTTCCGTACAAATTACTGTACCTAAATGTTCTCTCATTAACTACCACCTCCTCGTGATTGGTAAACGTTTAAACCGAACCATTTCGCCGATTTTTCACGATTTTCTTCAATCAAGAGCTTGAGCGCACAAGCAGCCCCATTATCTGAGATTCCCCAAAGAAACGGATGCCCCTTCTCTCTAATCTTTTTTACAATATGTACAACGCCAATCCTTTCAAGCTGATGTAAATGGAGTCTCACTTTACCAAGTGAAATTTTTAAAATTTCAGAAAGCTCTTTAACCGTTTTCACCCCTTCAAAAAGAGCGTTGATGATTAATCTCTTAGACCCCCCTATTTCGTACCTGTGTCCAACACCATAGCGCTGTCTTCCCCTTAAAATCTCGAGCGCTTTTCGTTTATCCGGGTGTGGAAGCGAAGAAAGATCCATTGAAAGTTGCTGGATATTCTTTACGAAAATTTGAAAACAGTAGATATCGCCAGAACAGCTGATTTTTCCACAGGTGTATCCAGCCTTCTCCGCAACTTCTTTGATGTCGCTCAGAAGTTCTTTGTTTTTAACACCTATGTAAATATCATCTCCCACAGCACCCTCGTCGATTAACGCTGCTTTTAGCATTTCTATAAGCCATTCCCGAGGTTTATTTTTTAATGCATCTGAGATCCTCGCCACATCCGACCGAAAACTTGGTATGCGGTATTTTTCAGCTAAAATCTTGGTGATGACAACGGGGAAATCTACGCATGGCGTGCCACTCCATCCGTCGCCTTTCACGGGAACTTCTCCGAAATTTGAAAGAAGTTTTTTAAAGTGCTCTGTGGTCTCGGCATATTTATTGTAATATCTTGCTTGGTCTTTTCCAACAGATCCGTCACAGAACAAATGAACGATTATCGCCCCCAAATGTGGAGTTTCTGGAATCGGCAAAATTGGATTTTTAATGCGTCGTTTTCCGCGCATTAACCAGTAACTCTTCACGTATCTTTGAAGATTTCGAAGACCAAATTGTGGATAGTCCTCTTTTAAAAGCTCTGAAATTTTCTTTAATACAGCGATGGTGATTCGATCGCCAGTTAAGTATCTCCTAACTTGTCTTTCTGAAACACCGAGCATTTGTGAAAGCTGCGTTTGTTTGTAAATCCTTTGAAGCGCCTCTTTTAGTTCCTTCAAATACCCTAAATCAAGCGAAACCCTCACGCAGTCAGGGAACTCGCAAAGATGGACGAATCCGTCTGCTGTCATCTGCTCACCTCAAAATGGCCTCCGGTGCCGCCTCAGGTCGAGCAATGCAGAGGGCCCGAGGCGATCGGCGATGCTGTCCCGCACGATGCAGAGATCCTCCTCAGCCAAGCGGGCGCACGCGTCGGCCTCGATGAGCACCGAGGGCAGCCCGAAGGCATCGTGGTGGGAGGAAAGTGCATAAATAAGCGAGGCGACGCGGTTACCGGTTTCAGTTGGTCCACTCCCACAATCCACAAATTCAACTCGCAGCGGTCGGTCGAACGGCACCGTCTTGAGGTAAAATGCGTAAACTTTTGCGGCCCACCCCCCGAGGTCGCGAAGCACATAGCTCGATGGGTTTTCGGCGTAGCGAAAGATGAAGGTGCGTTCTCCCACCCCTAGCACGTGATCGAGGAGCACGGTGTCCCGGGAGCGCTCGAGAACCTCCAGTTCCTCCCGCCCGAGCCCGAGATCGCCAAAGCTCGGAAGCACTCTGCGCCTGAGGATGTCGATGAAACGTCCACCTCGGCTGTCCTTGACCGCACCCGCGAGCAGGGTTCCCGACTCCGCACAGGCCCCGTAAAGCTTCGTATACGCATCGATGAGCTCGTGGTAGCGCTTGAGCAAGCTTTGGTTGTGGGGGAAGCGGTCGATGTACTGGGGCACCACAGAGCCATCCAGCAGTAGGAGTCTCATCTCATTTGCTTGAAGTGCCTCGGCCGCGAGTTCGAGTTCGGTTAGCTGGCGCTCCATCCCGGCAAGGAACTCAAATTTTCGGGCATCCAGAGGCTCCGCGACATCAATCAGGCGGGGGAACGGCATCTCGCTTGGGGAGTACTCGGCCCACTCCAGCCCGGCGTCGCGGTAGTGAAATATCGCAGCGACCGCCCGCACGAGGATGAGATCGAGGCCATGGAGCTGCTGCTCGAGCATCCCACCGTCCACGCCTGCCACCGTCAGGTTAGCGAGCGCATTTTGCTTAACGAGTTTCACTAGGGAAGGTTCGGTGATTTCTTCCATACCCTCCAAAGTCACCTCCCTCAGCCCAGCGAGTGCTTCCGCGACCTTCCGCCTTTGCCCTTCCTGTCTGCGTATTCGTTCGGCTATGCTCGCAAGTTTGTCCTCGAACCCCACATGTTCTTCTAGAAAACCAAAACCTTGTGCGGATGAGACCATTCATATCCCCCAATTCAATTATGCCGTGCTCCCGCGGCGCACGGCTCTTGCCAGCGTAGGGACTCGAACCCTACCTCCGCAGTCTCCTCCTCCGCAGAAGGAGTTGGTAAGGCTGCGTTGCACCTGTGCTCTTTTTTCTTTTTATCTTCTTGATTCACTATTTTGACACCTGCCCTCAATTTTTCACCCTCCAGCTGAGCGGTGGGGGCGGGTATTTAAGCGCTTTTGGGGGAGAGAGGTCACTGAAAGTAATTTATAAACCTTATAAAGGGGGTGAAACGGTGCGCATTTCGCCGATGCTCGAGCTCATCAGGCCCATAAATTGCCTGCTCGCGGGCGTGGCCGTGCTCATTGGGGCGGTGGTCACACTTGGCCGATTGGATATGCCGGGGCGGATTCCTCTCCTGGCTTTCGCGGTAGCGGCGTTGGTCGCGGCGGGCGGGAACGCGATAAACGATTATTTTGACCGCAAGATAGACAAGATCAACCGCCCCCAACGCCCGATTCCCTCGGGCAGGATAAGAGCTTCCGAAGCCCTCATGACTGCCCAACTACTGTTTGCCCTCGGCATCGTGTTTTCCGTCTTCCTCAACGTTTACTGCGTCCTGCTGGCTGCCTTCAACTCGCTCGTCCTAGCTTCCTACGCTTGGGGGCTCAAGCGCCGGGGCTTGACGGGCAACCTCTCAATAGGCTACTTGGTGGGCTCGACCTTCCTGTTCGGTGGCCTCGCGACGGGCATTCCTCAAAATGGTCCACTCATCCCCAACGAACTCCTGATCTTGGTGTTCATGGCTGCGCTCTCGACGGTTGGGAGGGAGCTCATCAAGGGAATCGAGGACATGCGGGGGGACCGAAAGCTCGGGTTTAGAACATTCCCGCTCCGCCACGGCGCGGGCAAGGCGGCAGCGCTGGCGATAGGCTTCATAGGGGCTGCCATAGCCATCTCGCCCCTGCCCTACGTGCTCGATATCTTCGGCTGGGCCTACCTAGCCCTCGTGGTCCCCTCGATTGCTGCTTTCATCGCCGCGGCCGCGATCATCGTGCGAAGCCGTAATCCCAAAGCTGCGGGGCGGGCATCGCTCGCTTGTAAAATAGGGATGGGACTCGGGCTACTTGCGTTCCTTGCGGGTGTGCTAGCCAAGCTGTGGTGATCAGCTCGTCCACTCGTAGAGATTGAACTCCGAGGGATGAACATTATTTTCCACGTCCATCGTGGACATCGAATTACCTAATCTTCCGACGGGCGGCCTCCTCAACGCGTCGAATAACCTCGCGGAGGGGGAGGCCCGTTTGTTCAGCGATTTTTTTGGCATCATCGTATTCGGCCGCTAGCCCCACGAGCTTGCCTCCTGCCCGCGCCACCTTCACCCGCGGCTTGAACTTTCGCCCCCCAAGCTTCAGGTCAACCTGAACGATCTCCCGCTCGAGAGCGTAGCGGTGCACAGACGGCAGCACGCGCACCCCAAGCGTCCCAGTCTCTAACATCAACACGCGCGCGAGTCTTTCGGCGTTCTTTGGTTTGGTGAGCACCTTGATCAAAAATCCAGGCCTTCCCTTTTTCATGATGGTTGAGACTGCGCTCGCATCCAACGCGCCTTCCGCCAGCAGTTTTTCGATCGTGTAGCCGATGACTTCACCCGAGACATCATCGACGTTCGTCTCGAGCAACGCTATCTCCTGGAGCCTGAGCCCGCGCCCGCTCGCCTCGCCCAAGCAGACGCGCAGGAGGTTCGGTGAGGGAAGCTTTCTTGCGCCTGCGCCGTAGCCTGTTGCATCGATGTGCATCGCCGGGTATGCGTTGACGAATCGGTCGGTGAGCGTGACGAGCAGGGCCGCGCCAGTTGGTGTGGTGAGCTCGGTCTTCGAGGCAATCCCCCGAATTGGTTTTCCCCTGAGAATTTCCAGGGTAGCGGGGGCAGGCAGTGGGAGCTTGCCGTGGACGAAGGTAGTGGTTCCCTTCCCAACTGCCACCTCACTTGCCAACACCTCTCGCTCGAAAAGTCCGAGTTCATTCGCGGCTGTGCAGCACCCCACGATGTCGGCGATGGCATCCGCCGCACCCACCTCGTGCAGCACGAGTCGCCCGAGGCGCTTTCGGTGCACGCGAGCTTCGGCTTCGGCCAGCCTTTGGAACGCGTTAAAAGCTGCGATCCTAACCTGCTTGGGCATCGCGAGCCTTTCGAGTCGTTTAACGATTTCAGGGTAGGTGCGCCCGCCCTCGTCGCTTGTTTTAACTTCAACCCGCGTTGCCCGGATCTCGTTCACCTTAACTCTTTTGATTTTCACATCGACGCTGCCGAAGGGCTTGGCGGCGAGGAGCATAGCGCGCTTCACCCGTTGAGCGCTCGCGCCAGCATCGATGAACGCTGCCATCAGCATGTCGCCCGAAACGCCCGCTATGCTGGAGTCGATGAAAGCTAGCTTCATGCGCGCCCCACTCTCTGCTGGTGCTGTCGACCTTTAATTTTTCCGCTCAAATTTTTGCGCTTTCTGTGAACCTTTAAATAGGGGATATTTGTTATATTTATAACAAGTGAGGCGCATGCGAAAAATTCTGCTGGTTTGGGACGTGAAAAGCCGGGGGTCGCCAGCTACGCTGTTCTATCGGGCGCTCCGAGGCTACGATTACCCGACGAAGGCCGGACGGAACCACTCGCCCGGGGTCCTCGACGAGTTGCCGGAGGATGTTTGGGAGTTCATCAACCGAAGCACTCTGCTAATCGAGGAGGAATACGCCAAACTTGTCGAAAAAATTTTTAAAGAGTTCAACGAGCACTTGGACTGGTATAAGTTTGAGGTTGAGATTTGAGGTGAGAAAATGCCACATAAAAAAGAGAAGGAACTAACACTTGTCGTGGCAAGTAATCCATACCAAGGATATGTTAATCGAGGGCTCGCGTTAATTGATGAAGAAATTATGAGCAGGCTTGACATTAGTTCGGGCGATGTGATAGAGATAATCGGTACTAAGCCTACTGGGGCGATTGCTGTTAGTGGATCTCCTGAAGATCGCGGCTTAGAGATAGTTCGTGTTGATGGTCTTATCCGCCACAATGCAGGTACTTCGATAGGTGAAAAAGTTGTGGTGAGAAAGGCCACGGTAAAAAAGGCGAATCAGGTTACCCTCGCTGGAGGCGATCCGCATGTCAGTGATAGTGCGAAGCGAAATTTGCTTGGCAGGCCCTTAGTAAAGGGAGATGTTATCACACCGATATCGTTAGAAGAAGAGGCGTTTCCTTTTGGTGCCGAATCATTGTTTGCTCAATTTTTTGGGGCGAGGGTCCCCTATGGATTAGGGGAAGTAAAACTTAAAGTTACGAATACAGTTCCTGAAGGAATTGTAACGGTAACGGAGTTTACCAAAGTTCGTGTGATGCCCGAAGAAATCAAAATGGTTACTTACGAGGACATCGGGGGGCTCAAGGGGGAACTGCAGCGCGTGCGCGAAATGATTGAACTTCCTCTCAAGCACCCTGAGGTGTTTGATCGCTTGGGTATAGAGCCCCCGAAGGGAGTGCTGCTTCACGGTCCTCCCGGTACGGGTAAGACCCTCATCGCCAAGGCAGTCGCGAACGAATCGGGAGCGTATTTCACCTCGATCGCCGGCCCAGAGGTTATGTCGAAGTGGTATGGGGAGAGCGAGGCGAGGCTTCGGAAAGTGTTTGAGGATGCGGAGAAGAACGCACCTTCAATCGTTTTCATAGATGAACTCGACGCGGTAGCCCCCAAGCGCGAGGAGGTCACCGGCGAAGTCGAGCGGCGCGTGGTGGCGACGTTATGCACCGCGCTAGATGGGTTGAAAGCTCGTGGGAAGGTCATCGTCATCGGTGCAACCAATAGAGTTAATGCGTTGGATCCGGCAATCCGCAGACCCGGACGGTTTGACCGCGAGATCGAGACTGGAGTGCCAGACCGTGATGGACGCAAGGAGATCTTACAGATTCACACCCGGGGGATGCCGCTAGCAAAAGACGTGGATCTCGACCGTTACGCCAACATAACCCACGGCTTCGTTGGTGCGGACCTCGAGGCCTTGGCGAAGGAGGCAGCGATGAGCGCTTTGCGGGGGATTCTGCCGGAGATCAAACTCGAGGAAAAAATCATCCCGCCCGAGGTGCTAGAGAAACTTCAAGTGACAAAGGAGGACTTCGACAACGCGCTGAGGATGGCGGAACCCTCGGCAATGCGTGAGGTTTTGATTGAAATCCCGGACGTACACTGGGGGGATGTGGGTGGATTAGAGAGCGCGAAGCAGGAGTTGGTTGAGGCAGTCGAGTGGCCGCTCAAATCTCCAGACGCATTCAAGCGAGTTGGAATCGAGCCCCCGCATGGCATCTTGCTCTATGGCCCGCCCGGCACCGGCAAAACTTTGCTGGCGCGAGCGGTAGCGACTGAGAGCGAGGCAAACTTCATCTCGATCAAAGGGCCCGCGCTGTTATCGAAATGGGTGGGAGAGTCGGAGAAGGGAGTACGTGAGACCTTCCGCAAGGCCAAGATGGCTGCCCCCACGATAATCTTCTTTGATGAGATTGATGCGCTCGTGCCCAGGCGAGGTTCTGGGTTCGGGGACGCCCACGTCACGGAACGGGTGATAAGTCAGCTGCTCACCGAGCTTGATGGACTGGAAAAACTTGAGAACGTCGTCGTGATCGGCGCGACAAATCGTCCTGACTTAGTAGATCCGGCGCTGCTCCGCCCCGGACGTTTTGACAGGCTGGTGCTGGTGCCCCCACCCGACGAGAAAGCCCGCTTGGAAATACTCAAAATTCATACCAAAGGCATGCCGCTCGGTAAAGACGTTGACCTCGAGCTGCTAGCAAAGGAGACGAATGGTTTTGCTGGCTCTGATATCGCCGCCCTATGTCGCGAGGCTGCGATGCTCGTGCTGCGAAAGGACATAAAGGGCAAGGAAGTTCGGATGCAACACTTCCTCGAGGCAATGGAGGGCATCAAGCCATCCTTAACGGCGGAGATGATCAATGCATACGAAACTTTCACGGAGAGAAAAAGCAAGCGCGTGACAGAAGAAGCTACCGGGATGCACTACTAAGCTTTTTAAGGCTCAACCCCAAATTAGGGCGGAGGGTAGAGTTTGACGCAGGTCATGGTGAGCAAGCTCCGGGCCATAGGCGTGATCTCGGACAGGGGCATGCAGGTTGGGAAGCTCCACGACATCCTCTTTGATGAGAAAGACGGAAAAATCCAATCGATCGTGGTCAGGCCCCTCTCGAAAGAGACGCTCGGGAACATCCCCCGCGACTCGAGCGGGAACGCCCTGATTCCGTTCAGCGCCGTGATGTCAATCCGCGATTTCATCGTCGTCAACGAGCGCGTTTTGGCGATTCAGCAGCTCAAGGCTCGGCCGAAGGTCGGGGCAACCCCCGAGTAACTACCATCCGAAAAACAATCGCGTTGCGAGTTCACTGGGTAATCCTGCAGCTTCTATTTTTTCGGCCGTGATTTTCACGTCGTAGTCGACCCGGTGGAAGCTTGCCTTTACCTCCTCGCCCAGGTTTAGGACCACGTAGCTGGCTCGAGGGTCGCGATCGCGCGGCTGCCCCACACCGCCGGGATTGGTCACGATTTTTCCAAAGATTACGCGCTCCATCGGTATGTGGGTGTGCCCCAGCATGATGATATCCGCATCCAATTCGCGAACGAGTTCTGCGAGCACGCGGTTCGGGGTATCCGGAAAGATGTACTCGTTGAGTGGGTCGCGAGGGCTTCCGTGCACTACGTACAGCTTTTGCTTCCCAAAGGTTAGTTCAAGGTGAGTTGGGAGGTTTGACAAAAATTCGAGATTTTTCTTGCTTAGGTTGTCGGCAGTCCACAGTGCCGCTTGAGCCGCAAGTGGGTTGAAGCCCCGCACATCGCGCGTCACGGTCGCGTAATCGTGGTTCCCCATCACCACCCGCATTCGCTTCGCCCTAGCCAACTCCACCACCTCGTTGGGTTCGGCGGCGTAGCCCACGAGGTCGCCCACGCAGATAATCTCGTCAACGCGTGGCATTTCCTTGAGCACGGCCTTGAGCGCCGCGAGGTTCGAGTGGGGGTCAGCGATTACGCCAATCTTCATCAGCACCACCAAAACAATAAAGGGATGGATTTGTTTAAACCTGCACCACACACAAATTTAAGACAGCGAATTGAGTTATTTTGGTTCCTTATGACCCGAATCATAACCTTCGCATCGAGCAAGGGGGGCACGGGCAAGACCTCCGTGGTGGCGAACCTAGGGGTGGCGATGGCTAGGCTTGGGCAGAAGGTCGTGCTCCTCGATGCAGACATAACGATGGCCAACCTAGCGTTGACGCTAGGCCTAGAGGGGCGAAAGACGACCTTGCATGAGGTGCTCGCGGGGGAGGCCAGACTCTCGAAGGCAATCTATGCCGGCCCCGAAGGCGTGAGGGTCGTGCCATCCGGGATATCGCTGAACGGCATCCAGCGAGCTAGGCTCGAGCGGCTCAGAAAAGTGGTAACCGAGCTGGCGAGAAAATCAAAATTTCTGCTGATCGATGCTCCCTCAGGCTTGGACCGGGATGCGATCATGGCGCTCACGCTGGCGCAGGAAGTAATCCTCGTGGTCACACCCGATATAGCCTCCCTGTCAAACGCAATCAAGACGAAAATCGTCACGGAGCGGCTGGGCGTGAAATTGGCGGGGGTGATAGTTACGCGAGCCGCCAGTAGGCATGTCGACATCCCGGGCGATGAGATTGCGTCGACGCTCGAGCTGCCCGTGCTCGCGACCATCCCCGAGGACTCAGAGGTGAGGCGCTCCGCGGCGTTTGGGGAGCCGGTGGTCACCTATCGCTCTCGTTCACCTGCCGCGCGGGAGTTCAAAAAATTGGCGGCAACACTTGTAGAGCTTAGCCCCGCAGGCTGAGAATTTTTTTAATGGCCTCAGCGACGCCTTTCCCGTGGGGCTCGTCAGTCACGTGGGTACATACGCGCTTCACTGCTTCATCAGAATTTGCTACTGCAAAGCTCAGCCCCGCGACCTTCAACATCTCGATGTCGTTCGGTCCGTCTCCCACGGCAGCAGCTTCGACTAACGAAACCTTCAGGAGTGAGGCGACCTTCCGGAGTGCATTTCCCTTGTTTACGTTTGGGCTTCGGATGTGGATCGCGAATCCCGAGTCGACGGCAACTAGGTCGAGCCCTTCGCGCTTGAAGAGTTCCTCGGCGGCCTTTGCCTCGATTGTGCGCTTCAGAGTCAGGCCCGTTAGGCGTGCCGCGGAGCTTCGGGTCTGCTGCAGGGTGCCGAATTCCCGCTCAAGCGCGGCCAGCCCGCGGTCGGCCTCGACACGGTCACCTAGCACATGCTCCTGCCCGCTGGCCGGGTCGAACACGATTCCTCCGTCCTCAGCTATTAGCGGCCCCGAGGTTCCGAGGAGGGTTGCTGCAGCCTCCGCGAATGCGAGTACGTTCCCCGTCGCGAGCACCACAGGCAGGCCTGAATCCTCGGCCTTTCGGAGGGCACCCACGGCGGCGATGTCAAGTTTTCGATCTCTAAACGTCAGCGTGCCGTCGATGTCGACAGCAACAAACCTGATCAAAATTCCACCCGGCTCAGTCCCTTATCCCTTGCCCGGCGATCATGAAAACCGCCTCAGCCTCGGGTAGGTTGGGACTGTCGAAGATCCGCGCAATCCGCTTTCCGCCCTTTGATTTCCTCAGGTAGATGCGGGTCGTGGCGGAGTGAGCGAGCACATGCCCCCCGATCGGTCGGGTGGGGTCTCCGAAGAAAACGTCGGGCCTCGCCATCACTTGGTTCGTCACGAAGATGGCTAGGTCGTGGAGGTCGGCTA
>CAZNRG010000037.1:0-10575 GCA_964575725.1 Hadarchaeota archaeon (SeqCode)
AGCGCGAGGCGCATACCTCCGGCTTGACCGATAGGGTGCACCTCATGCTTGAAAAGATAAAATCAGAAGGAGGGAAATGAATGGAAAAACCTGAGAAACTCATCGTGGACGGCAAGCGGCTTGATGGTCGTGCACCGGATGAGTTGAGGCAGTTGAAAATAGAGGTAGGAATTTTGGAACGGGCAGATGGTTCGGCCTACGTTGAGCTTGGGGCCAACAAGGTGCTCGCGGCGGTCTACGGGCCGCGGGAGATGCACCCACGCCACCGGCAGCAGCCAGATACGGCGGTGTTGCGATGTCGCTACAACATGGCTCCATTTTCGGTGGAGGAACGGAAGCGTCCCGGACCGAATAGGCGGTCAGTGGAGATATCAAAGGTGACGCGAGAGGCGCTCGAACCAGTGGTTTTCTTGGAACTCTACCCGAGGTCAGTTATCGACGTTTTCATCGAGATTTTGCAGGCGGATGCGGGGACGCGCACGGCTGGCATAAACGCTGCGGCAGTTGCACTAGCCGATGCTGGTGTTCCGATGCGCGACATGGTATCATCAGTCGCAGTCGGAAAGATAAATGACACAACAGTGCTTGACCTGACCAAGGATGAGGACCAGTGGGGAACGACAGACATGCCGGTGGCTATGGTTCCTAGGAAGAAGCTGATTACCCTGCTGCAGATGGACGGCCACTTCACCGGGGAGGAATTCAAGCAGGCACTGGGCCTCGCATTTAAGGGATGCGAGCAGATATACAGGACGCAGCGACAAGCCCTAAGGGATAAGTACGCGATTAAACAGGGGGAGTAAGAAATGCAAGAGATAGTTTCAAGTGTCAAGCGCGATTATATTGCCGATTTAGCGCGTCAAGGCAAGCGGATTGACACCCGGGCGCTAGACCAGCTCCGGGAAGTATCGGTCGAGGCGGGTCTGATCAAGAGTGCCCAGGGTTCGGCGCTTGTAAAGATAGGCAAGACACAGGTGATAGCCGGCGTTAAAGTGGAGCATGCCGAGCCGTTTGCTGACAGGCCGGATAGCGGGGTGCTGATAGTTAACGCTGAGCTCTTGCCCCTAGCATCGCCCACTTTCGAGCCGGGGCGTCCCGATGAAAATGCAATCGAGCTGGCCCGAGTTGTTGACCGAGGGGTACGCGAGTCGGAAGCGATCGACTTGGAAAAGCTGGTGATAAAATCTGGCGAGGATGTCTGGGCGGTCTTCATCGACATCTACGTGCTCGACTACGACGGAAACTTGATTGATACCTCAGCGCTCGCAGCGATAGCGGCGCTCCTGAACGTGAAACCGCCCGAGGATGAGGCGTGGGCGCTGCCAGAGTTCCCGCTTCAGAAAAAACCCGTGGCAGTGACCGTAACAAAAATCAATGACAAGCTGATGGTCGACCCGTGTCTAGATGAGGAAGGTGTGATGGACGCGCGAATTACCATAGCGACAATTGAGGACGGCAGCATATGCGCGATGCAGAAGGGCGGCATCGGGTGCTTCTCTCGGGCCGAGTTAGAGCAGGCTTATGAGCTGGCCCGGGCGAAGGGAGCGGAGCTTCGAGCAAAATTGGGATGAGCACGTGCCTCGGACAAAGAAGATAGGTTCCACGGGGAGACTTGGTCCGCGCTACGGGACCAAGGTTCGAAAGCTCGTCCTCGAGGTGGAACACAGGCTCCAACAGCGCTACAAGTGCCCGAGTTGCGGGGCGGTGAAGGTCAAGCGTGTTAGTACCTCGATCTGGCAGTGCAGGCGATGTGGCGCGAAATTTGCGGGTACGGCATATTCACCCTCGGCTTTGGCGGCCCCTGCTGAGGTGAAAGCTGGTGGTGGGGCGGAGGAGGGTTAAGTGAAGTGCGGTAGCTGCGGAAGGCAAATTGAGAAGCTCCTCGAGGGCCGCGTGCGATGTCCCCACTGTGGATCCCGCATGCTGTTCAAACCTCGCCAAGAGGTCGTACGAAAAGTCAAAGCGAAATAAAAAATTTCTACAAAATCTAAGGAACCTCAAAGGCAAAATATAGCTCAGCTATTAGTATCCACATTCTAATTAATTTCGGCGAGGCAGATGCTTATCACTAGCTCGAGGCGTCCAGGGCACCGCACGAGAATTTTATGCAGGGAACTCGCGCGGGTTTTAAATGTAAAATATGTGCCGCGCGGGGCGAAGACGATAAAGAAACTGGCGGCGCTCGCTACTTCGCTCGGCCACGATCGCGTGATGGTTGTGAACAGCATCGGCGGGCGACCCAAGGAGCTGCGATTTCTGGGCGCTGCCGAGGGCTGGCGATGGCTGGACGCGCGGGTCGAGCTGGGCGAGGTCAAGCTGCAGCGGGATCTCGGGCAGAAGGTCAAGCTAGAGGGGGCGAAGATATATGCTGAAGGTCGGGAGGCGCGGGGTCTTGCAAATTTCCTCGGTGAGTTATTGGGTCTGCCCATCTCGGGTGAGCTACCAAATACCGGTGCGGTTGCCCTGATAACCTTTGATGATGGGCTCAAGCTCCAGTTCCAAGCCAGGCCGAGCTCTGAAGTGGTTGGGCCGGTGCTCCGAATCACAGGGTTTGGGCGGTTGCATGGTAAAGGCGAAACGAGCTAGCGCAAAGGTTGAGTTCACCTTCCGAAGCGCCCGCGAGGCCGGGGCAGTACAACGGGCGCTCAGGCCCGAGGAAGAGCTTCCGGCCTCGACGCGGTGCAAAGCGAGCATCCGACGCAGGAAAAACGTTTTATGCCTGCGGGTAGACGCAGAAGATACAGCGGCCCTGCGTGCGGCGTTGAATTCGTTCCTCCGGTGGGCGATCGTCGCGCGCGACATGATCGAAACGAGGGGAAAATAAATGGAGAAGTTATCGCCTCAGCTGCGCCATCAGCTCGCGCAGTTCCAGCAGGCCCAGCAGCAGGCCCAGGTATTGATGGGCCAGCGGCAGCAGCTCGAGTTGCTTATGCGGGAGACCGAGCGGGCCCTTGAGGAACTCGGGAAACTTCAGGAGGGCGCTGCAGTCTACAAGAGCGTGGGGACCATCTTGGTCAAGTCGGAGCGGGAGGAGCTTGAGAAAAGTTTGACCGAGCAGAAGGAGACCCTCGACCTGCGAATTAAAACGCTCGGGCGCCAGGAGGAGCGGGTCGTCCAGCGCCTCCGTGAGATGCGCGAGAAGCTCGATGAGGCCCTCAAGGGCAAGCAGCCGGGTGGAGAGGCGGCTTAGCTCGAGCTGAAATCATGAAAGAGCTAGCTAATTTTTTGGCGGAAGCTGCCAAGCGCGGGCAGCGAATTTTGGTTCTCTGTCATCACAACGCTGACCCAGATGCAGCCGCCAGCGCGATCGTGCTCGCAGGGGTGCTTGAGAAACTCGGTGCACAATCCCGTGTAGGGGCATCGGACGGCCTGAGCCTGCTCTCCCAAAATGTTCTCAAGTCGTTTGGGCAGGAGATCGTCGTGAATCCTTCACTTGATGCCGACTTGATCGTGCTCGTGGATACTTCCAGCTTTGAACACCTCGGCAAGCTGGGGGGGCAACTCAAGGAGCAGGCAATCAAACCGGCTGTCATCGATCACCACAAACCCGTTGCGGCGATGAAAGAGCTAGCGAGTTTCTACTTCGTGCGGGAGGAATTTCCATCCGAGGCTGAACTCATCCTGCGGCTCATCGGAGAGCTGGGGGTGAAACCCACGCCCGAGCAAGCTTCCCTTCTCCTAGCTGGCATCATCAGCGATACGGGGCACTTCAGGTTCGCGAGAGGGGAGACCTTTGAGGCGGTAAATCAACTCTTGCGAGCGGGCGCCAACTACAAGCGCGTGAACGAGGTACTCAAGCTACCTGAGGATCCATCCAAACGGGTTGCGATGTTGAAGGCAGCTGGGCGCTCGGAGCTGCGCCGGGTTCACGGGAGACTGGTGGTGTTTTCCGAGCTCGGTTCTTTCGAGGGAGACGCGGCCGGGATGTTGGTGCGGATAGGGGCGGATGCGGCGTTCGTTGGCTCGGAGGAAAAGGGCAAAGTGAGGGTCAGCGGACGAGCACGGCACGATACCTTGAAGGTGACCGGACTTCACTTGGGCGAACTCATGGAGGTGCTTGGAAAGCAGTTCGGGGGAAGCGGGGGAGGCCACGCGGGCGCGGCGAGCATGCAGGGCAAGGACAAGCTCGAAGAGGTCAAGAAACACTTGTTTAAGTTTCTACAGCAGAAGCTAAAGCCGAAAGAATAGCGAAGTGGTTTGATGGCGGTTTCGGCTGAAGAACTCTCGGAGTTAGAACGGGCTGGGTATCGTTTCGTGGGGGGGCACAAGCACAGCGCGGTCAAAGTCTGCCACTGGACCCGGAAGAGCCTGCTCAACCGCGGGGCTTGCTACAAAGAGCGGTTCTATGGACGAGACCTTGGCATGCAGAGCCATCGCTGTTTGCAGCTCACCCCCAGCTTGCCTTTCTGTGATCACCGATGCGTTTACTGCTGGCGTAACACTGATGTGACGAACCCCCGTTGGGTCGGTGAGGTCGATGAACCAGCTGAGATTTTAGATGGAGCGATTTTGGCGCAGAGGCGGTTGCTCAGCGGCTTTGGGGGAAATCCGAACACTGACGGACAAAAATTCAAGGAGTCCCAAGATCCCAAGCACTGTGCGATTTCGCTCGCGGGCGAGCCGACTCTCTACCCCAAAATAAATGAATTAATTAAGGAATGCGGCAAGCGAGGGATGACGAGCTTTTTGGTTACAAATGGCATGCACCCAGAAGTCTTGGAACACCTCACCGAGCCCACGCAGCTCTACATCTCGGTCGTCGCCCCCGACCCAGAGACATACAAAGCAATCTGTTGGCCAATGACTCCCGATGGTTGGGAGCTATTAAACCGGAGCCTCGAGCTTATGCCCTCGCTCGCGTGTCGAAAGGTCATCCGTCTGACGCTGGTCAAGGGGCTCAACCTCAAGAATCCAGCCGGCTATGTGGAACTTGTTAAAAAAGCTGAGCCGGATTTCGTCGAGCCAAAGGGATACATGTGGGTGGGGTACTCACGGCAGCGGCTGAAGATGGAGAACATGCCCCTGCACCAAGAAATCAGGGACTTCGCCGAGGAGCTGGCAGGGGGAACTGGTTATAAGTTAGTTGATGAGTCGGAGCCGAGCCGGGTAGTTCTGTTGAAAAAGTAGTTCACCCACATTTTACATAAACCTTGAATAGCCCAACATCTAGTTAGATAGGGATATGGTGAAGGATGTGCTTGAACAGATGCGGAAGCATTTCGACTCCCAGGCAGAGCTCCGGGAGCGGGCGCTGGAGGCGTCGCGGGCTACCGTGAGAGCATCCGCCCGAGCGATAGTTGCCACCCACCGAGGGGACCATCCCGACGCGGACAAGTTCATAACCGAGGCTAAAGGGTCGCTCGCCGCGCTTGCAAAAGTGGTCGAGGCGGAGCCCCATATGGCGGAGTCGGGTATCGTGCTTTCGGCCCAGCAGGAGTACGCGGAGGCGGAGCTGGTCCGGGCCCTCATCCGAGACGGCAAGCTCCCAGAGCCCGAAGAGTTGGAAACCCCTTACAAGCCCTACCTCGCTGCCCTCGCCGACGCCGCGGGAGAGCTCCGACGGCATGTCTTGGACTCCATCAGGGCCAACGAGGTCGAGCGAGCGGAGCAGATGCTAAAACTCATGGAGCAAATTTTTGAGCTACTCATGGAATTCGACTACGCGGATGCGGTCCTGCCCGGGATGAAACGGCGGCAGGACATGGTCCGGCGGGTGCTTGAGCGCACGCGGGGAGACCTCACGATCGCGCTCAGGCAGCAACGCCTCGAGCGAGCGCTGAAAAAGGGTGGTAAGTGATGGCGAAATTCGATGTCCGCAAGCTACGGGCGAAGGCCAAGCGAGATTACGAGCGGGCTTGGCTCGAGGGCGCGAGGCTGATAGAAAAACGAGGCAGGCTGTTCTCGCGCCAGGACAAGCGCAGGACACATCCCCTCTTTGAACTCATCGAGCGGACGCGCCGCGCGCTGCTGGAGCTTGGGTTCACCGAGGTCGTCGTTCCAATGCTCGTCGATAAGCGGGAAGTGCAAGTACAGTATGGCCCCGAGGCACCGGTCATCCTCGATCGGATTTTCTTTCTAGCGGGTCTCGAGCGCCCCGACATAGGCATCAGCCGCAAAAAAATCCAGCAAATCAAAAAATTGGCGCCTGGGTTCAAAAACATCAAGAAACTCCAAGCGATCTTCAGGCGGTACAAGCGCGGCAAGATAATGGCAGACGATTTGGTAGAGGCCATGATGCGCGAGTTGGGCCTGAAGGAAGAACAGGCAACGGGAATTCTCTCCCTCTTCCCCGAGTTCAAGGAGCTGAGGCCCGTACCAATGGACCTCACGCTTCGATCGCACACGACCGCGGGCTGGTTCGGGGTGCTCCGCGCCCTTCAGCATCGGGAGCCTCTGCCCCTCCAGTTGTTCTCGATAGGGCCAAAGTTCAGGCGCGAGCAACGACTGGACGAGAGCCACCTCTACGAATCTTGGACGGCTTCGGTGGCGGTGATGGCCGAACGCATGAGTTTGGAGGACGGGGAGAGCCTGACTCGGGAAGTGCTCGCGAAGCTGGGGTTTGGTGAGGTGAAGCTGGTCCGAAAGCGGGCGACCTCGAAATATTACGCCCCCCGGACCGAGTTCGAGGTCTTCATTAAACATCCAAAGACAGGCGAGCTCATCGAGGTCGGGGACGCTGGGTTTTACAGTCCGGTGGCGCTCAGCAACTATGACATCTCCCACCCTGTTTTCAACCTCGGCGTCGGACTCGAGCGTCTGTTGATGGTAGAGACAGGGGAGGCTGACATAAGGGCTCTAATTTTTCCCCACCTCTACAAACCCGCCGTATTTTCCGATGCAGAGCTGGCAAGGATGATAAAGCTTGAGCACGGGCCGAAGAGCGGAGCAGGCAAAGAAATTGCGGCGGCGATCGCGCGGGCGGCCGAGCAGCACGCGGACGAGCCGAGCCCGTGCGAGTTCAAGGCGTTCGAGGGGGAGCTGGGCGGCAGGCGGGCGGTAGTGAGTGTGGTCGAGCCGGAGAGCGGGACCAAGCTGATAGGGCCGGCCGGGTTCAACGAGGTCTACGTGTACGGGGGCAACATCATCGGCCTCCCCTCAAAAGGCTGGGAGGGTGATGAGTTCTTGCGAGCGGTTAGGGAGAAAGGGGTCGCGACCGGCGTTAGGTTCATCGATGCTTTTGCTGCGCTTGCGGCGAGCGAAATGGAAGCTGCTGCCCGAAGAAAGGAGCGGCAGGTCAAAGTTCGGGTGCGAAATGTAAAATTGCTGAGCGACATCAATTTGGCGGTCGACAAGGTGGCGCAACGCTACATCACCGCGAAGAAGAAGCGCATCGATATCCGAGGTCCAGTTTTCACAACGGTGGTCGCTGAATTCAGCTAACTGCTGAAAATATTTTTTTGATCATTTCTACCCCTTTTCGTCCCGCCTCCAATGGATGCCTTGGACTCCAGGGTTCAACTATCAGCAGTCCGCCATAACCTATCGTCCGTAGGGCACTGGCAGCGGGTTTGAAATCGATGTCGCCGTCACCCGGCGGCAAATGTTCATCTCGCTCGCCGTGGTTGTCGTGGACATGCACATGGGCCAAGTGTTCACGGAGCCCCTCGATGGATCTGGCAATCGCAGCCCCAGTGTCTTTCCTTCCGGTCCTTCGCTCGGCCAGATGCGCGTGCCCGATGTCAAACGTTATTTTGGCCCCTTCAAACCCGGCCACAAATTGTCCTAGTTCCTCGGCGGTCGAAGGGTAGGTGTTTGGTTGTCCTCCTGCATTTTCGAGCGCTAGGGTCACGCCACGCTCTTGCGCATAAGGCAGGCATTGCTTGATGAATCCTCGATATCGTCTTTTTGCCCCCTCGAGAAATTCCTTGGCTTCTGGGACGGGGCATGTACCGAAATGGACCGCCACGATCTCCCCGCCGAGCGCACGGCAGGCATCGATGCTTTGTCGCGCCTGTTTGAGGGTCAACTCTAGGAGTTCTCGGTAGTGGCTTGCCGGGTTCAGGTCCCAGAAGCTCGAGTGAACCGAAACCCCAAGCTCGTGAGAATCTATGATCTCTTTCAGGTTCGCAAGTTGACGCAGGTCGTAGTCTGGCGGGAAATGGGGGACGTCGTAAATTATTTCGATGCACTCGGCGCCCAGCTTGACGCTCGCTTGAATGGCCTCCTCAATCGAATTTCGGACGAAGAGCAGACTCGAAAGACCCAATTTCATATCGTCACCTATGCACACGTGTGCACTAAGGCTTAAAATTTAGAACTTCGTATTGCTTTGGTCGCTAGCTCATGGGCCACGCGGAGCGGTTCGGGGAGACGATATTTTGGTGCTGTTTCAAGCGTGATTTTAATCGCGGTTTTGAGCGAGAGCTTGTGTCCGATGCTGACGTAGACGGGCTTCTTCCCGGGCTGGGTTCGGAGTACTGCCCCGAGGGTCTCCTTCCCATCCCTGAGTATGGTGTGTGCGCATTTCCGTTTTGGCGGCATCGGGGCTTCGCCGCATAATCTAGATTTTGCGACCCCCAAAGCAGGTTTGTTGAGTGCGATGCCGAGGTGGCAAGCCAGACCTGCTCGTCGGGGATGGGCGAGCCCCTGAGCCCCCACCATGTAAACGTCTGCCTGCAACCCCTCGACAGCTTTAAGCATTCCCTCGAGTTCTCGAAAGGCTAGAAAGGTCGGGATGTAAGGGAAGCGCAGCCTGACCCCAACAACGTTTTGCTTGAGTACCTCCAAAGTTTTGTAATCGAGCACCGCGCAGGCGGCAAAGGCAAAATTCCCTCGCGTGAATGAGATGTCACAACCCGCGATAGTTTCGAGCTTCTTGAATCGGTCTTTTTTGATCACTCGCTTCGCTATTCGCTCCTGGAGTTGCGCGAGCTCATCCAGATCAAACTTCGGGGGGCGCAGGATGGGGAGCATCTAAATCCTTCACAAGCAGTTTTGCGGAGAAGTTATTAATTTTGAGTGCCTAGCGAATTTTGATGAGCATGCGGGCAAAGGGACCGAAGTGCAAGCTCTGCGGCAAAAATATCCAGCTGATGAGTTACGACGCCGCCTATGCCAAAATCGTCAGGCCGGGCGAGGCGAAGGCGAGCTTCATCTGCTGGGGCTGCGCGGAGAAGCTGCTTGGCGACAAGCTCGGGGAGATCACAAGCGCATAGGCGAGCGGGTGAGCGGTTGCCAAAAGCGACACCTGACGACCACGCACTCATGACGCTTGCCATCAAGCGCCGTGGCAAGTTTGTGGACGTGCCGCACATTCAGGAGAAACTCAGCCGGGATGCAGACGAGAAGTTCTCAGAAGAGGGAACGCTAAGGCTCCTGGCTGGCCTAGAGAAAAAAGGCTGGGTCGAGAGCAAAGCCGGCGAGTACGCAATCACCGACGCGGGGCGCAAATACTTCGAGCGGCGGTGGCGTCAGGTTCGCCCGGAGCTAAACCAAGACTACCTCAAAGTCTACCGTGCAAAGCAGTACTATCCCCACGTGGTCGATGCCCTGCTCGAGTTCTGCCGTGACCGCTGGGTGTCGGTCTTTCGCCTCTTTACCGGGCGCGCATGGCTCCAGCGAAAACTCGGTCCCCGCTACATCACTATAAAAAGCGCGAAAGATGTTCAACGGTGGCTCGATGTGCACGGAATAGATTTCATCCCTTACATCCATCACGTCGACAGCGACTGCCCAGATTGGCTGGTAATCGATTTCGATGCGGGCAAAAAAGTTGATCTCGATCGAACGAAGGAAGTAGTCAAAGAAGCGTGTAGGGTACTCGGTGGTTACGGCGTCGAACCAGCGATCAAGTTCAGCGGCTCCCGAGGCTTCCAGGTCTGGGCACAATTTAAACCGCACGATTTGCCGAAAGGGTACAAACCCAAGCAGCTGCGAACCGAGCGGCGGGAGCGGAACATGTTTAGCTTCTACGCGGACATTGTGCGATTTGCCGAGTCGCGGGTTGCGGAAAAGCTGCCGAGACTGACAACGGCCGAGACAGCGAAGAAGGAGGCCCGTGTTGACAAGGTCCTGTTCGATGCATCCATCATCAAGCCCATGGGAGACGTTCGAGCGCCGTACAGTATGCATTATAAAACAGGCTTGATCTCGATGCCACTTGAACTCAAAGAGCTTGGCAGATTCAAGCCTGAACACGCCGACCCTGAACTCGTGGCAAAGCGATATCAAAAGCGGGGAAACGAGTTCGTGCTTAGACCAGCTGACGGCAAAAAACTCTTTGAGGCCGTTGCCGAGTGGTGCAGGGGCTGATTTTCCCCTATATATAAACAACCTCCACCCAAAGCCTTGGCGGGAGAAATGGAACTGATCCACTACCAGACCCTTGAAGCCGTTGGCCCCGATGAGCTTTGTGCGCTTCGAGCCCTCAAGGAGGAGTTCAACGCGCAGCGCAGTTTCAATGAGCGCATCAAGCTGTGGCGGAAGTCGGATATCCTCGAAGGGATGGAGCCGCGCGATGCTCGATGGGGCTTCACCCGCGCGCGCGACGACGAGGAGAGGTTGCGGGTCGTGCTGACCGTGAGGCGGATGTCTGCGGCCACGCCCCAGCTTACTTGGCTGCTCTACGACGAGGGC
>CAZNRG010000038.1:0-10250 GCA_964575725.1 Hadarchaeota archaeon (SeqCode)
ATTGATGAAGGTGGGCAGATGACGAGACAAATTACGCCGGCGTTGGTCATCGGTTTAGTGCTCTGCTTGTTGGTGCTCTTCCAAAACGCGGGCAGTGTTAGAGGGGCTGGGTTGAGAGTTAATCCTAGACTTTACATTGGTTATGGGGCCCCCACCACGGTCCAGATTTATCCGACTGACGACGCATACGTTTCATCGGAAGAACCTGACAGTAATTTTGGAGTTTCTATATATCTCTCATGTAGTGCAGACCCAGATGTTAGGTCCTTTCTAAAATTCGATTTATCATTAATCCCCTCCGATGTGCAAGTTCAATCGGCCACCCTCAAACTTCTCTGCTACGGGGATGGCGGCAGTGGCGCCTCTATGGGGGTCCGGGTGGTAACGAATGATGCCTGGTCAGAGGGCACGATAACTTGGAACAACCAGCCTCCTTATGGAAACCTGCTGGATACGGTCACCGAGAGTTTCTACGTAAACGGCGTTCAAGTGGACAAATGGTGGGAGTGGAACGTGACGACTTGGGTGCGTAGCGAGCTATCGGGAGACAAGATCGCGAGTTTTAGTTTGAAATCTGTAGAAAACAGTTGTTACTTTTTGGCGAAGGAGCATGGGGAAAATATCCCGTACCTCGAGGTCACCTACACCACTCCAGAACCGGGGAAGAGCCCCACCACCCTAACGGTCTCTCCAACCGACTTCACTATAACATCGGGGCAAGGTACAATCCTGACGGCAACCCTCACCTCTGATGGCAGCCCCCTAGCCGGCAAGACCATAACTTGGTTCAAGACCGCTGGGACCCTATCTGCTGGGGAGGGCACGACCAAGTCTTCGGGGCAGGTTTCGGTCACTTACACCGCACCCACCGTCGAAAATCAGACCCTAGTAACGATTACCGCATCATTCGCCGGCGATGACCAATATCAATCGAGTAGCGAGGGGGCTTCTGGCACCATTACCGTGGCACTTGATGCGGACAACGACGGCCTCCCCGATGATTGGGAGATCACCTACTTTGACAACCTCGACCAGGGCCCCGACGACGACCCTGATGGGGACGACTACACGAATCTCCAAGAATATCGGCTGGGGACAAACCCTAGCGACGCAACCAGCCACCCGGAAGCCCCTGAAAATGAGGAGGGTGAAGAAGTCCCGGCTGTAGAAGGATTCCCCTCTCTTGTGCTTATCGCCGTTGTCGCGGTGGTAGTCATCGGGTCGGTCGGGGCGCTCGTGTGGATCAGAAGTCGCAGAGGTAAGAAGGGATGGGCACCAAAGGAGGAATGGGAGTAAAACTCCCTAGCGTTTGGGTTAAAGTTAAAGTCACTCGGGTCAAATCTTAAGTGAGACGATGAAAAAGTTATCGTTGATTTTGGTATTTGGGGTGATCCTCGCGCTGTTTGCATTAGCGCAGCCCGCTGGCACTTGGAAGTGGCGCACCCACGGGGGGGTCTACGGCACCCAAGGGATAAGTAAGGTGGCCTATGATAGGATTGCTGGGGATCCCGGGATTCCCCAGTATGTTAAAGACAACCTGAAGTGGGACTTGATTCGCGCGGGGTCTGTCAAACCTGACACTTGGCGGCAATCCCCCTACTTCTTGGACAGCAAACACGTTATGACTTACACTGAGAATCAGGGCGCTGAATGGCTTCTGAGGGCCGAGAATGCACGCCTAGAAGGAGCCCCGGACAACGTTTCCTACTACCTAGGCATAGCTTCGCACTATTGGGCCGACGTCACTCAATATGCTCACCACGACAATGCGCGAAAGTATTATGAAGATATAATCCCCGACCCTGACGCGGCGTATCAGGCGTGGGACGCCGTCCACGACCACTTGGAGTGGCAGGTCGAGTACTACCGGCCCCAGGACCCGGCGCTGATAGGAGAGAATGTAAATGGCAACATCCAGCCCTATGGAAACCTTGTGAACTTTCTCGACAACGCCCGCGTTCGCATCTACGAGTTCAGAGACAACACGATGCCACCGGGCGATCCGATGGGGGGCTGGTTCGGCGACTGGATAAGGACGCGGAAAGCCGAGAACTTCGGGGTTCAGGAGGGAATTGACCCGCCCTACGGGACGAAGGACTGCGTCGACATGGCGACGGAGCTCATCTACAGTGGTTGGATTTACGCGCTGGGCGTCCAAAATGGTATGCCAACTATAAATTGGGAGCAGTGGTGGTCGAGGAGCCACCGCGAGCCGGGCGTCGTGTTTTACTCGTACGGGTAGGTTGGGAATAAACAAGCGTCGTTCAACACTTTTACAGAAACTCTCTGCGAAGGTATGGTGCAGACTTTAGATCAAATCAATACCGAGACGTCATCAGGCAAAAAACCTTTTATGAGTATTTATAAATCATAACGATGAGAAGAATGGTCACAACTATCCCAATCAAGAAAGAAACGAGAGAGCTGCTACGGCAGGTTGGAAGGAAGGGTCAGACCTATGATGAAATTATTCGGGGGCTTGTCGAAACACATGAGGCATTCATCAGCCATCTTTATCAAATTCTTGAGGAAGAAAAATTTACCCCGCTGGAAGATGTAATTCGTGAACTCAAACTCGATGTATGAAGTTTATCTTTCTGATAGCGCAAAGAGCGATTTAAAAAAGGCCCCCCCGCGCTCAAGCGAGATTGATAGTTAGAAAATTGAGAGAAATTGGAAAAACTGGTAGGGGGGGATATAGAAAAAATTAGAGAGGAGCTTTGGAAGTTAAGGGCAGGAGAATACCGCGTCTATTTTTACTGGGAAGAAAATCAAATACGTGTTCTAAGAATTTTCCATCGGAGCATCGCTTATCGGCTTGACATAATCGAAAGTTTGATCAAGAGGATACATCAAGAAAGGGCAACAGTCTAATGTGGTTGTCCAGCTAGCACCCGTATCAAAAGGGGTCAGATCCCCATCAATGGCAGCATCGCAAACGCTTCTTCTTCGGGCACAATCACAGGCGGTTGCATGGGCATTAGGACGAACTCGAAGACCGCCCACGCTATGATGACCATCACCGCCGCGTATTTTATCCCGGCTTTCAGGTCGCCCTCACCCAACTGCGCCGCTAAGAGGCCGGCGAACAGCCCTTGGAGGAGCAGGACGCGGTAAAATAGCAATTTGACGGTCAACACGTCTAATCCGCCTGCTGTAACTCCACCCGCCTCCACTCCAACTGCTCCCGCCGGCATGGCCAAGAAGCTGCCGACGATGAAGTACACCGTGATTAAAAAAATACCGAAGGTGAGGATGATGATGAGCTTGTAGATAAACATCGCCGTGCTTCGCTCCTTCGCGATCGTCCGATGGGCCTCGACGTCGTTCAGCACGATATCAACGACATCAGACACGTCTTCCTCCGCCTCACTCGCCTTTCGGATGAGCGTCGTCGTTCGCGCGGCAGAGTCGGAAATCCTCACCCGTTGTTCCATCCGGGCGAGGGCTTCGCTGGCTGAACTCCCCCACTCGATATCCATTCGCGCCCGTCTGACCTCATCGGTTAGCGGACCAAGGTCTGCGGTCGAGGTGACGGCTATCGCACGAGGGAGGGTCAAGCCGGAGCGAGAGGCGCTTGAAAGCGATTTGAGGAAATTCGGTAGCGCCTCGTTGATCTGACGCTCCCTCTTCGACCTGAATTCATAGGCAACGGCGTAGGGGATGGCCGCTATCAAAAATGTGAAAATTAAGGTGGAAGTTTTGATGGCGGGTGAGAGCAATAGGAAAATAACAGCGGCGGGGGCACTGAAAATTAGGATGTAGGACGGATTTTGCACTATCCCTCTAAACGGGTTCGAGAGGAACCGCTTCAACCTAACCTGCCAGAGGGTTCCCCTCAGTCGTTGGAGCAATGCTCTATCTCTAGCATCACCAGCGGCTAGTGACACTGATTTATAGGGCGGCGGCAGCCTAACGGCGCGTGCCACGCCTTTAATTCGCACCGGCGATGTCGTGGATACCATGATGGCAAATGCGAGCGAGCCCAGCGGGATCCATCCATACGCGATTATCATAAGAACCTCGGGTGCGACGGGCTGGAGGAACTGCATGAAGAGCATCAGGGTGAGGAAGAGCAACGGTGTGAAGGCGATCAGGATGACGTAGAGTTCCGCCATGAACTCGAGGGAGGAGACGGTCTTCTTGTTTTCTTCTCTTAGAGAGGTCTGAAGCTCGAAGCACTTGGTTGAGAAGTAGGGAGTAATCTCGCCGCCGGTTTCGATGATGGAGATCAGAACCTCGAGGAAGCTTTTGAATTTTTCGGACGGCGTCGTACGCGCGAGCCCTCGGAGCGCGGTCAGCGGGTCTTGACCCAGATATTCCACATCGCGCATGAAGGCTTGGGCCTCTTTTTGAAGTTCGCCGACGTCGGTGCGAGTGCTGAGCTCTTTAAAGATGTCGACGATGGTAGCACCGCTTCGGCTCATCGCATGCATGAAGCCGATGGTGTGTATCAAAGCTCCATCTATCTTCCGCTTTCGCTCGCTCGCGACCATCCCCGGGTAAGAGATAGTGAGCTGGTAGGTGAGGGCTACGAAGATCGCCGGGAACAAGATGATGAGCATGAGCATGAAGGGGAGGCCGAGGTGGAAGAGCCACCCGATCATGAACCCCAGCATGAAGCCGGGGATGCACACGAGGACGGCGGAGAATATGGCGGTAGCGGCATAGACATCGGCGGAGGTCGGCATCCGCGCCTTCCGGAGGTTCTCTTGGAGCCTATAACGCTTTTTCTTGCGCGTGTACTTGCCGAATATCTTGAATGCGATTTCGCCGAGGGGCATCTAAATCCACGACTACCTTTTTCAAACAAAGGTAAATAAACGTCGGCCAGCTCAAATCCTAAGCTTTCCGGCGGCAATCCCCTGGACGACTTTCTCGGGCTCGAAGTAGTACTGCCGGAGAACCGCTGCAACCTCGGTGAGGCGGCGGATGTTGTTTTTGGAGAGGTACTCAAGCACCTCCCTGCGCTGCTTGAGCTCCCGCTCGAGGTCGAGGGCGCTCCAGCCCCTTTCCTTCGCGATTTCCCGGAGCACCTGAGACTCCCCAACCTTCTCGAACTCGTCGGTGAGGGGATTGCGCTCGAAGATCCGGTTGGTGCGGAGCGAGCCGGTGGCGGGGTCTATGCCGGCTACCTCGATGACGGTCTGGTTCCGGCGCACCCGCTGGTCCCGGAAATAGGTGAGCAGCTGCAGGCAGACGATGTCTAGCGAAGCGAGCATGTGGTGGGGGACGTTGATGGGCTCACCCTCGAGGCGGTGGACCATCTCCTGGATCGAGCCAGCGTGCATTGTAGAATAAACCGTATGACCCGTTGTCATAGCTTGAAACATCGTCAACGCTTCCTTGCCTCGAATCTCACCAACGATGATCACTTCGGGACGCTGACGGAGCGCGCTGCGGAGCAGGTCGTACATCTCGATTGCCCGCTCCCCGGGGGCCGGGCGGGTGACGCTCGGGATCCAGTTCTCTTGGTAGAGGGCTAGCTCGCGGGTGTCCTCGATGGAGACGATTTTTGCGTCGGGCCAGATGAACATCGAGAGAGCGTTAAGGGTCGAAGTTTTTCCGCTGGCGGTCCCCCCCACGATTACGACGTTCTTCTTGTTTTCCGTCGCGAGCCAGAGGTAGCCGAGCATACCCGTCGAGAAGGTGCCGTAAGAGATGAGGTCGATGGGGGTGAAGGGCTCCTCCGCGTACTTGCGGATGGAGAAGGAGCTGCCGCGCGTGGTTACCTCGGTCCCAAGGGTCGCCTGCAAGCGGTAGCCCTCGGGCATCGAGGCGTCGACGCTGGGCTTTCCAAGCGAGATCTGCTTTCCAGCCCGCTCGACCAATCGGATCACGAAGAGGTCGAGCTCGTTGACGTCGGAGAAGACGAGGTTGGTGCGCAAGCTCTGGTAGCGCCGGCTGTAAATGAATATGGGAACGTTCAGGCCGTCGCAGGAAATGTCCTCGATCTGTGGGTCGTGCGTCAGGGCATCGATTCTCCCGTAGCCGATGTAGTTGCGCTTGAGGTAGTAGAGGAGTTTTTTTATCGATTTAGCCCCCAGCGTGATGCCGTACTCCCGCAGGAGCTCGTAGACCTTTGTGGATATCGCGCGGTCGCGGTCCTTGATCCGCTCATCGTAGGTCAAGCGGTCGAGCAAGTGATCGTGCAGGGTTGCAAGTGCTGTCTTCTCTCCGGGGGTGAGGCTGGGCTCGACCAGGTGATACAAACGCTCGTTGCGCTCGGGGGAGTAGAGGATTGCAGCCCAGGCGTAGGGTTTCACGATCCAGTAGCGCTCGAGCTCTTGGTAGCCGGAAGGAAGCTCGAAGGTGCAGTACTCCTTGAACTCGCGGGGCCCCCTGACTTTCTCCATCGCTGCGACTTGCTCGCCGAGCTCGGCAACCGCGGCGTCGTGTTCGAGGCCACCGAGCGGTTCCTCGCTTGGGGCGGCTTCGGGTGCAGCCTCGGGCGGCTGGGCCTCGGCACCAGCCTCAGCGGATTCCGGGGCAACGCTAGGTTCGGTGACCATTTCGCCCCCGGTTGGCTCGGGCTCAGCGAAGAGTTTCTCGGCGAGCTCCGCGAGCAGCTCATCTTCGCCCTCAAACGCTTCAGTGGGAATCTCCTTTTTGGGCTCCGGTTTAGGCTCGGCGGCATCCTCGCTGGGGTTGGCCTTGGCGGAGGCAGGGTCTGGGTTGGCCTTCTTCCTCCGAAAAATCAAGTTAACATCCCTCGTTTAAAATGGGCCCCCGAGTTATTAATAAGTTAGTCGTGTTTTATTGTTATAAATACAACAACTTTTTTGGTGGAGAAAATTGTCAAAGCTGGATCAAATCAGTTTCCTTCTCGGTCTTGAGCACGACCAGCGTTCGAGTCGAACTCACCCCAGGTATGCGGTCGAGCTCGTGCAGGATCTCGTTGAGCTTGATGGTGTCGTCGGTGATGAGCTTCAAGAACAGGTCATGCTCACCGACCACCTCGTGAATCTCGAGCACCTCGGGTCTCCTGCGAAGTTGTGCGATCACTTGGCCGCAGCTTCCAGGGGCGGTGGAAACCCCGACAAAAACTTTAAGCTTCTTCCCCATCATCTGCGGGTCGACCACCGCGACGAATTTTCGGATAACCCCAGCGTCGAGGAGGCGCTTCACCCGCTTGTGGATTCCCGAGGAGCTTATGCCGAGCCGCTTGGCGAGCTTGGCGTAGGGCACCTTGGCATCGCCCTGCAGCAGGTTGAGCAGCTTTCGATCGGTCTCGTCGAGTTCCATAATTTCCACTTTTCCAGGCCGCGCGAGCCCCAAGTAGACCCTATTTGTGGATAATATTTAAGTTTTTCGCTTATTTGTAAATAATTTCTCCTAAATCAAGAAATAGGTAAAATTTATATACAAAATGGACCAATTTAGGCAGGGAATACAATGGGGAAGTCCCTCGAAGTGCTCGTGAAGGAATCGAGCTATGCGCTGGTCTTGGGCGTAGGCGGAGGAGGCGATGTAGTGGGAACTCTGCCGACCTCGCGCTACCTTCGATGGCTGGGAATCCGGACGCTGGTTGGGGGACTGACATGGGAGCGCTACGTAAATGACCCCGAGCCAGGGCCCCGAAAGATGGAGGAAATAGTTGAACTCAAGCGACTCTCAGCGACGGTCGGGCTCGCGAATGCTCGAACTCGAACGACCAAGGGCATTCGATTCACCGAGTCGGCCGTGGCAGAGGTGCTGGGCGAGGAGACGGTGCTCGTGGATCTTAACCGCGGGGTGCAGGGCGTGATCGATGGTTTGAACGAGGCGCTCGAGCGGCTGGAGGTAGATTTGTTCGTGGGGGTCGACGTGGGGGGCGACATCCTGGCCGAGGGTTCGGAGGAGGGCCTTCACAGTATGTTGGCGGATAGCATGGTGCTGGCTTCGATGGTCAACCTGAAAGTGCCCGCGGTGCTCGGGGTGCTCGGGTGCTGCACCGATGGCGAACTCAGCCTCGAGCAGTTCAAACGTCAGGTCGATAGGATCACCAGCTGCGGCGGGTTCTTGGGCACCCGGGGCCTGACCCCTGATGATCTGAAATTGCTCGAAGAGGTGATTCCCAAGACCAAGACAGAGTCGAGCGCGCTGGCGGTAAAGGCGGCTCGCGGGCTCAAGGGAGAGGTCAAGATTCGGGGCGGGTACCGCAAGGTCCAGCTGACCCCGATGTCTGCGATGACTTTCTACTTTGACCCACGCGTTGTGTTTGAGCGGGTGAGCAAGGTCGCACGCGAACTCGTGGAGACCCGCACGCTGGACGAGGCCCAAGGAGTGCTTGAGCGTATGAGGGTGCCGAGTGAGCTGACATTCGAGCGGAACTACGTGTGGAAGCGTTACGCTGCAAGCGACAAACTTTTCGGAGGCAAAAAATGATTTCGAAACGTGTTAGTGGGATGCTGCGATCGCGGGTTTCGTATCCGCTTGCCCGCAGGTATGATGTCAAGGCAGCGGGAGCCATCAACCTCGCCTCCAACGAGAGCCCTTACGGCCCATCCCCACGAGTACCCCAAGCGATCAGGCGGGAGGCGACACGGGTAGGTTCGTACCCTGACCCTCGCGCCGTCGAGCTCAAGCGGGCCATATGCAACTACGTGGGCGTGGGCGCCAAGTGCGTGACGGTTGGGAACGGCTCCGACGAACTCGTGGACCTAGCGTGCAAGGCTTTCCTCGACCCCGGCGAGCGAGCGCTTATTCCACTCCCCACATTCGCGATGTACGAGCTCGCGTGCAGGATCAACGGAGGGGAGCCAAAGTTTTACGAGTTGCCGAACTTCGAGTGGCGTGCTGCCGAGCTCAAGCGTGTCCTCAGGGGGACAAAGTTAGCATTTGTGGGCAGGCCCAACAACCCCACGGGCAACGGCATAAGTTTGGAAGGGTTACGCGAACTGCTAGCTAGCGGGAAGCTTGTCATCATCGACGAAGCCTACGTAGAGTTCGCGGGGTACTCGGTCGTGAGGTTGGCACTGAAGCAAAAGAATTTGTTGGTGTTTCGAACGTTTTCAAAGGCTTTCGGGCTCGCTGGGTTAAGGGTTGGTTATGCGGTGGGTAACCCCAAGCTAATCGAGGCGCTTGAAAGCATTCGCGCGCCGTTCAACGTCAACCGCATGGCTCAAGCAGCAGCGGTTGCGGCTTTGCTGGATCGCCGATATTTGCGCAGGGTTGTGGCGGCGATCAGGCGGGGACGTGCGTACATACGCCGCGAACTCGTGAAGCTCGGCTTTAAGGTTCTACCATCCGACGCGAATTTTCTGATGGTCGATGCTAGCCCGTTGGGGTTGGGCGCGCCTGAACTCTGCGATTTTCTCGCCAAGCGCAAAATTTTCGTCAGGGATCTTTCAAACTTTCGCGGTGCTGGCTCCAGCTATATCAGGATAACCGTCGGTACGCCGCGGCAGAACGAGCGGCTGGTCGGCGCGTTGAAAAAACTGAAAGGAGGGAGGTAAAATGGTGGTGCGATTTGCAATCCCCAACAAAGGGCGCCTGCAGGAGCCGGCGATAAGGCTGCTAGAGGATGCGGGGATAGGCAGCGTCGACCGCGAGGCCCGACAGCTTTTTGCCCGAACCCGCAACCCGGAGCTTGAACTCGTCTTCGTGCGGGCGCAGGACATCCCGGGGTTGGTAGGGAAGGGCGCGGCCGATATGGGAATAACCGGCTACGATCTCGTACTTGAGAGCGGCGCCGATGTCGTGGAGCTGCTTGATCTGGGATTCGGGTTCGCGCGCATGGTGGTTGCAGCGAGCGGGCGCTCAGGCATCAGGACGGTGAAAGACATAAAGACCGGAGCGCGGGTGACGACGGAATTCCCAAACGTGGCCAAGCGGTATTTCTCGAGGAAAAGAGTGGGGGTCGAAATTTCTCGCGTCTCAGGGGCGGCGGAGATCACACCAATAGTTGGCGTGGCGGATTTGATCGTTGACCTCACGAGTACCGGCACGACGCTGCGCACACATGGCCTACGGGTAGTCGATGAGCTATTCGAAACCTCGGCGCGGCTCGTGGCGAATCGTCGAAGCGTGCGGAAAAAGCGAGCGAAAATAGGAGAAGTGAAGATGGCGTTGGAGAGCGTGGTCCGAGCGCGTGGGAAGAAGCTTGTACTGATGAACGTGCCCGAGGCGAAGCTGAAGGCGATCAAGCGGGTGATGCCAGGGATGGCGGGGCCCACGGTCTCGCGCGTGGAGGCAGCGAAGTCGATCCTCGCGGTGCAGGCGGTTGTCGAGGCTGAGCGGGTGGAGGAGGTCGTGCGGCGAGCGAAGCA
>CAZNRG010000039.1:0-10161 GCA_964575725.1 Hadarchaeota archaeon (SeqCode)
ACACCCCTGTTGACAAGCAATGTGTTTCGCAGTTCAAGTTCCAGCCGCAGTTTTTTATTTAGCCTCACCAACCTACACGTGGACGATTTGAGGGATAAAGAATGGAAAAAATCACTACAACTGCTATCCGCGAGATGAAGGACCGCGGCGATCGCGTGGTCATGGTGACAGCATACGACTATCCGACCGCCCGCATGGTGGATGAAGCGGGGGGGGACGCAGTCTTGGTCGGGGACTCGCTGGCCAACGTCGTACTCGGATACAAGGACACGCTTGCCGTCTCCATGGACGAGATGATCCATCACACGAAAGCCGTAACGAGGGCGGTGAAGCACGCCCTAGTAATCGGAGATATGCCCTTCATGTCATACCAAGCAAGCGTGGATGACGCGATCCGAAATGCCGGCCGCTTCATGAAGGAGGGCCGCGCGGAAGCCGTGAAGGTGGAGGGCGGCCGCGGGATGATCAAGAAAGTTAAAGCGATCATCCAGTCAGGCATCCCGGTCATGGGGCACCTCGGCTTGACTCCTCAGTGGGTCCATCAGTTCGGCGGCTTCAGGGTCCGCGGAAAGACCAAGTCCACCGCCAGCGCGATCCTCGAGGACGCGAGAAGGCTGGAGCGGGCGGGGGTATTCAGCTTGGTGCTCGAGTGCATCCCTTGGCAACTGGGGAAGCTCATCACCGAAAAGATAGAGGTCCCCACGATAGGGATTGGCGCGGGCCCATACTGCGATGGGCAGGTGCTCGTAGTCCATGACCTGCTTGGCCTAACGGGACCCCACGTGCCGAAGTTCGTCAAGCGCTACGCCAAGCTCGACGATACGGTGATGAAAGCGCTGGCAGATTTTAGGCGGGAAGTCAAAGCTGGAAAGTTCCCGACGCTGGAGCACAGCTACGACATGCCGCGGGGGGAGATGCGAAAGCTGCTCAGCGAATTCAGGCGCAGAAGATGAGTTGGACGCCAAATAACTACGCTTAAATAGCTCAGAAATTCAAGATAAATCGACAAATTGGAGGTGCACAAATGGCTTATATCGTGAAGTCTGCTGTGAGGGGTTTGATCAAAGGGATGAGAGCAAGCGAAGATTTCTTTAAGGAATTGGATGCGTTGATACAGAGAAGGTGCAAGAGAGCTATAGAGAGATCAAAAGGAAACGGCAGAAAGACCCTGAGAGGAGTCGACGTTTAAAATTTTTGTGTGAAGTGGTGGCGCAAGTCGCTACCACTCTTATTTTTATCTAGCCCTTCACCCGCTCAATTTTCCTTCGCCCCAACGCTTGAATGTACTCTACCTCGACGCCTTCGCGAACCTCCCCCCGAAGGGCCATGGAGATGGGGAGTTCAAATGTTTCGTAGGTCGTCAAATCCATGAGCTGGGCGTTGTTCGCTATGATCGCGAGTACTTGGGCACCGCCGCGCTCGATTATCGGAACCTCTATTTTGGCGCTGGTCGGACGAACTACGCTTCGCTTCTGAGAGTCGAAAATGCCTATTGCGTCAACCTTCGCCTTCGCGTGACCATGCTTCCCAGGTGCTGAGGTGGAGAATCCCACGATGCGGCAAGGCTCATCATCGATTATCACGAAGCGCCCCTCCTTGAGCTTGCCTATCTCGGTCATCTCCCTCGCCACTAACACACCTCTTGATTGTTTTTTGGTGCGTGCTTAAAAATCTGCGCCCTTAAAGTTAAATCCTCGCAGGAAAAACTTTAGCTGGTGAAAACTTGCGGATAGGAATCGTCACCCACCCCGAGATCCCTGGGGTCCTGAAGCTCGCGCGAAGGGTGCTGAGGTTCCTGGCTAAGGAAGAGGTTCTGCTCGAGCGGGGGCTGGCGAGGAAGCTTGGCAAACGTGGGGTGACTGCGCGGGCGCTTCAAAAGGCGGATGCTATTGTTACGATAGGTGGCGACGGAACAGTTCTATTCGCTCAGCGACAAGCACCGGAAACTCCGATACTTGGCATAAATCTTGGGGAAAGGGGCTTTCTGGCAGATGTCAAGCCGAGTGAAGCTCAGCGGGCGCTCCGAATGCTGGTCATGGGGGGGCTGCAAATCGTCGAGCGAGAAAGGTTGGTTGGGGAAACCGCAGGTAAACAATTGCCCGATGCATTGAACGATGCGGTGGTGTGCTCTGCCAAAGCTGGGAAGACCATTACGTTGAGGGTATCCGTCGACGGCAAGGTAGCCGTGGACATGCGCGGGGATGGCGTCATCGTGGCGACCCCTATTGGGAGCACTGCCTACGCCCTAGCCGCTGGCGGCCCTGTGGTCGACCCGCGTCTCAAGATTTTTGTGGTGGTGCCCATATGCCCATCCCACCCCAGATCTAACCCGTTGGTGGTGCCCATCGACAGCCGTATCGAGATAGAACCCACCAGACCGGAACGCGGAGCATTTGTAATCCTAGACGGCCAAATTGCGGCCAAACTTGAGCCCGGGAAAAAAGTCACATTCTATCGCTCCGACAAGCCGGCTCGCTTTTTCGGGTGGGGCGAATTCTACCGCAAGGTGAGGGAGAAGCTGTAGATGCCACGCAAGGTCTATGTTTTGGACACCTCCGCCGTGATAGCGGGATTTGTGCCGGGGCTGGCCAAGGCGGAACAGGTGACCGTGCAGGAGGTGCTGGAGGAGGCCAACGACCTGTGCTCGAAGCTCGAGCTCGAGACGGCGGTGGCTGCTGGCAAGGTAAGGATCGTTGGCCCTTCGGGGAATGCCTTGGACGAGATCCGAAAAAAGGTCGCCCAAACCGGGGATGTAGTTTCAGCCGTGGATGTCAAGCTGCTCGCGCTTGCGCTGGACCTCAGGCGAGCTGGCGAGGAACCGGAGCTCGTTACCGACGATTACGCCATCCAGAACTTGGCGAGCTTGTTCGGCCTCCCCTACCAGCGCATCGCCATGCCCGGGATAAAGGAGGTGCTGCGCTGGGAGATGGTATGCCCCGCCTGCAACCGCAGGTATTCACCACCTGCTTCCCGATGCGAGGTGTGCGGCTCGAGGTTGATCCGGAAACCCAGAAGGTGAGGTTTTTAAACGGCGCGCCGATATACCGTAGGAAGGTGAAAGCTTGAGAGAAATTCTGATGATCGGGATATCTCCTATTGGTGGGGGAAAGGAGAAAGAAGCACTCGAAATCCTCCGGAAAAACGCGAAAGAAGTTGTTCACACAGTGAAGAAGTTTGAAGAGATGATGGTTGCACTTTTCTCCGCACGTGACCTGAAAAAAGCCCAAACTCTGGGCAGGCAAGTTTCCGAGCTCGAGACGATGGCAGACCGGGGCAGGCGGAAGTTCACATGCGAGCTCAGCAAGGGGGCATTTTTACCCGCGTTCAGAGGGGATTTAGCGAGATTGGCAGAGCAACTTGACAATGTAGCTGATACTGCCGAAGGGGTGACGCGCGCCATCTTGTTGAGGGAAAAACTGCTTGGTGCTCTTTCGAAAGCGGAAAGAAAGCAGAAGAAGGCGAAAGCTATCCGGGATGGTATGGTCAAAATGGCCAGACTCGCTACTCAGACGGCTGAGGCCCTGCAACGTTCGATTGATTCACTAGTGTCAAATATTGACGCCGTGAAAAAAAGAGTCGATGAAGTTGAAAATTTAGAGAACGAGTCTGATAAAGTTGAGCAAAGTCTTCTGGGGGCGCTTTACGAGTACGAGAAAGCGCTGGACCCGGTAAGCGTGGTTCAGTTAGGCATTCTCATTCGGGGAATCGGCGATATTTCCGATCGAGCTGAGGACGTAGGCGATGTGTTATCAATCGTCGTGTATACGTTCAGGGTGTAGCGGCGCGGTTTCTTTTACTACAAGCTCAGAAACAGCCACCCTAACAAAAGTGAAAGCACGCATGTCACAGCAGGAGTCAAAATCCAGGCCATTCCGATGTGGCCAAGTTTTCTCTTGCTCACAGTTGCAGCGCCTTTCACCAAGCCCGCTCCAGCCACCGCGCCAATGATTGCCTGAGATGTGGATACGGGCATCCCAAACTGCACGAATGACCAAACAGTGAGAGCAGCTCCGAACTGGGCAGCGAATGCAGTCATAGGGTCAAGCCTAGTTATCCCTGTACCTACTGTGTGCATCACCCTGCGGCTGAACATGATCACGCCAACCGCTAAAGCAACCGCGCCGAAGAGAGCGATGAGCTGAGGCGCACCCCCAAAAAACCCGTACATCGCTCCAGTAGAAGTGCCTATATCGTTGGCACCCAGCGTATAGGCGCTATACGCAGCCGCCACGATGACGAGGATGACCAAAACTCGGTTAAGCAATACGATATTCTTTATCCGCCGTAACGATGGACTAATAATTTTGAATATAGTGAACGCAAGGAGGGCAGCGATTAGGGGATTCAACATCCATGAGATACCGATTGCACCTAGCTTGCCGTATTGAACACTTGCACCAATTTCTGGTTGCATAAAGGTTATCAGCAACCCTGCCCCGATGATCGCACCTACCATGGACTGCGAGGTAGAGACTGGCAACCCCCGTGTAGTAGCGATAAGTACCCATAGCCCAGCAGCGATCAAAGCAGCGACGGTAGCGAGCGGGATTTTAGAAAGCGGATTTACACCATCTGGCCCGGGGATTATGATGCCTGTTCCAACAGTTGCCATGTTTTTCCCGCCCTCGAGAACTGCACCCAAGAGGACGAAGAGTATCACAATCGCGATCGCTCGGCGGTAAGATAGGATACGCCCGCCAACCGCGACTCCCACGCAGTTAGCAGTATCGTTTGCACCTATGTTCCAAGCTACGAAAAAGCCTATGAGCACTACGATGAACTCGATCAATCACCCACCCAAGCCGAATTAACTGTGCATACTAAAATAATGAACTATAGCTCCAAAATTTCCGCACGTAGCTCGGCCAAATCGAGCATCGCGACCGTTTGACGTCCGCTCAGGTAACCGCAGACCTCACCGGGGTTCACGAGAAGCGTTTCCCCCTCACGAATTTCGGCCCGGTGGGTGTGCCCTCGAACGACGACATCAAAGGTGCCCGACTTCAAAAGGGCTTCGACGATATCCTCGTGAGTGCCATGCAACAGCGCTATTTTCCGTCCGTCCAGTTTCAGTGACGCGAAGTTCCCCAGCAGCTTCACCCCCAGCTCGCCGAACTTTACGCGTATGAACTCGCGGTCGCCTTCGTTGTTTCCCCAGATATAGTGCAGCTTTGCCTTCAGCTTTGCAAACTTAGGTGCCACGAACGGCGAAACTAAGTCGCCTGCGTGCAAAACGTGCTCGACCTTGGCTCGGTTGAAAAAATCTATCGCTCGCTCCACCGCGTCGATTCGGTCGTGGGTGTCCGACATCAACCCAATTTTCATCAAAATCACCTCCACCTTTATTTGTCGTCTGGATTAAATTGTTTTGATGAATTCGAGCACTACTGCGCCAGCTCGCTCGATGTTCGCTAGCTCAATCCGCTCGGGGGTATCCTCAAGCGTGTGGATGTAGTGATATCCGCGCGCCTTCGCATTGGGCAACGCAAACGCCCTCGCGATGAGATGGCCGAGTTTATCCTCGCCTTGAGTATCGATGGAGAAAGTTGTCGCCCGCATTTTTGCCAGCACGAAGGGGATATGATCGTGCCCAGCGAGAGCTGCCCACCAGAGCATCGGCTTTAGCCCGGTGCTTTTGATGTAGTTCGCGAGCTGTTCATTGAGCTCAGGCGAAGTTCTCCTCCTTCGAAAGATACCATTGCCCTCGATGACGTAAGCCTGTGAGCCAGCCCCGACCATATCCAGATTCAACACCATTGTATCCTCCGGTAACGTCTTGCTCGCCACGAGCTTGCGCGCACCCACGAGCCCCTGTTCCTCCGCCCCGAACGCGACAAAAGTTAGCCCAACATCTGCGGGTGGAGATTCTGCGGCCGCACGCGCTGCCTCTAGCATTACCGCAACCCCCGAAGCGTTGTCATCGGCGCCCGGCGAGACGCGTCGGCTGCTCGCGGCAACAAACATGCCCGCGCAAATGGGTATGAAAATGAGTGCGAGCACCCCCCATGCAATCGCCCACGCTGAGAACAAACCGAACGCCCTGAGGGTGAGGGCAAGGGTGATGAGGACGAGGGCCGGTGCAAAGGTAAACTTCACGAAGAGGTGCAGCTTGTAGCTCACCACGCAGGGCGCCGAGTCGTAGTGAGCTGTTATCGCAACACGCTTCTTTGACTCCCGTGTCCCCAGGGTGCCGATGATGTTCTGGCTCCTTCCCTTTGGTATGAGTTTGCCGAGCGAGCGCCAAACCACGAGTGAGAGGGACCAGACAAGCAGGGAGAGTTCAGGCGAAAGGAAAAAAAATGCGATGAAAGCTGCGACGAATAGGCACGCGGTAACCTTGGTCCGGGTGGCGCGGTTTACGAACTTGAACTCCTGAACTCGCGTCTTGAGTCCATAGCTCTCGAACTGCTTCCGAATGTAATCTGCAGCCATGCCGTCGCCCCGCGTGCCAGCCAATCGGGGGCCAATCTCGTAAGCCAGTTTGTCGATGTGTTCGAACGCGCGGCGAGGCCCAAATTCCGGCATAAGTTCCCTGCTTTAACTAAGTGCAAACGATTAATAACTTCAGCTCAAGATTTTCAACTGCGGGGGTAGCCAAGCCAGGTTAAAGGCGCGAGACTCAAGATCTCGTCCCGAAGGGGTTCGGGAGTTCGAATCTCCTCCCCCGCACCATTCTGCCCTTTTATAGGAATGTAGCCAAGGGCTCTCGGGGAGGGTGATGGCTAAAGCGGTAGACGTTCGTAGCGTTGTGGCCCAAGGACTATCGGGTCTGCTTCCGGGCACGCTCATCATGCTCGTCGCAGGCGGGTTCTTCGTCGGGATGGAGAAGTATTTCACGACCATACTTCCTGGGCTGATCATGGCAGTACCACCTCTGCTAGGCCTCCGGGGCAACATTAACGGCGCCTTGGCCTCGCGTCTCGGCACAGGACTTAACAGCGGTCTAATTCGGCCTCGCCTGGAGCTATCCGCTGAGATCAAAATTAACTTAGTTTCTTCGCTCATCCTCAGCGTGATTGCGTCCGCCACCATAGGCGCTTTCGCGTTTGGGATAAATGTATTGACAGGTGCCCCAACGATCGGGGTACTTGAACTAATAGTGATAGCAGTCCTTGCAGGTTTCATTTCGGGATTGATCCTCGCTTTTCTCACCGTGCTTGTGGCGATAACGAGCTATGCGCGCGGTTGGGATCCCGATAATGTCACAAGTCCGGCCATGGCTGCTATTGGCGACTTCGTGACCATTGTCTGCATTTACTTGGCTGTGCTCCTGGTGGTGTGAAGATGGCACTTTACAGCGTAAAACAAATAGTCCTCCAGAGCTGCCCTGTGCTTATATTTTGTATTGTCGTGGCACTAGCGGCGGGGCACATCCTCAGTTCCAGCATTCAAGAGATTGCTGAGCTGCCATTAATCCTAGCGATGGTCTTGCTCATAAATGGCATTGGGGGTAACATTGGGAGTATCCTCGGTGCTCGACTTACATCCGCGCTCCACCTGGGTACCTTAGAGCCCAGATTGAGAGGACAACGAGTGTTGCGTGGAAATGTGGCTGCATCGGTACTAATCAGCATCATCATATTCTCGCTCATCGGCGTTGCACTTTTCGCGATAGCGTGCTTGTCTGGTATTTCGATTACCAGTTCGCTTTCCCTAGCGCTTGCGTTCTTCATCGCGGGGATGGCATTGAGCGCTGCTGTGATGTTCGTGACAATTGCATCGGCATTCGTTTCTTTTAGAGGCGGCCTAGACCCCGACAATATGGTGATACCCATTGTAACAGCAATCGGCGATGTCTTGGGTGTAACATTCTTACTTATGGCCATCAAAATAGTAGGGATGTAAGAACATGGCAAAATCGTTTAAACCAAGGAGTGTGCGAGAGCTCCTGACCGAGATGAAGGATGTCTCGGACCTCATGATAGATCTCGCGTACGCGGCGGTGCTCTTCGAGAGCGATGAACTTGCTGACCGCGTGCATGAACTCGAGACACGGATGGATGGGCTCATGTATCACATCAGAACGATCGCCGCGGTGGTGACGCGAAACGTTCACGAAGCCCGGAAGATAACGGGGATCCTCCAAGTCGCGGGTGCGGCGGAAGCCATTTCAAATGCCACGGGCGATATCGCCGACTTGATCCGAAGGGGAATCGAGATTCACCCTGTGGTGTGCGACGCCCTCCAAATGGCCGATGAGAAAATCGCTTGGGTTGAAGTAGCAAAAGACTCCACGCTTGCAGGCAAGAAATTCTATGAACTCAAGTTGCCCTCAAGCATAGGCATCTGGACCTTCGCCATAAAACGGGGTAAATCGTGGATAGTTCCGCCCCTAAGGGACACCGAGGTACGCGCTGGCGATGCGCTCATTGTGAAGGGGCCCCCGGATGGCATCACGATCCTATGTAAGATGGCCGGAGCGCGGAGGGAAGTTTGGGCACCTAAGCGAAGATTGCCGTCGATCAGGAACGCCCTAGCCGAGATGCGCGACCTAAGCAGTTTGATGGTTGACATGGCATACTCCTCGATCCTGCTCGGCTCCCGCGAGATCGCCGAGGAGGTGATAGAAGTCGAAGAGAGATTCGATAAACTCAACTACAAGCTTTGGATCGCCACGCTCATAGCGACGAAGCGGGAACGAAACGTGGCAAGACTCAACAGCCTGTTGCAGATGGTCAGATCGATGGAGCGAATATCCGATGCTGCTGGCTCGATCGCGGACGTGGTGATCCGTAGGGTCGGGCTGCACCCAGTATTCGCCCGAGCGTTGGCCGAGGCCGACGAGCAGATAGGGAGAGCTGATGTCGCGAAGCGCTCGGAGTTCGTGGGCAAATCTATGGGGGAGCTTAACATCTGGACGCGCATGGGGGTATACGTGCTGATGATAAAGCGAGGTGCGCGTTACATGTTCGATCCGGGCAGGCGTGTCCGAATTCGTGTCGGCGATTCGCTAATCGTGCGAGGTTCTCGGCGTGGTGTCCAAAAGGTGAAGAAAGCAGCCGCGGGGGGTAAGAAATGAAAATCGTGTGGTGTAAGGACCTCGAGGATGTGGTGAACATCGCGCGCAGTCAGGGGTGGCTATTCTGCCATAACTTCCAAGGTAAACATTATTACTATGTCTACGCTGGGACCGAGGCCGAGCTCCTCTGCATCGCGGTCGAAGCGAAGGAACTCCTGAAGGCCAAATACGTGTCGATCGATGATGAAGGCAAGCTCAAAACCTCGGATAAGCCGATCATGCCTGCGTGCGCCAGGGTTATGACCGTGGTCAAGGACGAGGGGTTCGAAGGGTTCCTCAAGTGAGGCCTATTTTTCCAGAGCTAGAAGTGCCACCCGCTCGAGCACGAGCTTTTGGATTGGTGCAATTTTCAGTTCATCCTTTGATATCGAAAAAACCTTAAGCAGCTTTGGAATTTTCTCGTGCGCCAGCTCTAGCAAGCCATCGTCCCGCTCGATGCCCAACTCGCGGCAAATGTTGACCAATGCATGCCTCACCCGCGCACGCGAATCTCCCAAAATCAGAATTGCCAAATTTTTGCTACCCTTGTGCAGGCCAACCTTCTCAAACGCGCGCGCGATCTGCCGCTCCGCGGCCACCCAGCATACGAGTTCGATATTCAGCGAGCTAGCGAAGTTGCTTTTTGTAGCATGGGCGATGAGGGCAAGGCGAGCAGCGTGTACCAAGTGCTCCTTGCCAGCTATGCTCGAAACGTCGAACGCTTGGCTGATAGTCCGATTTTCTTCGTCTACCTTGGCAAGCTTCTTCAAGAATTCGTCGACATCACCAACGCTAGCTCTTCCACCTACAACACCCGCAACGCGCTTACCGAACGCACCCTTTAGCTCAAACATGCGCGACACCATAGAAGGTTCTTTTAAGGATTCGCCTGAAATATCCTATGGTAAACATGCGCTCGACTGCGTATAAGCTCAAAATTGATGATATAGTGTTGGGCCAGTACGTCCGCTCGCCTGAGGGTACCGAACCTAGCTACCTGCTCACTCCTTGGGGCCAGCATACAACCCGCGCTCGGGTACTTGGAACAGTCGTGGATAAATTTGTACGCGATGATCAGGGTTATGCCACGCTTCGCCTCGATGACGGGAGCGAAACCATAAGCCTTCGAGCTTGGCGGGAAGGTGTGCCCGAACTTGCGGGCT
>CAZNRG010000040.1:0-10052 GCA_964575725.1 Hadarchaeota archaeon (SeqCode)
CGCGCTCTCGCATGAGCTCGAGCATGATGTTGCCGTAGTTCATGAAGCCGTACTCGACGCCCTGTGTCTTGAGCTGCTTCAGCGCCTCATCGATGACGGTGCTCTTTCCCGCTCCGGGAACGCCCGTCACGACGACAACTTTATTCACCAAATAACCTCCTCATCGCTGGGAACATCTCCGCCACACGTTCTTTCGCTATCTCTTGGTAGAGGGCATACATAATGCCAACGGTCAATAAAATTCCGGTGCCACTGCCCAATGCGCCCATGAAATCGGCAACTGCGGAGATCGCCCCGACGAATGCCCCGCCAAGCAACGCGGCTGTCATAATATAGCGCGAGAGTACCCACTCCATTACCCTTACATCGCGACGGAAGCCGGGGATGAGCATACCCGAACGATCCAGCTGCCGCGCCACATCGCGAGGCCCCATCCCCGTCATGTTTGCCCAGAGCCAGGCGAAGCCCATGCACAGCAGGACCAAAACTGTTATGTAAATCACCGCCCGGAGCGGATCAGCCGTGACGGCGAAGATGCCGTTTGGAGCGCTGAGATAATAAGAAACTCCCTGTAACGGTGAGAAGATCATCCCCAATATCCTGACGTTCGCGAACACCACCATCGCGAGGATCACGGGGATGACCGAGGTGTAAAGGAACTTTATCGGGTAGCGCCCCCGGATGCCCCCGAAGCGACCGTAGGCGAGAGGGATCTCAATGCGCATACTCTCAAAGTAGACGACGATGAAGAAGACGACGATGGTGGCGAACACACCCATCATGTTTGGCAGCCCGGGCCTGAAGAATGCATCGTAGAGGCCACCCCCGCCTACAATGAGGTTTGGGATCGCTCCGGTAAATTGGCCACCAGTCTGCAGTGGGTTGAAAGCCTGCCAAAAAATCGTTCCCGCCACGCTCGCCATGATGAATATGCTGACCCCGCTCCCGAACCCATATTTCGAGACCACTTCGTCGAGGTAGATCACGATGATTACCCCCATCACGAGCTGGATTATGATGAAGATGCCTGCGGCTGAGCCAAGCGCCACCCCGTACCACCCGGACATCACGAGCATCGATGCCTGAAAGACGCCCATGAGTATGGCCCCAACTTTTTGGATGCCTGTAAAAAGGGCACGGTCCTCTGGCTGGCCCAGGTCAAGCCCGAGTATCTTGCTCCCAACCAGCAGCTGCATGATGATGCCCGCGGTGACGATGGGGCCGATGCCGAGTTCCACCAGGCTCCCGGCATGGCTGGCGAGTATGAATCGCAGTTGCCCAAAGAAGTGTTCTTGCCCCCTCCCAGCTGCCATCCCGTAAAGCGTTACCTGAGTTAAAACGAAGAAGGCGATGAGGGCTATCCCCGTCCACATGAACTTTTCCTTGAAGGAAACATGTCGCTTTGGGACCGAGACTTCAGGGAGTTTTCGTACGATGGGTTCGAGCGCGTAAAGTTTGGACCGCGGTCGCTCCGGCTGTTCCATCGTCTTCACCCTGCAATAGCCTTGCCGCCAGCTTCCTTGAGCTTCCGCTTCGCCGACTCAACAAATTCCTTCGCGATGACCTCGATGGGCCGGGTCACACGCCCCCCGCCGAGCACCCTCCCAAAACCGAGCTTTCCGACATCGACCACGATCCGCTCCTCCTCGCGTTTGGCGATGCCCTGCTTCAGGAGTTCGTCAAGGCGCTCGTCGAGTTCGCCGACATTGATGGCATTTACCTCCCCCCTCACCCCTGGCGGGCGCGTGAACCCATATTTTCCAAAACGCTCGGGCATGTGCTTAAGCGTGTAGGACCACTTCTGCTTGTGGCCACCGCTGAGCCCCTTTCCTCCCTTCTCTCCGCTACCTCGTCCACGCTTCGAGCAGCCCCTCCCGTAAGTTCTTCTGCCTCGTTGTCTTCGTACCTTTCGTCGCCTTCGAACCACCATTCAAAACACCTAGATCATTTTGAGGATTAATTTATTGATATGCTCGCCGCGGTAGCCCAGATCGCCAAAATCCTTGAATGGCCGCTTCGTCGCCTTGTATCCCTTTCGCGGCGGGTGGAGTCTGAAAACTTTCTTCAGCTCGGGGAGCACTCCGAGCTTGGCCTCGCCCGCATGTATCGCGGCGGCAAACTCACCCAATGATTGAAACGAAGTTTGAGATTTGATGAATTCGTCTGTCAAGTGTTTGTCACCGGCTAGCCTACCGCGTTTTCGGATGAGTTGTTCCAATACCTGCTGCTCGACCTCTCCCCACGTAAGCATGTCCTTCGCTTTCTGTAGCATCCCGCGGTAGACGGAGGTATCATCGATCACGACGCAATGGTTGACGCGCGTCAGGCCCAGCATCCGCATCGTCCCTATCACATCGCGCCGCACATTCACGCCGCCGCGCACCCTAACCACTGCTAACTTGGCCACTTACTTCACCGACCTTTCCCATCAAAACATGTTTTTTGTGAGGTTCACGCAGCGCTACCCTCGTGGTCTGCTTGAGCGCGTCAAAGGTAGCGAGGGCGAAGTTTAGCGTCGTGCGCGTTTGCCCCCGTGAGTAAATCCAAGCGTCCTCGATTCCGGCCATTCGAAGAATTATCTTCGGGACCTCAGCCGCTGCCAACCCCAGCCCGCGCGGCGCTGGTTTTATCGTCATGTGGACGCTACCGCTTCTCCCGGTGACCTCGAATGGGATCGAATGAGGCCGTCCACAGGCACACTCCCAGCTCCCGCAGCCCCGAGCGACCTCCACGACGTTTAGCTTCGCCGCGGTCACGGCATTTCGTATGGAAGGGCCGATCTCTCTCGCGCTCGCGTGCCCAACTCCGACTATCCCGTCCCGATTTCCAACCGCCGTAACCACACGATATTTAACTCGACGCCCAGACTTGTGCATCCGCTGAACCAAGCCAACCCCCAGGATATCCTCCTCGAGATTCGGCATGAGAGCATTGACGACCTCATGCTCCTTGATTGGCTTTCCTTGGTGTAGGATCTGAGATATCTCGGTTATCTGCCCTTCCTTTACCGTTCGCCCCATGCTAGTTCGGGGCTGCCAGAGGTTGATGTCGAATTTCTCCCGCATTGGTTTTTTCCGTATTTGTTTTCCCCGCATTTTACTCACCGAACTGCGTAACTATTGCCTGCCTGAGTTCATTAAAGTGCGTTGGTAGCTGCTCCGGTGCCAGCCCACGTTGGAGGTAGGTGGAGAATCTGGCGTGATATGCTTTTTCGTCATTTTCCTTCAGCTTCGCGGCGTATTGGGCGATGTGCTCCCCGCGTATCCGTTCCTCGCTGGGTAAAATCCCTTCACCATGGGGAATTTGTAAGCCGGCGTCGAGTGCTCCCTTCAACACGGCGAAAACTTTAGCTTGGGAAGTTGGGTTGTACATCCCCAGATCCAATGCACACTCCTTTATCCCGGCTTTTAGTGCACGGTATCCGCAGAGCAGCCCCACGAGGTAGGCCGCAGGGGTATTCGCGGTGTACCCCTTCCACCCGAGCTTCTCGAGCTCCTTCGAGTGCGCCGAAGCGAGGACGAGATCCCCGCTGGGGGTGGCGCGCACGAATTGGGCGATGACATGCTTTAGCGATATCCTCGTTACCATCCGCGGTCTGCCCGAGCGCAGACGCCTGAGTCTATGCCCGTAGTCGGTTTTTCCCTCTCGCTTGCGCCTGAACTGAACCTTCCAGCGTGGTCCGATCTTTGGCATATTTATCCCTTCAGCAACCCTCGCTCCCTGAGGTGGGTTTCTAGATGAGCTTTGCTCTTGAAGGCCCCACCCTTCACCATCCGGTAGAGCCTGCGATACTCACGTCGGTCGATTATCCCCTCTCTCTTGAGCTCGCGCAGCCTCGCCCGCAGTGGCCGCACGATTTGGATCCAGCTCGCCTTTTTCGGTTGTCTAGCCTTTCGCGTGCCCTTCCTGCTGCCAACGCCCCGCCGCCTGCCACTCTTGCGCTTGAGGGCCCGCCGCCTGAACCTTCCGCGGCTTATCCCCAGCTCCGGCCTCGCCTTGATCGCCCCCTGCCTGATCAATCGCTTGACGTCCTCGCGCGAAATCGCGGCGGAAACATCGGCAATACGGGCGGGGTCGATCCAAACCCGGTTGACGCCCACGCCGAGGATATCAGCCGCCAGCCTGCGCTGCGTGTTCAACTTCACGTTTTTCGCCTCCTGGATTTAGCACTCGGATACCGAGCTCCTTGGCTTTAGCAAGGATCTGTTCCCGTTTTCGTCCGCCGACGCTTGAGCCTATCCGAACCGCTTGCTTGCTCGCGTCGAGTCCCTCGAGCTCTCTTGGGCCATGCACCAAAACTTCGATGAGTCCAGAGGGATGAACCCCCCGCATGCTTTTCGGAGATCGATAGCCAATCGAGGCCATCGTCGGTTTGCCCCTTATGCCGAGACGCATCTTGCTGTCCTTACCTCTGGGCCTGCGCCATTTCTCGCCGAGCTTTGCAAACCTAAACCATTCCTGACGTCTGAATTTTGGCGCGCGTTTTTTTCTTGTCATTCTCATGCCTTCTCCACAATGTAACAACCATCTTGGAAGACGCGTGGGTCGCGGTGTCTGACGAAAGTCACCTGCTCGATGTTAAATGCCGTCTGCCCGACCTCGTCCCTGTCGATGCCTTGGACAATTATTTCGTCCCCCTTCACTTCCACGCTCACGTCACCGACGATCTTGGCCGCGCGAGGGGCCCGTTCACCGAGAAAGTTTTGGATCAAGACGCGCTTTTCCTCGATCTTTACCGTGATCGGAAAATGCGAGTAAACTACGCGGAGTTTGTAGGTGAAACCCTCGGTGACGCCCTTGAACATATTTGCCAGATGGGCCCTGATCATGCCCACCGCAGCCCGACGCTTTCGACGCGATGATGGGGTTTCAATCAAAATCTTTTTCCCTTCCGTCTTCAGCTCGATTTCGGGGACATCGAATTTGCGCGCGAGCTTGCCCTTCGGCCCACTAACTTCGACTGCTTTCCCCGAGAGCTTGAGCTCCACGCCTTCGGGCACTTCTACCTCTTCCATTATTGTAGGTGGCATCTCTTGCACTCCTTTGGTTGAACTCTTTCTATCCTCAGCTTTTCTTCATTAAAAGTGTGGTGAAAGCGTTGCAACGTTTTAATCGCATTTAGTAAACATACGCTAAAAGCCGCCCGCCCAAACCTTGCTCCTCGGCCTGTCGGTGAGATATAACCCCTCGCTGGGTGGAGACCAATAGCAAGCCGAATCCGGCCGCTGGCAGGTAGCGCTTCTCCCACCGCTCATACCCGTCGCGCTTCACGGCGTACCGGGGCTTTATCACCCCGCAACCGTTTATCTTGCCATGCAGCACTACCCTGTACTTCCCCGCTCGGCCATCATCGATGAACTCGAACTCCCCTATGAATCCATCTTGCTGCATGATGCGCAACACCTCCCCGATCAGCTTCGATGCAGGGGCGACCGTCGCCTCGCGCTTTCGAGCGCGCTCGTAGTTCTCAATTTTTGATAACGCGTTTGCTAAAGGGTCTAACAGCATCTGCTCACCCGTATTTTTTGAACCCCATTTTGGGCGCGAGCTCGCGGAAGCAGCGCCTGCATAGTTTTAGCCCATAGCGCTGATAGACATGCCCGTACCTGCCACATCGAATGCACTTGTGGGCCCCCCTCCCGAACTTCCGCTTTGGCATCAGGTCACCTGGACTTTAAACTTCTCGACGACGAAATTTATCGCTTCTTCTTTTGTGATTCGATGGCTTTTTGGAATAGGCCTAGCCAGACGTTTTCTACACCTAATTCTGTACCCGGGCCGGCAAAGCGTCACGCAAACATCCATCCCTAAAACGCCTATTTCAGGGTCGTAGGAAACGCCCGGAATGTCAATGTGCTCCTTGACGCCGAAGGCGAAGTTACCCCTATCATCAAAACAGCCCTTGTAGAGACGGCGCTCCACCGCGTCGAACAACCGCTTCAAAGTTTTCACAGCATCCTCGCCACGCAGGGTGACTTTGCAGCCTATGGGCTCGCCCTGCTTTACCCCCCACTCCCTTATCGTTTGCTTTGTGTGAGTTCGCGTTGGCTTTCGCCCAGTGATATTCCCCAGCACCCGCTCGGCATTCGCGAGCTTGTCGCCGCTCCCGCCGACCCCCATATTGAGGGTAACCTTCTCGATTCGGATCTCGCGCATAGGGTTCATGCGGGTGCCTCCTGCAGCGAGATGGCGGGCTTCTCCTTTCCGACGACAAACACGTAATGTTCTGGAGCCTGGAAAGTCTCGCCGCCGGCCTCGAGGGTCACGATGTTAGGCTGCTTTCCCTCGACCAGTTTGATATCGGTTATGGTGCCGACCTTGCTCACGTTTTTTCCACCTGTGATCAATGCTGTGGCACCATTCTCGAACGGAAATCGCTCGAGCACCTTGAGCTCGGGTAGGGCGAGCTTTACTCCATCGCCCGGCTTGAATTCATCGAAATCGCCGACGAGCGTCTTGCCGTCGTGGAAGGAGAGCTGGATCCGCCTGCCCCGCACGATGTCCTTGCGCATGACCTTGCAGAGCTTCGAAGATGTTTCGGCTTGATCTATCTCGCGGAGGACTAGGCGCCTTCGGTGATCTAAAAGCACACGATAGTTTCGGTTCAAGGCCGGCAGCTGCACCACATCCATCAGGCCAGCGGGGAACTTGGGGCTTCGCCTCACCCTGCCGTCCACGAGTACTTGCCCCCCCGCGAGAATTCTATCAGCCTCTCGAGCCGTTCGGGCAAGCGAGAGGTAATCCCTCAGGAGTAGGCGGAGCGGCAGGGATCCCTCGCGAGGATGGGGTCCCGGCGAGGGCTTCACCATCCAAGGGAAGGACTTGCGCGGGAGCTTCAGCGCTCGCGGCACCGCGTAGCGTTTCAGATGCCTACTTTGCCCTTTCTTCGCCACCTTTCAACCTCCTTTCGAGCATCTTGTCGCGCTCCTTGTCCGAGGCGAGCTTTATCAACATGACGTTCGAGGGCACGACCTGCCTGGGGACCTGAGTTCCATCAGCCTTCGTCGTCGTAGCCCCTTGAATTTGGATACGGCGGCGCTTGGTGTCAACCTCGAGCACGTCGCCCTCAAGCTTCTTGAAGTCGCCTTGCATGATTCGCACCTTGTCCCCCTTCCGCACTGGCAAAGAACGCGTTCGGTACTTCCCCCGAAGCTCGCGGCTGAGGGGTGCGGAAAGGAATAGGTGCCTTCGGTGCAGGGGCGCGGTGTAGAGTGCTAGGTGTTGTTTTCTAGGTTGTTTGCTGACCATTTTTCACACCACGATCGAGGATATCCCAGCTACTCGGGGCCACCGCTCGGCAGCCTCCCGGGCCATGGGACCCTTTATCTCCGAGCCGCGAGGGGCCCCCTCAGGGGTTATCAAGGCTGCCGCATTGTCTTCGAATTTTATCCGCATACCATCGGTGCGGCGGTACTCCTTGCGCTGCCGGATGACGATCGCGCGGACGATTTGCTTTCGAAGCTCTGGTGTGCCCCTCTTTACCGAGGCGATGACATGGTCGCCCACTCCGGCCTTGGCCATGCGCCCGCGCCTGCCATGGTAACCGGAGACGCTCACTATTTGCAACTCCTTGGCCCCCGTGTTATCGGCACAGATGATTCTTGCCCCGATCGGCAGTGCCCGTATTGGCGCCACCGCGGCCACACCAATCGAAATGCCAATGCCTTTCTTTCCCATGCTAAGCCCCCAGCTTCTGCACGACGACGAATGCTTTGGTCTTGCTCAGTCGCCGGCACTCCATGATCTTCACCTTATCGCCTGCTTTTGCCGCGATGCAGGGGGGATTATGGGCGTGGAGCTTGGAGGTGCGGCGTTCATATCGCTCGTACTTCGGGATCACATGCATGTGCTCCAGCTCGACCGTGACCGTGTGCGACATCTTATCACCCACCACGACCCCCTCAAAGGTCCTTCCTCTGACCGAGAGCGTGCCATGGAAGGGGCACTTCAGGTCCGAGCATCTCTCCTTTGGGGGTTTAATTTCCATGCCTACCATAGCTTTACCTCCTCCGCTTCACCCTCTCTTCGGGCCTTCCCACGAGTTTTGACCCGTCGACCTCGATCTCCTCGCCACTGGGAAGGGTGAACATGAATTTAGAGCTCGCCTTGGGCACCATCTTGGTCTTACCTGCTTGCTCGATCGCCAGCATGTTGCGCGTCTCGTCGATGATCTTCCCATATACGCCGAGTAGCGTGGGGTCCGAGCTATTCGTGATCCTAGCCCCGAGCCCAATGAGCTCATGCCGCAGCACGTTTCGCTTGGTTATCGGCATACGCTCCACCTACCTCATGTAGATCATCTCAGGGGAGAAACCCATCCCCACGAGCACCTCTTTCACTCGAGCCTTGTGCTTGCCCTGAAGCTCGATGCGGCCCTCCTTCGAGGTCCCGCCGCACGCAAGCTTCGACTTCAAGCTCTTCGTCAGTTCCTTGATGTCAAGTTGTTTTTCGTCTATGCCCTCGATGATGGTCATGATTTTGCCGTATTTTCGCTTGATCGAATACACGTTAATTCGCTGCTGTTCGCGGGCGATCTCTTGGCAGACGCAAAGTTCCTTGGGCAGGCCACAGACCTTGCATACCTCCGGCAGCTCTTACGCACCTCCTTTTTGTTTTTCATTCATTATCGTGAGGACTCGAGCTATAGTGCGACGGAGTTCGCGAATCCGTGCTGGGTTTTCGAGCGAGCCCCCCGCGCCTGCCGTGGCGCGTGCCCGGGCGAGTTCGGCCCGAAATTCTCGGAGCTTCGCCCGCATCTCCTCGACGTTCATGTCTCGGATCTCACTTGGCCTGAGTATCGCCACTTTTCTCGTCCTCCGCGGGTTTTTCTTTCACTTCTCCTTCGGGTTTAGCTTCCGGGCCCACCTCGCTTATCTCCGCCGCTGGCGCAGCTTCCGCCGGCTTGGGAGCTTCCTCGGCTGCAATTTTGATCTCGTCGGGCAGGGGGACGTCAGGGGGCATTACCAGCACCTTTACCCCCGCTATCCCAGGCTTCAGCGTTGCCATAGCATAACCATGACTAACCAATTTTTCCGCAGGTTCGCCCGCCTTGCTGAGGTAACCCTGATAAAAGCGTTTGGTGCGGGTGCGCTCCCCAGCTATCCTACCAGCGATCACAATCTCAGCCCCTCGGGCCCCGGCGTTCATTATTCTGCGCAGCGTGGTGTACCCAACCCGCCTCGCGCTTATCCCCCGCTCGAGGGCAAACGCGATTCGCTTGGCCATGATGGGGGCACAGAGCTCAGGTTTGGTGAGCTCGATGACTTCGACCTGCGGGTTCTCCAGCCCAAATTTCTGAGCGAGCTCGTCGGTGAGGTGCTTGATGCTCTTTCCCTTGCGCCCGATCACCATCCCGGGCCGCTCGGCGTAGAGTGCGACTCTCGTGCCGGTTGGGATTCGTCGGATGTCCGCCCCGCCGTACCCAGCCCGCCCGAGCTCTCGCTCTAGGAACTCGTCAAGCTCCATGCGCTTCAAGCCGAGCTTGATGAAGGTGCGCTCCACGGGCACTAGGCTGCCTCCTTGAGGATGATTTCAACATTGGTCAGCGGCTTGTTGAAGGGGGTGGCTCGAGCGAAAGCGCGGGGCAGAAATCCGGGAATTGTGATTCCCTTGTGGGCGCTCGCGTGCACGATTTTGAGCTTCTCCGCGTCGAGCCCTTTGTAAGTCGCGTTAGCCTCAGCATTTTCCAAGACCCTTAATATCGCGCGGGCTGTTTTAACCGGGAATTGTCCGCTTCCTCCCGCCCCCCGCCTGTGCGCGAGCTTCTTTCGATGACGCTTGAACGGGACGGGCTTTTTCTTATCAACAACCGCTTGCAAATACCCCTTGGCCGTAGCTAGTTTCATGCCCTTGATCGCCCTGCAGACCTCCATCGCGTGCTTTGGCGAAACACGCATTTCCTTGCCGAAAGCTTTAGCACAGGGTTCTTCCACCTTTGTAGAATAACCGAACCTAGGCATTAGATCACTTCAGCGGGATGTACAATGAGCTGCGGGTCGCGCCTAGCCCCGGCGTTCCATGGGTGACCTTCTTGCGCGTTTGGGAGAACTCGC
>CAZNRG010000041.1:0-10044 GCA_964575725.1 Hadarchaeota archaeon (SeqCode)
ACGCGCATCGAGCTCCGCAACCCGGACCCAGCTGGAAACCCCTACCTGCAGTTCGCGGTGATGCTTGCGGCGGGGCTAAAAGGCATCGAGGAAAAGGTCGAGCCTTCCGACCCCGTCGAAAAGGACATCTTTCGCATGAGCACCGAAGAGCGAGAGGCATTGGGCATAGGCACCCTTCCTGAGAATTTAGGGCAGGCTCTCGATTGCATGCGGCGAAGCGACTTGATCCGAGAGGCGCTTGGGGACCACCTCTTCAGCCACTTCCTCTACATCAAGGGGCAGGAGTGGGCAACCTACAGCTCACAGGTGAGCGACTGGGAAATCAACCGTCTGTTACCAGCGCTCTGAGATGATTAAAGTGTACGCAGCCGATCCGGGCCGTATTAGCTGCATAGACACACATGCCCACCTCCGTGGCAAATACCGTTTGAGGGGTTCCTTCTACTCTGACTACGACAGAGCGGCAAAGACTGCATTGGCCGCCATGCACGCGCTGGGTATCGAAAAGAGCCTGATCATGCCGCCCCCGTTTTCGCCTGAGCACCCCAACAGGTATGACTACAGGGCCCTTGCTGAGGTCGCGAAGAAAAATCCCGAACGATTCGCTTTTCTGGGAGGGGGAGGATCGCTCAACCCCATGATTCAGGAATCGCCTGACTCCGGGAAACTCACCCCGGAGCTCCAGCACAAATTCGAGGAAATAGCCACGGAAATCCTTCGCGACGGCGCCGTGGGATTCGGCGAAATGACAGCCGAACACTTGTCTTTCTTCACCGATCACCCCTACGAAGCGGCCCCGCCCGACCACCCTCTGTTTCTGTTGTTGGCCGACATCGCTGCGCGTCATGAGGTGCCCATCGACCTGCATATGGAGGCAGCCCCTCAGGACATGCCATTGCCAGAGAAATTCAACAGCCCCCCTAACCCGAGAATTCTGCGCGAGAACATAGCAGCCTTTGAACGATTATTATCCCACAACCGCAATGCACGTATCGTTTGGGCTCATGCCGGCTGGGACAACACAGGATACAGGACAGTCACTCTTATGCGGCGCCTGCTCGGGGGCCACCCCAATCTCTATATGAGCCTGAAAATCAACCGACTCAGCCTTCCGCAAAACCGCCCCCTAGACGAGAACGGTGAAATCCGGCCTGAATGGGTGGATCTCATACGCTCGTTCCCAGACCGCTTTCTGATCGGCGGCGACCAGTTTTATGGGATGCCAAGATTAACTGTAAGGAGACCCCCGGGATTCAGAGGGCCTAGGGTCTTTCTCAACCAGCTCCCATCAGATCTCGCACGCAAGGTTGCCCACGAGAATGCGGTGCGGGTCTACAAGCTCACTCAGCCCTAATTCCAAGAATTTTTTATGCTCTCCGACATACCTCTAAAGGTGACACCATGGCCAGAGGATACCAGCTCGGCGGATATATGGGACAGGTGCTCCAGGTTGACCTGACTCGTGATAAAACCACCACGCAGACGCTCGACAAGGATCTAGCCGTGAACTACATCGGCGGCAACGGATTCTGCGCCAGGCTCCTGTTTGACCTGATAAAGCCCGGCACAGACCCCCTCGGCCCAAAGAATGTATTAATCTTCGCGGGCGGCCCGTTGAACGGGACCATCTGGCCACAGTCCGGTCGCTATGAGGTTGGAGCGAAGTCCCCGCTCACCGGGCTGTACGGCGAGGCGAACTCTGGAGGACACTGGGGTGCGGAGCTAAAGCATGCCGGGTTTGATGCCATAATAGTCCGGGGGAGATGCAAAAAACCCACCTACCTTTTCATCGAAGATGGCAAAGCCGAGCTCAGAGATGCCAAGCAGCTTTGGGGTCGTTCGACTCTTGAAACTGAAGCAGCGCTGAAGGAAAGGCACGGCGGGGATACCCAAGTCGCCTCCATCGGTCAGGCTGGGGAGAACCTCGTCCGCTTTGCGGCCATCATGACCAACTACCGCGCCGCCGCACGCACGGGGTTGGGTGCGGTGATGGGTTCAAAGCGGCTTAAGGCCGTGGCGGTTCGGGGCAGTCTGGACCTCGAAGTAGCAGGCTTAAAGCGGTTCGAACGTCTCGCGGATGCGGCACGCAAAAAGTTGCTTCTGCACAAATTCTCAGCATCAACAACCAAATATGGCACGACAATTTTGGTGGAGCTCATGAGCGAGATCGGGCGTTTCCCCACCCGCAACTTCCAGAGTGGGGTGTTCGGGGGCGCGGTGAAGATAGGTGGTGAGCAGATAGTTCGCAAGTTTAAGTTTAAAGACCGTGCGTGCTTCTCTTGCCCGCTGCGCTGCGAGGTCTATGTTCAGGCGTCGGGCGGGCTCCCCTCCGAGGGAAAGATTGAGTACGAAACTCTGTCGAGCCTCGGCGGGCGATGTGGGAACTCTGATCTCGAGAAGCTCCTACACGCGAACAGACTCTGCAACCTGTACGGCATCGACACGATTTCGTGCGGCGGCGTGATCGCTTTCGCGATGGAATGCTACGAGCGGGGCCTGCTGACTAAGCGCGAAACCGATGGAATCGTACTAGGGTGGGGAAATGCCGACGCGATTATCGAGTGCATTGAGAAAATTGCCAGGCGCGAAGGTTTCGGAGCGAAACTCGCCGAGGGGACCGCTAGGTTCGCGAAGGGGTTCGGCAAGGCAGCAGAAGGGTTCACGATGGTTGTGAAGGGGATGGATGAGCCAGCGCAGGACGGGCGGGCGCAGAAGTCGATGGGGCTCTCACACGCCACGGCGAACCGCGGGGCGGACCACCTGACATCGTTCGAAGTGCTGAGCGAGGTTGGTTTCGTGGAGGAGATCGAGAGGCGCTTCGGCAAGAAGGTGATGCCAGAGGCCGCCGACCGTCTTAACCCCAAGTACAAGGCGCTCATGGTGCGGGATGGGGAGAACTTCTGCGCGGTGGTCGACTCGCTTGTGGCCTGCAAGTTCGGAGCGGTCTGGCCCCCAGCTTTCTATTTCGCTGACTACGCCGCGGCGCTCACCACCGTAACGGGCGTTCACTACACCGAGCGAGACCTTCGCACGATCGGCGAGCGCATCTTCACGCTCGAGCGGGCATTCGACATTCGAGAGGGCATCACCGCTAAGGACGATCGCTTGCCCGAGCGCTTGATCAAAGAGCCAGCCCCCGAAGGGCCGCCGAAGGGGCACGTGGTAGAGCTCGACTACATGTTGAGACAGTACTACAAACTTCGGGGCTGGAATCAGAAAACTGGTTGGGTCCCACGTTCGCGTCTGAGAGCGCTTGGGCTCGACGACGTGGCGAATCAACTCGCAAGACTTGGAAAGTTACCTCGAAGCTAAAACATCTGAAAATTCACGGAAACATTAAGCCTTGCTTCGTCTTCTTCGAACTAGCAATACAATAGTTGATGCGGCTACGGAGATAGCCACGATCGATATCAGCATGAATATGTCGATGCCCGGTGAAGGTAAAATGACGCCGAATGGACCTATATCTATTGTGCGTTCACTGTGCACGTATTCCGCGTAAATCGAGAAGAAGTCATCGTTTTCCGTGATAGTGTGGCTAACCTCCACATCATCGACAAAAACTTTAACCTCGGGCGGATAGGGGATGATTTCATTTGGAATTTCAAGCCTTAGAAATCCAGTAGTACCGATAGGCCCTGCAACTTGGATACGGAGTTTTGTTCCACCTTCCAGAGATCGGACATCGAAGACCTGCGAGCTTGTCCGGAAGTAGCAGTCGTAGGTCCACCATCTGACGACATGCTCGTTCTCAGATTCGTCGAAACCTTGGTACCTTGCACTCTTCATTTCCTCTATCTCGTCGGGGTGCCCTTGGTACTTTTGAATGAACTCTTCCACATCCATTTTTCTGAATTCCATTTTTTCCAAGTCTAGGGTGTAATAGATGTAATCATAGAAAAGCGGCACGTTTGCAACAGATGAATAGGGTGGCCGGTTTGCGAGCGGGTGGTTGTCAGGCAGGGTGTAAAGCCCAAGCCCGAACCCCTCATGTTTTCCGTCTCGAAGGAGGATGTACATGTCAACATCAGTAAAACCTTCAGGCCAGTTTCCTACCCCACTCATAAACATGTTCTCATAGGGATTGTACTCAATGTATTGCCAAACCTCTCCTGTTTGGATGTCATAACCAAGTCCGTACTTTGCGTTATCCACTTGAGCCTGTACTTTCGCTGGAAGATATGATAGGATAAAAAACGTTACTAATATCATCGCCAAGAGTACGAGCCTGCTCCTTTTTGAAAGTTGGTTCACATTTTAATGTATTTTTCTCTTCCCTTAAAACTTACCATAAAAATTGCGGGGATTTGACCACGAAGCTACTCCGCGGCGGATCGGTCATCCCTACCCGCGCTTTTCGCCGCGAGGTCTTTATCCAGCACCGCGGCTTCGACGCGCGCTTCCACGTGCCTTATCCCACGGCATTCCCTAGCCGCGCTAGGTTTCTCCGTGGCCCCCCTCCGCCCTTAAGCGGAAGTTTAGCCTTGTTTGCTGGCTGCCTCCCCGCAACTCGCCACTATACTCTATTTTGGTATTAAAGTTTTTCTAAAACCCGAAAAAAGCCAAAAATTTAGGCTATAGCCCACCCAGAATATCAAGTCGGAGAGCTTATCTTACGCTTTGTTAACCATCTATAGTTAATCAAAAAGGAGATTATAATGTTTATCACTTAATCAATATGATGTTCATGGCGGGATTTTTGCGCGTGACGCCGCTGGAAGAGGCCAAAGTAAAACTCGAGAAAAACTGGAGGCCCCAGCCCCAAGTGATTAGCATACCGCTCAACCGTGCTCTAGGGCACGTGCTCGCGGAAGATCTCGTCTCAAAAATAGATGTACCGCCTTTCGACCGCGCGACCTACGATGGCTACGCCGTTCGGGCATCCGACACGTTCGGAGCAGGAGAGGATTCCCCGCGGGAGCTCACGCTCGTGGGGCGGCTCAGGGCTGGGGCTTGGCCGAAGCGGCGGCTCCGCGCGCGACAGTGCATCGAGATGGCAACGGGCGCCCCGATGCCGAGGGGCTCGGACGCAGTGGTGATGGTCGAGCACGCAGTCTCAAGCGCCAAAAAAATCAGCGTTTACCGCGCGGTGGCGCCGGGCGAAAACGTGACCGAGCGCGGTTCGGATATCAGGAAAGGGCAGCGGGTTGCGCGCGCAGGGAAGCGACTAAGGCTGGCGGAGCTCGGAGCTCTGGTGGCGGTCGGGGTCGAGCGGATCAGAGTTTACTCCAAACCGAAGGTCGCGATAATCTCGAGCGGGGCGGAGCTGGTCAGGCCGGGTGAACGGTTGAAGCCGGGCAAGGTCTATGACGTGAACGGCCCCGCGCTCAGCGTGGCGGTCGAGGCTTGCGGCGCCGAGCCCGTTTACTTGGGCATCGCTCTCGACCGAGCCTCCGCCATCAAGGCGCTTGTCAGAAAAGGCTTGAGAAGTTGTGATGTGGTGCTGATCTCTGGTGGAACATCCGCGGGCACCGGCGACATGGTTCCAAAAGTTGTGGACGGGATGGGCAAACCTGGGGTAATCGTGCACGGCCTCGCCCAGAAACCAGGCAAGCCGACCTTCATCGCCGTGGTTGGGGGCAAGCCCACCTTCGGCCTCCCAGGTTATCCCGTATCGGCGCTGATGGTATTCGACCAGCTCGTGGCGGGTTACCTGCGCGAACTCTCGGGGTCGCCCCGGCCAGAGCGGCAGAGCGTACGCGCCAAGCTTGCCGCCAGGGTGCTCTCCGCGCGGGGGAGGCGGGAGCTCGTACCCGTGAGGCTCGCGAGGCAGGGAGTAGAAGTGCGGGCGGTCGCGATTCTGAAGGGCTCTGGCGCGATAACCTCACTCTCGACCGCCGATGGCTACATCGAGGTGCCGCTCGAGCGCGAGTTAGTAGACGAGGGAGAAATCGTCGAGGCAAAACTGTTTGGAGGGGAGCGACATGATTAGGGCGCTCGCCATCGTCGGGTTCAAGAAATCAGGAAAGACGCAGGTGGTGGAGGGACTTGTACACGAACTCACCCGCCGAGGCTATCGCGTGGGGACCGTCAAGCACATCCGCGAGCGGGATTTCACAATCGACCGCCGGGGGAAGGACACTTGGAAGCACGCTAAGGCTGGGGCGAAGCTCGTGGTCAGCGTGGCGCCTCGGGAACTTGCGACAATTGAAAAGCGCTCGGCTAAGCTTGAGGAAGTGGCGCGCGACCTCCGCGAACTCGATTTCATCGTGGTGGAGGGATGGCGGGAGTTCAAGGGAATCGCGAGGATAGCGGTCACCCGCAATGCATCGGAAATCAGAAAACTGGTGGACGAGTTCACGATCGCTTGCGTGGGGGCGGGGAAGCGTGGGCTGCCAAAATTCAATCTCAATGAGTCGAAGCGACTAGCGGACCTCGCCGAGCAGAAGGCGTTCCCAATCCTGCCGGGCCTTGACTGCGAGTACTGCGGCTACAAAAGCTGCAGGGAGTTCGGGCTTGCGGTGCTTGCGGGGAAGACCAAATGGAACGGCTGCGGGGCGCTGCGGGAGCGCGTGGTGCTGGCCGTCGATGGCAAACGAGTTTCCCTGAATCCGTTCGTGCAGGGCTTGATCGCGAACATGCTGGCCGGGATGCTCTCCTCGCTCAAGGGGGCGAGGGGCAAGGAAATCGAGCTGAAGGTGGTAAAGGGTGAAGGATAGATTCGGCAGGTCGGTCACGGGGCTGAGGATATCGGTCACCGGGGATTGTAACCTAAACTGTTTTTACTGCCATCGCGAGGGTTGCCCGGCGAACTCCCAAGAGATGACGGCAGAAGAGATAAGAAAAATCGTTGAGCTCGCAGCCGAGTTCGGGGTCCGGAAGATCAAGCTGACTGGTGGCGAACCGCTCCTGCGCGAAGACATCATTGAGGTAGTTAGGGCTTCAGCAATGCCAAAAATAAAGGATGTTTCCATGACGACCAACGGTACCCTGCTTACTAAGGCCGCACGAGAACTCGCGGACGCAGGATTAAACCGGATTAACATCAGTTTGGACACACTGGATGAAACTACATACAAAAAAATAACAGGTAAGCGGTTGCTGCGCGATGTACTTGAGGGGATCGACGCCGCAATCGAAGCCGGGCTAAAGCCGGTGAAGTTGAACATGGTCCTGCTTGCCGACGTGAACGAGCACGAGGTCGAACCCATGATCACATATGCCTCAAAGCGCGGTGTCATCCTACAACTGATTGAGCTGCTTGACTTGAACGGGGAGGATTTTGCGACTTACCACTGCAGCTTGGACGACATCGAGCGGGAACTCCAGGAGCAGGCAACCGCGGTCCGAACCCGCCGCTCGATGCAGGCGCGAAAGAAGTACATCCTACCGGAGGGGGAGGTCGAAGTCGTCAAGCCCATGCACAACACGAAGTTTTGCGCCCACTGCACGCGCCTGCGCTTGACGTCTGATGGTCGCTTGAAGCCCTGCCTAATGCGGAACGACAACCTCGTCGACTTGCTCCCCCACATCAGTGCAGGTGACCTCGATGGGGCCCGCAGGGCGTTCGCCGAAGCCATCGCGCGGCGTGAGCCGTATTCCAAGGGTGCAACCCGTGAGGTATGCATTTCTCGTAGCGTATGACGGTGCACGTTATTTTGGTTTCGTCCGGCAGCCGGGCAAGCCGACCGTCGAGGCGGAATTGTTGAGGGCTTTCGAGCGATGTGGGCTGTATCGTGAGTTGAAAGAAGCTCGATACCGTGTGGCAGCGCGTACCGATCGAGGGGTGAGCGCGATTGGGCAGGTCATGGCATTAGACGTGATTGAGCAACCCAACTTGCGCGCCATCAACGCCCGCCTACCGGAGGATATCTCGGTGCTCGCAGCAGCAGCTAGGGTTAAACCGGACTTCAACCCCCGCTCCCAGGCGCAAAGCAAACACTACCGCTACGTCTGTGAGGCACCCCTAGAGTTTGATCTCTCCACTGCCCGCCGAGCCGCACGTTTGCTCAAGGGTGCACACGATTTCAAGCACCTCTGCAAGCACGAGCGGGGGCGGCCGACCATAGGGGAGCTAAAATATGCGAGCGTTCGCGGGCAAAAAATTCTTGTTTTCGATTTTATCGCCCGCGCTTTCCTCTGGCAGCAGGTGCGGCGGATGGTGGGGGCGCTGCTGAGTGTGGGGACGGACAAGCTCAGTCTGGAGGAGTTCAAACGGATGTTGGATGGGCGGGCGAGGCAAGCGATGCGGCCAGCGCCGGCGGAGGGCCTTTTCTTAGTGGGCGTTCAATATCCCTCGCTCGCACTAAAACCAGACGCGCGTGCAGTCTCAAAATTCGTCGAGCATTTAATGGGCCATTCGCACCCGAGCTACGAGGCCATGGCACGCTTACTTCGTGCTGAGGTTTAAGCGGTAGGTGATACATCAAGTTCTGATCCAAGGGGCTATACGCAATCGGACTTCGAGTTCCAAAAGGTAAAATGTGAGAAGGTCTAATTTATAACATGGACAGCAGTTGAGCCGGGGATGGGTGATGATATGGTAAAATTGTGGAGATGCGAAATTTGTGGGGATCCGTACATAGGGAAAAACCCGCCAGCTAATTGTCCTTTTTGCGGGGCACATAAAAAGTACATAAAAGAAGCAAAGAAAGCCAAAGTTAATTTTGATGTTGGACTGAACGAGAAGGATAAAGCGAATGCTGAACGCGCTCTACAGGTAGAAGTGAGTAACACGGCATTTTATTTCTGCGCCGCTGAAAAAACAGACGACGATGAAGGAAAATTATTGTTCAAGGCTTTGGGGGAGGTGGAAGCAGAACATGCTAGCGTCTGGAAGAAGATTTTAAAGCTTGATAGCGTGCCCCAAGGGAGTGAACCATGCCACGTAAGCAATAAAGAAAATTTGGAAGAATCTCACGCAAGGGAGACAAGGGCCATTGAATTTTATAAAAAAGCGGCTGGAGAATCTGAAAACGAAAGAGTGAAACAAATATTTGTAGCATTAGTTGAGGTAGAGATAGACCATTTGAAACTTTCAGAGGAGAGACTGAAAAGGAGGTAAGATATGACAGAACTAAAACAAATCTACAAATGCAATGCATGTGGGAACATAGTTGAGGTTTTGCACGCCGGAGTCGGACAGCTAGTTTGTTGTGGAAAACCGATGGAACTACTCAAAGAAAAGACTGAAGATGTTGGTAAAGAAAAACATGTGCCAGTGATCGAAAAAACGGAAACAGGAATAAAGGTGAAAGTCGGTTCAGTACCCCACCCAATGGAAGAAAAGCACTACATTGAGTGGATAGAGATAATTGCGGACGGCAGAGTTTATAGAAATTTCTTGAAACCAGGCGATAACCCGGAAGCGGAGTTTGAGATAAAAGCAGAGAAAATTGAAGCAATAGAGTACTGCAACGTTCATGGATTGTGGAAGTCCAGTTAAAAATTAAGAGAGGACCACATCGATCCGTTCCACCCGGCCTTCGCGCACATCCCGCGCTAGAGGGGCCCCCAGGGCATCCCCAGATACGGTTTTCTCTCCCTCATCATCATACTTCAGCCGGTAGGAGGTGACTTTTGCTCCGCCTTTGTCGAAAGTGGTTTTTCGTTTTTGGTTGTGGTAGACCACCAAGGTTTTGCCAATAAATTTGAAGGCAAAAGCGTTTTTCGGGATTACCACTTCCTTTGATCTTCCTTCCCCACCATAATAACGACAGGTCCTTTTTTTTCGGGTGAATAACCAGCCAGGGAGGGCCGGTTGGAGTTTCATCGCGAGTTGTTCTTTTTTATTCAATAAGAACGGGGTTTCACCCGCCACCATGAGGGTCCAGATATGGAGCATTTCGCAGGTGACGCCGCTTAGGCGGGGTTGAAATCCTCGGCCGTGGAGTTTCTCGTCCGGAAAGGCGCTGCTGACGATGAATGACCCCCCTTCCAAGATGCTTCTCCCGTACATTTCCGGATTGATGAACGGGACTAGGGCAGTTTTGATGTCCCGGTAGAATTCCCGGTGAAGGCCGCTCCGCAACATCTCCAGAAGCCATTTGTACTCCATGTGAAGGTAGATGGACTCGTTCTCGAGCCATCCCCGAGCGTAAGCAC
>CAZNRG010000042.1:0-9631 GCA_964575725.1 Hadarchaeota archaeon (SeqCode)
TGGGGTAGGCTCCGGGGTGAGGAACTACGCGATCACCGTTCTGCTGACTTCATTTCTATCGTACGCGCGCGCGTCTCCCTCGGGCAGGGCCGCCACCCGGATCGGTGATTTTATCAAGGACATTTCGGTCGTTCGGGATGAGATTGCGGCGCCAATCTTTGAGGCGGCCGAGCGATGCAAACCACCGTTTTTCAAGGATCAACCCCAAGAAAAGACGAACATTTACTATCATCTCGGGCTTGGCATGACGACCGATCCCCGCTTGGAGGACAGCGGCAAATCGAAGTGGTACCGCGTGCCGAATTGCTCGAAAATAGTGATGTCGGCCGCGCCGCTCTGCGACCCGGATGAGCTCTGTCGTAAAATAAAAAATCCACTTACCTATTACTTTAGAAAGTTAGCGGAGCACGCGAGGTCAGGCGCAGGCGGGTAAAATGGAAATGCATGAAGCGACCCCTGAGGAGCGAAGGCAATTTTACTCAGAGGAATGGAACAAGCGCGAGTTGCCAGATTTCATCCTTCACACCCTCTCCCTCCGTGAGTTCGGATTCGATCTGGATGGCACAGGCCCGAGCCACAGGTACAATCAGTTTATGACGGCCGAGCAATTGACGGAGTATCTACAGAACAGGGCGCCATACTCTGTGTTCGCCAGCGTCGCGCTTTACGAGCAGCCATCGATGCGGAAAGGATGGATGAAATCCGAACTCGCCTTGGACATTGACGCAAAGGACTTCCCCTTGAAGAGTTGCGGTTGTCCGCCCGGTAGCGTTTGTGAACGATGTATCGATGATGCTCGCCGGGTCGCGATGGAGTTCGCTGAAACCATGAGCAAGGATTTGGGGTTACGCAACATCAACTTTGTATATTCCGGCCGCGGATTCCACATCCGAGTGATCGACGATGCGATAATGACGCTGGAGCAAACCGAGCGGGATCAAATTGTCAAGTATATTACGGGCGGAGTGATTCCGACTGATTTCACGATGGCGCTTGGCTATTCCAAAGTATTCAGAGAGCGCCTCGCGCGAACTTTCGAGAGGTTGGGTGAAGAACATCTTTCGAAAGCCCGTGGACTAAGAAGGTCGGTGGTTCAAAAGCTCATGGCGGAGAAGGAACGGGCCCTGAGCGCCATACGCAATGGAAAAATGGATGAGTTTTCCACGCTTGAGGGGCTTGGCCCAAAAACATTTCGACAACTTCTAGAATTTTTGGTTAGGTTGAACTTGGAGTTCACGGATGGGAAGGTCACGATAGACACAAAGCGCATCTTGCGTTTGCCCTCGAGCCTTCACTCAGGGGTCAGCATGAGGTGCATGCTCTTGCGAGATATCGGGCGCTTCAGGCTAGAGGATGCAATCCCAAAATTTGTACGTGAGCGTGGGCAGTGATGGCTGAATTTTCGTATGAGAATGTGAAGCAGGCGTGGGTGGCGGAAAAAACTTCACGCGAGCTCGTGGAAATCCCAGAGGAATTTTACCAAAATGTAGCTAGGTACGTGGCGCAGTTGAATCTCGAGCTCAAGCACAGCGAACCCCTGCGAGGTGAGCTGCTGCAGGAGGAACTTCGAAATGTTTTTCGAATGATACAGGAGATCCACCTCTCTCGCGTGTTCAAGGCCATCGATGAAATAGCTCGGGGAGGCCCGCCTGCACCCCTGTTGGAGCGTGAACGCTATGCGTTCAGCGAGATAAGACAGAGTCTGGAGAAGCTCCACGCTGAGCTCGTCTCCCCAACGATGGCCGGGAGGGCGGAGCTCGCGGCACCTCGCGAGATAACAAATGTTTTATTGATCGTGCAGGCCGAGATCCCACCCATAGTTGGCGACGACCTCCGACAATATGGACCGTTTAAGAGGGGTGAGATAACTAGCCTGCCGAAGCGCAGCGCTGAGCTCATGGTGAAGCATGGACTCGCGAGAAAAATCGAAGTCAAGGTTTAGCCGACGATACCTTTTTTGGGGGAGAGGCCGAAGTTTTTCGAGAGATTGCATGAAAGTCCCAAAAAAACTCCGCACCTACTGCCCGTCCTGTAGGAAGCACACGGAGCACAGGGTTTTTCAGCTAAAAAAGCGCTCCGCCCGCCCGTTGAGCTGGGGGCAGCGCCAGTTCGGGCGAGTCACGGCGGGCTATGGCAGTCAGCCGAGGTCCGAGCAGAAGAAGTTTGCGAAGACGGCGAAAAAAGTCGTCTTGATGCTTAAGTGCAGCGCCTGCGGGAAGTCCCACCCTCACCGCGGTTTCAGGGCGAAGGGTGTGAAGTTTGAGGAGTAAGTGAGCAAATGCAGGAAAAACAGCGCTCGAGGTTTTTGAGGGTCAGATGCAACGATTGCGGGAACGAACAGTTGGTGTACAGCCATGTTAGCTCCGTCGTCAGATGCAAGGTGTGTAGCAAGACGCTCGCGGTGCCGCGTGGGGGGAAGGCGGAGATAAAGACCACGATCCTCGGCGCGGTGGAGTGAAGGGGGCGTTCAATTGGTAAGGCGCAAGTCGGAGTGGCCAACCATCGATGAGTTCGTGATGTGCACGGTGACGAAGGTATTCGCTCAAGGCGCATTCATGGGGCTCGATGAATACGGTGGGAAGGAGGGAATGGTTCACATATCGGAGGTCGCTTCGGGCTGGATTAAAAACATTCGTGATTACGTTCGAGAGGGACAAAAGGCGGTGTCCAAAGTTTTGGCTGTGGATCCGAAACGAAAGCACGTTGATCTTTCACTCCGCAGGGTCAAGGATAGCGAGCGTCGGTGGAAGGTGCAGCAGTTGAAACGGGAGCAGAGGGCCGAGAAGCTCCTCGAACTGGCGGCGGGCAAGCTCGGAAAGAGTCTCGACGAAGCTTACGAGGAGACGGGCTTTGCGTTGCAGGACAAATTTGGTGATCTCTACTCGGCACTCGAGTCAGCTGCGAAGGACAAGAACGCCCTAACTAACGTGGTCAAGGACCAGCGCTGGGCGGAGGTCCTAAGCAATATCGCAGCCTCCACGGTCGAGCCACCGTCTTATGATGTCGTTGGTTACGTCGACCTGAGTTGTTCCGCCCCCAACGGCGTGGAGGTGATAAAATCAGCCATGATGGATGCCCGCGACTCCACGAAGGGAGACGAGGTTGATGTGGAGTTCTACTACGTGGGTTCACCGCGATATCGCATCGAGGTTACCGCCCCTTCCTATAAAGCAGCTGAGAGCGCGATGCAGAAAGTGGTTGAAGGGGCCATCGCAGCCGTGAAGAAGGCAGGTGGGAAAGGAGAATTCCACAGGACGGGGTAACGATGAAATTAAAAAAGTGCAAGTCGTGTGGCGCGTACACGCTCAAGGATGTATGCCCAAGTTGTGGGGGGCAGGCGATTTCACCCCATCCACCCAAATTCTCCCCGCTCGACCCTTACGGCAAATACCGGCGGATGCTAAAAAAGCAGGCCGGGGGGGCGTGAAAATGGAAAAGACCGCAGTCAAGATCCTTTCGAAGCCCAAGCTCAAGGCGCCCGTTTTAATCGAGGGCTTGCCGGGAATGGGGTACGTCGGAAAGCTGGCGGCGGAGCACTTGCTGGAGGAGTTTCACGCAAAGAAATTTGCTGAGCTTTGCTCACCCCACTTCCCACATCACGTTGTGGTCGAAGCGAACGGCACGCTGAGGCCGCTGAGGAACGAATTTTACTGGGCACACAAGGATGGCAAATATATCGTGATTTTAGTGGGGGACGTGCAACCGGCATCCCCAGAGGGACACTACGAGGTCGTCGAAAGCATCCTCGATGTCGCCGAGAAGTTTAATGTGAAGCAGCTCTTTACCCTCGGCGGATATGCAACGGGTAAATATTCGAGGGCGAAGCCGAGAGTTATGGGGGTGGGCGACTCCGCGCTTCTGAAAGAGTTTCGCGCACACGGCGTCACAGTGGAGAAGGGCGGGGGGCCGATAATTGGCGCCGCCGGCCTGCTACTTGGCCTAGGGAAATTGCGCGGAATGCGTGGGGCATGCTTACTCGGTGAAACTCACGGGATGGTGGTTGATCACCGCGCTGCGCAGGCTGTGCTCGAGATACTCGTTAGTGTATTGGGCATCAAGGTCGACATGCGCGCCCTCGAACGCCGCGCAAAGAAAACCGAGCGCACGCTCGATCGGATTCGAAGGGAGATGGAACTCCGCGCGCGCAGGGAGCGGCGGCACGAAGAGGAAGAAGCTTGGTACATCGGGTAATGATTTAACTTTTACAAAGCTGAGTTTATGCACGTGAAAGCGAATGGGTAAAAGATCAACAATTTTCATAGCGATAGCAATCATCGCGGCAGCCACAATCTTAATCACATTTCTCCTTATCGACCTCGATGGAGATGGATTGGCAAACATAACAGAGTTCCAGCTCGGGACCTCCGTCAATAACCCAGACACAGATGGCGATGGAATAAAAGATGGGTTGGAAGTGAATATTTACAGAACAAATCCCTTACTTCCCGATACAGATGAAGATGGTTTGAACGATGGATTGGAAGTAAACACTCATAGAACAAATCCGCTGGCCACAGACACAGATGGTGATGGGTTTGATGACGAATCTGAAGTGAACACCTATAAAACCAATCCACTAAGCATGGATACAGACAACGACAATTTGAGCGATTGGTCAGAAATAAACACTTATGGGAGCAACCCATTGGCTATGGACACGGATAACGACGGGCTCCACGATGGCTTGGAGGTAAATGTTTACGAAACAAACCTTCTCGACAACGACACCGACAACGATAGGTTGCTTGACGGACAGGAAGTAAATGGGTGGTCCATAACTGTAAATGGACTGGCTTCTCAAGTGGCATCTGATCCGTTTTCCAGAGATTCGGATGGGGACAATTTGAGCGATTGGGCGGAGCACAACACTTATCACTCTGATCCTAAGGGCTCGAATACGGATGGTGATGAGCTAAGCGATCTCTTAGAAGTGCTTTACAACACCGACCTTTCTGACGCATCGAGTGTGGCACAAAAAATCGAAAATGCCCCAGCATATCCACGCCTCTTCCTTGAAATAGATTACATGTCGGGTTACACTCCGGCACCTGAGGCGATAAGCTACATCGAGTCGTATTTTGAGCATGATCTGGGCGTGGTGATGGAGGTAATTCAAGATGAGATTACAAATAGCGAACTAGCAGCGATTGGTGTTTCGCCCGATTCAATCAGTATTCATGAGTTAGTGCTGATAGAGGGACAATTCCATGACAATCCTACGACTCACCTCCATGTTTTCTACGCAAATGAACTTGAAGAGGAGCAAACTGGTGGGTTGACGGGGGAACCCTATGGGGTGGCGTTAAATGGAAAGTACTTGCCCGGGCGCCTCGATCGCGAGAGAACTATTTTGCTCCACGAGATAGGGCACGCCCTCAGCCTACAGCACACGAGCGACCCCGCGAGCGCAATGCAGTCGGGGCCAACATTCTTGGAACCAGTTTACGCAAGCGCTTGGGGCCAGCGCGATCTTTTGGACATAAAGTCAGTGGATGAGCCTTGGACATGATGATGTGCAGAATCCTCTTAAGCTTATAAAACGTTGGGCAGCAACATCGAGTAGGTATTCGCTTGCCGGAACTTCAAACCTACCCTGCCGACTTACACATACATTCCAGATACTCAGGGGCGACTTCAACGAGGATGGTTTTGGACACCATCGCTCAACAGGCCAAGCTTAAGGGGTTAGCGTTTGTCGGCACGGGCGATGTTTTTCACCCCCGGTGGTTCGAGAGCATAAAGGTGGAACTCGAGGAGGTCGCGGAGGGCACCTTTGAGCATCCCCGCTACCACACCAAGTTCATTCTGACGGTCGAGGTTGAGGACAAACACCGCGTCCACCACCTAATTTTTCTACCTTCGCTCACCACCGTAGAAAGCGTGCGTGAGAAACTCGCGAAGCATTCAAGTGACATAGATGTCGATGGCCGTGCACGGGTTGACTTGGTCGCACCCGAAATCGTCGACATCGCAGTGGCGCACGATTGCTTGGTTGGTCCCGCTCATGCGTTCACCCCATGGACGAGCATGTACAAGGAGTTCGACAGCTTACAGGCTTGCTACGGCGACCGGGCCAACGATGTGAAATTCTTAGAACTTGGACTTAGCGCTGATGCCCCCATGGCAGATCGGATCGCAGAACTTCAGAATGTCACATTTTTGTCGTGCTCAGATGCTCACAGTCCTTGGCCAAACAAGCTAGGGCGCGAGTTCAACCGTTTCGAGCTGGCGGAGCCGACCTATATCGAGATCATCAAGGCGATCAAGCGGGAAAATGGACGGCATATTGTACTCAATGTTGGATTTGACCCACGTTTGGGTAAATATCACATAACCGCATGTTCGCGCTGCTACAAGCAGTTCACGTTTGATCAGGCGAAGGCGACGCGATGGCGCTGCGACAAGTGCGGCGGATGGGTCAAGAAGGGTGTTTGGGACCGCGTCAACGAGCTCGCTGATTACCCAGGGCCGAAGCATCCGCCCCACCGACCTAACTACCTCAGGATTGCACCGCTTGCCGAGGTCATCGCATTGGCGCTGGGAGAAAAAGATGCCCACGTGCCGGAGGTCCAATCGATGTGGGAGAAGCTCGTCGCACACTTCGGCAACGAGATTGAAGTACTCATAGATGCGCCTGCGGAGGAACTCGCGAATGTCGCGGGGGCAAAGGTTGCGGCAGTGGTTAAGGCATTTAGGGGAGGCGAGTTGAAAGTAGTCCCAGGTGGAGGGGGACGATACGGTCACCTCGAAATCCCTCTCGAGCTGGCCAAAGCTCAAAAACTTGGGGGGCAACGTACCTTAATGGAGTTTGAATGAGTATGAAGGTCGATGCGGGCATTTGCATAAGGTGCGGTGCGTGCGCGAGCGTTTGCCCGGTCAACGCGATCGAGGTAGCGGATGCTCTGGTGTGGGCTGACAAAAACTGCACGAACTGCGGCATCTGCATGAAAATCTGTCCCGTGGGGGCGATTTCACTCCTGCCACGTGTTTCAGATGCAAGAGTTGTAAATAAAAGGTGAGGGAAATGTCTTACTCAACACCGATCCACCTCTACGAACGAGCCATGAAATTGCGCGTGGAGAAAGGATGGGGAAGTGTAAAGATAGGAAGAAAATTGGGAATCAGCACATGGACTGTTGCTAACTGGATCTACAGAGGGAAAGAGCCGGTAATTCGCGGACACTTTGATCCCACTCCCACCCCAGAGCTAGCATATCTCCTTGGAACGCGCTATAGTGACGTGTCGGTTGATGACAGGTTCAAGCTGGAAGCTATCGACAAGGATTTCGTCGAAGAGTTCCTTCGGTGCCTTTCGAAAGTTATGGGCAGACCGTACAAAATGCATAAAAAGAGCAAGGGAACATGGGCTGCAAGAGGTTACGAAAGAGCGCTAATAGATTTCATGAAGGTGCCTTTGAATCATCATAAGCCCATCATCGAATTATACCCTGCAGATTTCTTGAGAGCGTTTTTCGATGGGGAGGGGCATGTCACAGAAATTCGACAAAAAGAACACGTATATGGTTGTGTCGGGGTATCGAACACAAATCTTGAGATAATAGAATACGTTAAAGACCTTCTTCAGAAAATATTTTCGCTTCGTCCCACCATTGGAAGGGACAATAGGGGACGAAAGGTTTGTTATACGATGAGACTTTATCAAATGGATGATGTTAAGCGATTTCATGATCTGATCGGGTTCTCGATAGAAAGGAAAAAGAGAAGACTCCAAGATATTCTGCATAGAATGGAATCAAATCCTAGTTGGAATAGGATAGCTTCGGGGGTTAATGATTGAAAGAAAAGTATGATGTCGTAGTCGTCGGTGCTGGTCCCGCTGGTTCTATGGCTGCGCGAGCGGCGGCGAAGGCTGGGGCGAGTGTTTTGCTGCTGGACAAGCGCCGCGAGCTCGGCGTGCCGGTGCAGTGCGGTGAGGCGCTGGCGGAGGAGCCGTTGCGCGACCTTGGGATAAAGCCAAACTCGCGATGGATAGCTGGTGAGGTAAACGCGGTTAGGCTCATTTCGCCGTCGGGTCTCGAAGTTTCGATAGCAGAGAAAAAAGTTGTGCATGGTAAAGTTGGCTTCATCCTCGATCGAAAGGTTTTCGACAAACATCTCGCGATGCTTGCGGCCAAAGCGGGCACGGACGTGAGGGTCGGAACTTTGGTAGATGGTCTGCTGATGGATGGGAAGAAAATCGCCGGCGTAAAGGCCAGCAGCTTTGACGGCAGAATGGAGGTTAATGCAGAGGTCGTGATAGCTGCAGATGGTGTCGTCTCCAGAGTGGCGCGTTGGGCCGGCGTTAATACTGCTCTCAAACTGGAGGATATCGAATCGTGCGCGCAGTTTCAGATGGTTGGCGTCGACGTCAAGTCGCCGGAGGTCATGGAATACTATTTTGGGAGCAGGATCACCCCCGGCGGTTACGCTTGGGTATTCCCGAAGGGAAAGGACATGGCGAACGTTGGCATAGGCATCTTGGGTAGCCGTATGCAACGTCCGGCGATAGATTACTTGAAGGACTTTGTTGACTCTATGCCTGGGCTCAAGAAGGGGCGGGTAATCGAGATAAATGGCGGCGGGGTACCGGTCGGTGGCCCTCTATCGAAGACCGTCAAGGACAACTTGCTGATAGTTGGTGACGCAGCTCGCCAAGTCAACGCTCTGACGGGCGGCGGGATCGACTCGGCAATGCGCGCGGGCGATATCGCGGGTGAGGTCGCGGCGAAAGCGGTAGCTTCTGGAGATGTTTCGGAGAAAAAACTCAAGGAATACGAAAAGCGCTGGCGCAAGCTGATGGAAAAGAAGTTCGAGCGCTACCTCAAGGCTAAAGAAGTGTTGTTGAGCATGTCCGACGAAGAGCTCGACAAGCTGGCTAGAGTTCTGCAGGGCGTTGAGTTCGACAGGATAAGCCTGACCGACATGTTAAAGGTGTTCATGAAAGTTAGTCCAAAACTTTTGTGGAAACTCAAAGGCCTGATGTAGAAAGCTAAGGAGTCAACCTTTTTCTATCCCTCGGAAACAGCACGCACTCCCGAATGTTGCCCGCGCCAGTAAGGGCCATCGTCAGGCGGTCTAACCCAAGGCCCCACCCAGCGTGAGGAGGTAAACCCGCCCGAAAGTTCTGGAGGTGCGATTCAAAGCTTCTCGGGTTCAACCCCTTTTGTTTGAGCTGTTTCACGAGGAATCCCTCTTGGTGGACACGTGTTCCACCCGAGGCCAGCTCAATCTCTTTGTACATCAAGTCGAATGCCTGTGCGAGTTTTGGGTCGTTTTCTTTGGGCATTGTGTAAAATGGCTTGATAACCATCGGCCAGTCAACCACGAAGTACGCGCCGCCGATGAGCTCGCCAAGTTTTTTCTCAGCAGGTGTCGGCAGATCCTCGCCCCACGGAACTTTCACACCCGCTCGTTCCAACTTCTTAAGGGCCTCATCGTAAGTTATACGTAGAAACGGCTTCTTTGGGATCTCCAGTTTGTGGTCGAGCACCCCCAGTTCCTCGGCACATTTTCGCTTTACATGCGAGAAGGCACCGACGATCAAATCCTCGAGAATTTTCATCACATCCTCAGCCGTTACATACGCGACCTCGATATCGATTGAAATTGCCTCGTTCAGATGTCGCGGCGT
>CAZNRG010000043.1:0-9575 GCA_964575725.1 Hadarchaeota archaeon (SeqCode)
TCGCGACCGAAGTGTTGATGCTGGTCACGATTGCCCCCCCTCCTTTGGCCTCGACTGCACGCTTGGCAAAGAGCGCTATCAACGCGCAGTGCTTAATAAAATTTCCCCGCTCGTCGACTGCCGCAACTCTATCTGCATCACCGTCGTGCGCGATACCCAGGTCTGCACCAACCTCACGAACGGTTCGCATGAGGTCGTCCAAATTCCAAGGCTGGGGCTCGGCGGGGTGGCCTGGGAAGTGACCATCGAGGTGAGAATTTAACGTCACCACCTTGCACCCAAGCTCGCGAAGCAGCAGGGGGGTAGTCACCGCCCCCGCACCATTTGCGCAATCAATTACAACCTTGAAACCTCGCTTCACTTTGACCTTACGTTCGATTGCCTGGAGATAGCGGGGGATTGCGTCGTAACGCTGCACTTTTCCCAGCGAGTCCCAGCTCGCGCGTTTCATCTGCTTTTCGAGCACAAGTTCTTCCAACTTTAGTTCCTCCTCGGGCAGGAACTCCATCCCATCCGAGCGGTAGAGCGCGATGCCGTTGTCCGGTGGTGGGTTATGCGAAGCAGTGACGATGGCCCCAGCTTTAGCACCCAACTCGCGGACGGTGAAAGCAACGCAGGGGGAGGACACCAATCCTATGTTAACCACATCGCACCCCCCTGAAAGCGCGCCAGCTACAAACGCATGCTGCAGCATCTCCCCAGAAGTTCGAGCATCGCGCCCCACGACGATTTTTCCCCCGCCCACGTGGCTCGCGAGCGCCTGCCCGAGCTTCAGCATGAGCTCTGGCGTGACCTTCGTCGCTATGGGGCCACGAATGCCACGCGTACCAAAGAGCTGCTTTTTACGCATCTCATCCCTCAAGCAACTTGGGTATCTCAAGCTCTTCTAGCTTTTCTCGTTTAGGCCTGCCCGCGGTATCCCAACCTCGAATCTTGTAGTATTCGTCAAGCATTCGATTGAACTCTTTTTCGTCAAGCTTAATCCCCTTCGCTGGGCCACTCGGAAGCGTCTCGCTCAGCAGCCTGGGCGACAAGGTGTCGTCCTTACGCGAGATGCCCTCCCGCACGGCGAGTAAGCGCTCGAGGTTGTAGATCCGCTCACCTGCATTGAGCAACCCCTTGACGTTAAGGTTCCAGCCCGTGGTCACCGCGAGCACGCGCACCATCTCTTCGACTCCTATCGCCCGACTTCCTATGACGCAAACGCCCAACGAGTCCATCGCCGCCCGGGTGTTTTGCAGCTCGAAAACAAGCTTCGCCTTTCCCTCGGTGGAAAATCGATCGTATTTTGGGGAGAAGACCTCGGCGGAAAGCGTCCAGGCCTTGAGGTGGCACCCCCCTCGACAGGCTGTGGCATAGGCTAGCCCCATCCCCCACGCACCTCGAGGGTCGTAAGCCGGCAGCTCAAGCCCCTTGACGTGTATGGCAAAAGCTTCCGAGCCCCCTCCAATTTTCCTTGCTGCGTTGCGCACACCCTCAGCAAGCAGTTTACCTATGCCCTCTCGAAACGCGATCTTGCGGATGAGTTCAACCAAAACCTTGTGGTTGCCAAACTTGAGCTCCAAACCATTGACGTCGCGCTCATTCAATAAATCCCGCTCGAAGCACTCCATCGCGAAACCGATCGCGTTGCCGGTCGAGATCGTGTCCATGCCGTAGCGATCGCACCACATGTTGGCGGCCGCAATCGCATCGAGACGATCTACACCGCACTGCGCCCCGAGCGCCCACAGCGTTTCGTACTCCGGCCCCTCAACGAAAGTGTTTGCGTACTCGCCTTCCCCAACTACACTGTACTTACCGCAGGCGATCGGACACGCATAGCACGCGGTATCTCTTCTCACGAGCTGTTCGCGCATGGTTTCCGCGTTGATACGTGCTGCGCCCTCGAATACCCCGGCCTGGAAGTTGCGCGTGGGGAAGAGGCCCCCTTCGTTGACCGGATCTACGAACTGCGTGGTGCCGAACTTCGAAAACTGTTGAATGGCTTGGCTCCCCTTCATCTCCGCGATCAGCTCCCGCACGAGTATCATCAGCCCCTCTTCGTCCGCCACCTCGATCCTGCCATGCCCTCGCGTGGCTATCGCTTTGAGGCACTTTGACCCCATCACCGCCCCTGCGCCTCCTCGGCCGAGCGAGCGGGAGTCTGCTTGGATGTTAGCGAACTTCACGAGATTTTCGCCTGCTTGCCCTATGCTGGCGACGCGCGCGCGCTTGTCCTTGAGTTCCTTTCGAATCGCGGCATCGGTCTCCTCAGTCGTCAGCCCCCAGAGCTCGCCCGCGTCGTGAAGCTCGGCTTTGCCGTCCAAGATGCTCAGCCACGTTGGACTCGCGGCCTTCCCCCGCACGATGATGCCGTCGTAGCCAGCGAATCGAAGCTCCGCGCCGAAGAAGCCGCCCACCGAGGAGCAGAGATACATGTTCGTCAGCGGGGATTTCGTGGTCGCTTCCCAACGCGGACATGCTGGCAGGGGTGTACCGGTGGCTGGGCATGTCATGAAGATCAGGACGTTATCGGGCGAGAGCGGGTCAACGCCAGGTTTGAGTTCCTTGTAGAGCATCGCCGCCCCGAGTCCACGACCGCCCAGAAACGCACGAGCAAGTTTTTCTGGAGTTTCCTGCTCCTCGATCGCGCCGTGCGTTAAATCGATGCGCAAAATCTTGCCAACGTAACCAAACATCTCTACCACTCCTTGTCCTCGTTGTGCCAACATTTAATAAATTGCCCAAGTTCGTTTAACTGAGTGGTAAAATGAGGGTCAAGATTTACACCACGCCCTTTTGCCCCCACTGTCAGATGGCGAAGGAGTTCCTGAAGGGGCGCGGCGTCGAGTTTGAAGAGGTGAACGTGCAGGAAGATCGTGCTGCGGCACTCGAGATGATTCAAAAGACCGGCCAGAACGGCGTCCCTGTGATTGAGATTGACGACAATATCATCGTTGGTTTCAACCAAGAGAAAATCATCGAGGCCCTGGGGCTATGAACGCGGAGCAGCTCAAGGAGCTCATGCGGCGGTACGCTGAATCGCAGGGCTTCCAGTTGAACCCCGACGAGAAAATAGTCGACTTTGTCATCCAAGGGCTTCTGCGCAACGAGGAAAAATTTGGCTACCGTTACTGCCCCTGCCGCGCGATCACCGGTGACAAATCCAAGGATGCCCGCATCATCTGCCCATGCGCTTACCACAAGGACGAAATCAAATCTATTGGGCACTGCCTCTGTGGGCTCTTCGTGGCCAAAAAATCCTAAATTGGCTCCTCAAAGAGCTTGACACCCCCTGAAGATGGGGATGTGGTAGCAATCTTCCCGCCCGTTTCCGGGGGGCAAGCTGACACCCAAGGAGCTCAGGCGCTACGGCCGTCAAATTATTATCTTAGTTTTAGAAAACGTGGGCAGCTCAAGCTGAAGCATTTAAGTTAAAAAGAAGCACGTTTATCGAGGGAGTGATATGTCTGCATTCCAGCCTACGGGAGAAAAAGAGGTTACGCGAGCGATTGTTGAGAGCTTCATGAGAGATTTTCAAAAATATGCTGAGAGCGATGTTATCATTGCCGGAGGCGGCCCGAGCGGTTTGATGGCTGCGAAAGGGCTCGCTGAGCGCGGAGTGAGCACGCTCATCATCGAACGGAATAACTACTTGGGCGGGGGCTTCTGGATAGGAGGTTATCTGATGAATAAAGTCACGGTTCGCGCACCCGCTCAAAAAATTCTCGATGAGCTTGGCGTGCCTCACGTCGAATCTTCGAAGGGTCTTTTCGTCGCTGATGGTCCGCATGCATGTTCGAAGTTGATCGCGTCGGCATGCGATGCGGGGGCGAAAATTCTTAACATGACGCTGATTGATGACATCGTGATTCGAGAAAAAAATCGTGTGGGTGGTGTCGTGGTTAACTGGACCCCCGTAATGGCATTGCCTCGCGAGCTAACCTGTGTCGATCCAGTCGGGCTTGAGGCTAAGCTGGTAATCGATGCGACCGGACACGATGCCGCCGTGGTGAGGCTACTCGAGAGGCGGGGTTTAATTAAAGTTCCTGGTTATGGCGCGATGTGGGTAGAAAAATCCGAGAAGGTTGTGGTTGAGCACACAGGCGAGGTCTACCCTGGTCTTATCGTCACGGGGATGGCTGTGGCAACGGCCTACGGTCTACCCCGCATGGGCCCGACGTTTGGGGCGATGCTCATGAGTGGTCGACGAGCTGCCGAGGTTGCATATGAGATGCTTCGCGAGGCTAAGTGAGCGCCTGCCAAAAGTCCACTTGTACGAAGATCCATCAACCAAGCCCCTTGACCTGTTAGAGATCGTCCGCTATCTACGGAGCAAGTTTGGTGAAATTTCGGTTGACGTGCGAAAACCGTTCATCATGGTGAGTTCTGAAGATGTGGCTGAAATCCTCGCTCGAAAGCTAGCCGGAACGAAAGTTCGTGACCCGGCGAACCCAAATGTGTGCTTCGAACCTCTGCCGGGTGAAATCGACTTCGAGCGAAAACTCCTGCGGAACCCGGGCTTAAAACTCACCGGTATTCTCTACGATGGGTTCAGGCTCCAAGCAGTGCTTCGAGAGCTCCTGCCCGAGGAAGAGTTCACCATTGAGCACGCCCACATCGTCTTCACCAACCGCCTCTTCGGCACGTGGGACGGGGGCGACGGACGTTACCACGCGCGCGTGAGCGTCTACGGCTTTCCCTCGCTGATCTCAACCACGGGAATCGTCGAGGCCCCTGCTAAACCCAAGGAGTATTACGCGCTGAAGCAACAGTATGCGGTGCTGGGCGGACCTACCCCGCTCGAGGAGCTGAAGGAGAAGTTTCGCGGCAGGTTCATCGACTACGACGACGAGCGGCTGACCGAGGTGATGAAGGGGTACGTCATGCAGGCGCTCTTCTACCACCTCACCCTCGGCCCCTTCTGCACGGACAAGACGTGTAGACTTTTCAACGCCCATTGGCAGGAGGAGGTGCTCGAGGCGCAGCTGAAGGAGCCGGAGTTCTGTGAACGGCATCGACGAGAAATTGAAAAATTTAAGCTAGCTTCTCGAGGTAGCCCCTGAAGTCCTCCTCGAAGGTGTGAACCTCGAGCACATTTTCAAATTCCTTGGGGATGGCCTCATCGATGTGGAGTTCATCAAGCAATTCATCGAGCACCCTAGGGTCGGCTTGGGTGCGAGGGTATTTTGGCGTTGCATAACAACAACCCGCATGCACTTCATGCCAGATACCAAGGCGCTTGGAGAGACGCTCGATCTCTAGCTTGTCGAGGCCGAGCAGTGGGCGAAGTATTGGAAATTTTATCCCTTGTGAAGTAGCCACCAAGTTGGGCAGCGTTTGCGTCGCTTTTTGTCCGAGCGATTCGCCCGTCACGATACCCGAGGCGCCCTCTCGCTCGCAGACCCTCTCTGCCACCCGAAACATGCCCTTCCTGCACGCGAGGCAGGCGTAGTTCCTGCGTTCGCGGTTGCCGAGGATCGCTTGCAAAATTCTCGGCCAAGGGTAGACGATGACTTTCTCGAACCTCGCCTTCGCTCTGAGGTCCTTGAGCACACCCATCGCGACCAAAAAGGTTTCCTCACAAGTGTAAGGATAGAGACAGAAGTGTAGCGGCAGGAGATCAAAGCTTCTCGCGGCCAAGGCACAGGCGACTGGGGAATCTATCCCCCCAGAGACCAGACAAACAACTTTCTCCTTACCCATTGGGACCACGATAAATTTTATATAACAGTGTTATAAAAGGAGTTTGCTGCCGGGGTAGCCTAGTGGTTAAGGCGGTGGGTTGCAGACCCGCTATTCGCCGGTTCAAATCCGGCCCCCGGCTCTAGGTGAAACGCATGAAACTGCTGTTTGTGCACGCGGACTATGTAAACTATCAAATCAAGGAGCAGACGAAGTTTGGGGAGGAAATACCGCGCGAGCGCAAGGTAGGCAGCATGCGGAATCCGCTCATAGCGTTTATATGCGTCGAGAAAGTTGACGAAAAATCCGATGATGTGATTGAAAAAACTCTGACGGAGATTAAGAGTATTGCATCTAAAGTAAAGGTTCACAATGTAACTTTATTCCCATTCGCACACCTCTCTAACGAGTTAGCAGCACCAGAGTTTGCAATCCAACTTCTGAAATGCGTTGAATGCAAGCTTGTAGAGGAAGGATATGAGGTGCTCCGCGTTCCTTTCGGCTGGTACAAGATGTTCGAGTTCAAGAGTAAGGGACACCCGTTGGCGGTACTTTCACGATCTATCCCTAGGAAAGCAAACCCTACATCTCTCTCCTCTTAAGTAGGGTGCGGCCCGCATGTGGAGCAGGCAGATTAATTCCCGTTGACCCATCGATTTACAGATTATGCAATAGCGCTGGATGATCTGCTTTTGCTTCAGTTTGCCCCTAGCTATATCATCTGCAAGTCCCCGTACATGTTTTTCAATGCCTTTCAGAATTCTGCTCCCCCGACCAGCCCCGCGCAGCATTCGACGGTACTGGCTAACCGCGGGCTGGGTGATGCCGAGCTTCCTCGCCACCTCGACCTGGCTTAGGTGATGGCGCTCGGTCAACTCCTTTACTAGCATTGCCCTTATCGCCGGTAGAACATCTTTAACCACAACTTCGCAAGGGGGCCTCATCTTTCCCACATAACGGTGTTATATCCCATTGGTTTTATTTTTTGCTGCCCACCTGCTCGGCCTCTCCTAGCAGAACAAGTCCCAAAGCGGCATCCTCTTTGCTCGGAGCTTCTATCGTGAAGAACAACGCGAGATATTGCGCGGTACGCAGGGATTTTTCGAACTCTTCTCGAAATTTTTTCAATTTTGATGCATCGGTTGCTTTCCCCAAGTTGATATATCCTTCGGTAAGCAACGCGGCATTCGGGAGTTCCTCGAGCTGCACGGGCGCTGGTTTTTCTTCCAATCTACATTTCCCACATTTCCCGGATGCACAGTAAATGGTTGGCATTCCACAGACCTCGCAGATCACAGCACCCCATACAAGGCGGGAAATCGAATTTGCGATTCGCAAGATTTCTTCGCGATCGAGGGCACGTTGAATTTTTAGCTTTCCGTTCTTGAAGATGCTTATTTCTCTCCCCTTCCACTTGAGTTTCGCGGCACCCAAGTTCGGGCTACATTTCAGTTCAGCAAAACGCCTGCGGTGGATTTCCAGCAGATGGCAGAGCGTTGATGGATCGATGAACGGTTGGGCACGGATCTCCTCTTTCCCCAGCTCAATATCCGCCATGAGCTTTCCCCGTTCGGAGACGCATGGCTGAACATAAAGAATCGTCTCTTTTTTTACCTCAAGTAGTTCTCTTATCTCAACTCCTTTCGCGAGGGAGCAGCCTTCCACAAAAGCTGGGCGGAAAATCTTAGGCACAGCGGCGGCCAAATTTCACACCGCCTTAGTTTCCCTGTACGCTTTTATCGCTTTGCGCAGCGTTTTGTATGCTAAGACTGCGCAGTGCATCTTTAGTGCAGGGAGACCATCGAGCTTTCCCGAGATATCTTTGATGGAGATTTTTTCTGCCTCATCAACTGTCATCCCCTTTATTATCTCGGTGGTCATTGAACCAGCAGCAATGTTTGCAGCGCAGCCGAAAGAAAGGAATTTTGCATCGACGATTCGCTCGTTCTCGATTTTTAAAAACATCTTAAACATGTCACCGCACTGGGCATCACCCTCGATAGCCGTTGCCGTGGGGTTCTTCATCTCGCCCACGTTTTTTGGATCTTTGAACAGGTCAAGCACCTTTTGGGTGTACTTGAGCAAGCTCCGCTCGGTGTAATCAACTGGCATACCACCACCTAGAACGCCCCGGGCTTGATGGGGCTTATCTTGCGCAGGTTCTTAATCACACGTGGCAACGCCTCGAGCACGTAGTCAATCTCTTCATTGGTGTTGTACCTGCTTAGTGTGAACCTTATCGCACCGTGGGCCACCTCGGGCTTTACCCCAATCGCGGTCAGCACATGGCTCGGCTCGAGTTTTCTCGTGGCACAAGCTGAGCCCGTTGCCACTGAAATGCCATTTAGATCAAGGTGCAACAAAATTGACTCCCCCTCGACGTATTTGAATGAATAATTCACGTTCGCTGGGCTTCGTTTTTTACCTCTGGGGCCGTGGAGCACGGTGTGTGGTACTTTTTCCTCTACGCCTGCCATCAACTTATCACGCAACTTCTGCATGTACCTGACGTACTTGTCAAAACTCTCGAACGCTAGCTCAGCTGCTTTACCGAAGCCAACTATCGCTGGAACATTTTCGGTGCCTGGTTTCAGTGGGAACATCGAGATGTAGCCGTAGGAAATTGGCTCTATCTTCGTTTCCCTGCGTACGTAAAGGGCACCCGCACCCTTTGGCCCATGAATCTTGTGCGAGCTCAGGCTCAAGAGGTCGATACCTTTCTGCACATCTATTGGAACTCTCGCGTACGAAGCGGCAGCGTTCACGTGAAAATAAATCTTGTGTTTTTGTTCTTGCAGTAGTTTGCATATCTCTTCGATTGGCTCAATAGTGCCTATTTCATCGTTGACATGCGCGATGCTTACGAGAATTGTATTTTTATTGATCAGCTTTCGGAGCCGTCCCAAATCGATGAACCCTTTGGGGCCAACATCGAGATAGTCCACTTTGAACCCTTCCTTTTCGAGTATTTCACATGGCCGGAGAACGGATGGATTTTCGATTTTTGTGGTAATGATGTGGTTGCCCGCCCGCTTATTGGCGTGAGCCACACCTCGGATAGCAAAATCATTGGCTTCGGTCGCGCTCGATGTGAAAATTATCTCCTCGCTTGCCGCATTCACCGTCTTGGCTATGGTTTTTTGGGCTTTCTCGATCGCATCTGCAGCATCCCGGCCGAGGGAGTAAAGAAATAGCGGGTGCCCAAATCGCTCGGTGAAATAAGGTAGTATAGCATCTAGCACTTCCTTCGCGACTGGTGTAGTCGTGCCGTTGTCGAGGTAAACCTTCATTTTAGACTCCCAATCCCAAATGTATAATGTGTATCTCTCGTAAAAAAGGATTAATGGTGAAATGGTCAGAAAGAAGACCACCATCCGTATCAGCGGGATGCGCTGCGTGAGCTGCGCCCAAAGCATTGAGAAAGCCCTCAAAGAGCAGAAAGGAGTCGTCAGTGCCAATGTTAACTTTGCCACCGAAAAGGCCACGGTCGAATACGATGCGGGGAAAATGAATCTAAATCAACTTGGAAAAACAATCAGGGCAACCGGCTACACCCCTGTGGGTATCGGGGAGGAACGAACGCGCGAAATCAGTTTGAAGATTACAGGGATAACATGCGCTGCATGCGCCGCAAAGATAGAAAAAGCGTTGAAGGGTTTGGATGGAGTTCGCCGCGTCAGCGTCAACTTCGCCACCGAGAAGGCCACGGTTGAATATGCTCCAGAAATCGTGACGCTGGTCGATCTTAGGAAGGCGGTCCAAGATGTTGGCTACGGCGTGAGCGAGGAAGAGGAAGTCGACAAATCGCTGGTGGAGATGCAGCGAGCACGCGTGCGCATGTTCGTGGCTTGGGGCTTCACTATCCCCATCACCATTTGGATGTTAGCCGAGATGATCTTCGGCGTGGT
>CAZNRG010000044.1:0-9558 GCA_964575725.1 Hadarchaeota archaeon (SeqCode)
GGATGACCGCGGATGGGGGGGGTGCCGATACGGTGATGCCTGAGCACGCGCGCATGGCAAAGGCCGAGGTATACCCTGAGGTCAAGCGGGAGGTGATTCGCGATCTTCAGCCACACGAAAAACTGCTCCTGCTGGCCGTAGCGCGGAAATTAAAAGTTTCGAAGCGGGCCTACGCGGTGACGGGCGAGGTCGAGCGCAGCTATCGTGTTGTTTGCGAGGAACACGGCGAAAAGTCCCGGAAGCACACCCAGCTCTGGGAGTACCTAAGGCGCATGGAGGGCTTGGGCCTGGTGGACCTACAGCCTTCGGGCGAAACGCATCGAGGAAAGAGCCAGCGGATAAGCGTGCCCGACATCCCGGTGGTGACGCTCGAGCGGGAACTTGAACGGCTGCTGAAGGCGGGCAGCAAAAGGTAAATGTTTTGGTGTATCAATCTTTTCGGGGTCGTGGGGTAGCCTGGTCTATAGGGGCTTAGCCTCGGACAACCTGCCGGCTTCGGGTCGCGGAAGCGCGAAAAAGCCGGTGACTCGAGTTCAAATCTCGGCGACCCCACCACTAAAAATTCATTAAAATTACCTCTTCCAAAATCTGGGCATAAACATGGGTACTTTCTTCTGGTAATTTTTGTATTTTTTACCCAGCTCCCTGGCCAACTCTTTCTCCTCCTTCCACGAAATTAGGTAATTGCACATCACATAAACTGGAGTAAACAACAGGGAATATGAAGCCGAGAAGAGGATGGAACCGCCTATCTGCGCTAAATCTGCACCCAGATATTGAGGGTGCCTGACAACAGCATAAGGCCCACTCGTCACGATTTTACTTGGTTTGGAATGGGTCTCCACCGCTCCGAAGCCCACCTCTGAACTCATCGCCCTAACCCCTCTGACGGCAATCCAACCCCCTATCAGCAGAAGAGGCAAGGCGATTACCAAATGGAGAACAGGAATCGAATAATTAACAAATGAAATCGGGACGGAGAAACCCGAAAAAATTGGAATTGCAAATCTGTGCTGCGGTGAGATCCAAAAACCCAATAAAAATACAAGCTCCATCCACCCCGAGAAGGCGCCCAGAACCCTGCCGATTTTCACTCCCCTTTTCTTTCCATATCTTCGCTGAAGTTTCCGGTGCTCGACCGACAAAAAGTGGAGAGGTATTAACAAAAGAAATCCTATCGCACATACAAAGAACCAAATAGCCACTATTACGCGCCTACGCTATTTTTTCTCTTTTTTCCTGACCCGCTTTGGCTTTGGGGGCTTCAGACGGGCCAGCCCCCATAGCGCGAGCACGAGCAAGGCAGTGATGAATAAGTAGATCACCCCCTTCCCGATGTTGCCCCCCTTCACTGAGCCCCAGCTCCCGAAGCAGTAGAGCTTGCCATCGCTCGACCCTATGAAGACCTTCCCGTAAGCGACGGCTGGCGACGCCCTCCAAACTCCGCCAATGCGACGCCTCCACACGAGCGTGCCGTCCCCGGCTCGAAGCGCGTAGAGGTAGCCGTCCTGTGAGGCGATGAACACCTTGTTGTCGGCGACCGCGGGGGATGACAGCACTTGGTTTCCGGTGGAGTAGCTCCATATCAAATCACCGTTTTCGGCGTCGAGGGCGTAGACGTGGCCATCGCCCGAGCCAAAATAGACGACGTTGTCGGCGACCGCGGGGGAGGATTCGATATGATAACCTGCCTTGAACTTCCATTTGTTCGCCCCATTCTCCGCGTCGAGCGCATAGAGGTGCCAATCATTTGACCCGATGTATACGAGCGCGCCCGCGATGGCAGGTGACGAGATGATCACGTAGTTCTCGAGCGCCCCGGGTTCACCAGTCTGGTAGCGCCAGTTCTCCGACCAATCGCCTGTGTTGATAGCATGCACGATGCCGTTCCAAGTGCTGAAAAACACTTTATTGTCCTTGACCGCGGGTGAGGAGGTAATTCGAACACCGAAATTATTTTCCCAGATGAGCTTCCCCGTCACTGCGTTGAGCGCGTAGACAGAGCCATCGGTTGAAGTCACATAAACTACATTATCGACGCCCGCTGGTGCCGAGTATATCGCGTCGTGTGTTGGATAGCTCCACAGATTTTCGCCCGTGGCAGCATCTAGGCAATAGACCGAATTATCGTGGGAGCCAGCATATATGTGCCCATCCGCGAAAGTTGGCGATGCTACCTCGTCGCCAGTTTTGAAACTCCAGACCTCCTTGCCGTTGATTGCGTTGATCGCGAGAATGTATCCATCTTCGGTACCAACGAAAACTTTGCCATCTGCGACCGTTGGTGATGAAAAGCTACTAGCACCCACAAACGTCCAAGCTATCTCGCCTTGGTCTGGCGCTGAGGAGCTCGAGGCGCCGGTGCGCTGCACATCATGCCCGAACGTCGGCCATTCTTGAGCAAGAGCTCCAGAAGCGGTTATGCACATCAGGAGCGTGAAGGCTACGATGGCTCTCATCAAGTCCCCAAGACCCTAGGTTACAGATTTAAATAGACATATTGGCCACAAATCGTAACAAGCTACTGGGGGTGGTGCCTGTGGATTGGGGCCGCTACAAAGAGGTCGTGGGCGACGCAACCAAACTCGTAGGGCACACTCCGCTAGTCCAGCTTCGTAAGCTCACCAAGCTCGCTGGCACGCCTGAGCTCGAGCTCTTTGGAAAAGCCGAGTTCATGAACCCATCCGGAAGCCTGAAAGACCGAATTTTGCTGAGAATCGTGGGGGACGCGATCGAACAGGGAAAGCTCCACCCCGGGATGACGATCGTTGAGAGTACCACGGGCAACACGGGCATCTCGACCGCGATGATCGGCGCTTATTTTGGTTACCCCGTGTTGATCATCATGCCCCAAGGAATGAGCGAAGAGCGGAAGAAAGCGATGCGGGCATTCGGAGCGAAGATTTTAGAAGTCCCTGGGGCGGAGTCCGATGTCGACCTCGCGGTGAGACGGGCGGGAAAACTCGTTTCCATGGACCCGGAGCACTACTTCTGGGTAGACCAGTTCAACAACCCTTCAAACGTTCAGGCTCACTACGAAACTACTGGACCCGAACTCTGGGAGCAAGTTGAAGGTAAGCTCGATGCATTCGTTGCGGCGGTTGGAACCGGTGGAACGCTTACGGGGGTTGGGAAATATCTGAGGGAACAAGACCCGAACATCAAGATTTACGCGGTCGAGCCGGCTGAATGCCCGGTCCTCTCAAAGCAGCGCTGGGGAACCCACCACATAGAAGGCATTGGAGACGGGTTCGTTCCGTCGATTCTAGACGTTTTTCTGCTGGATGGGGTGATTCTAATTTCTTCGGAGCGAGCCATCTGGATGACGAAGCGCATCGCCCGCGATGAGGGGCTTTTCCTCGGGATTTCCAGCGGGGCGAACGTGGAGGCGTGTATCAGACTTCACAAACGCCACCCCGAGCTCAAGCGTGTGGCGACGATGCTCAACGATCACGGATTCCGGTACTTCTCGACGCTTCTTTTCGGGGAGGTAAAAGAAATAAGCGTCCCCGAGCGCCCGCACCCGATCGAACTTACGCCACAACAGCGCGCGCAGCTGTCGAAGCTCGAAGTGATTGAGTAGTTTATGCCTTCGCTTTGGCGATTATTCCCCTGGCTGCAAGAAGACCCGTCGCGGCAGCGGTGACGATTCCTCGCGAGAGCCCGGCCCCATCGCCAGCGACGAAGAGGTTAGGCACGTTTGTCTCCATGTTTTCATCGACGTGAATCTGCATTGCATACAGTTTGACTTCGGGCGCGTAAAGCAGCGTCGAGTCTTCAGCGACACCCGGAACAACTCCGTCCAAGCACTCGAGTCCCTCGACCAAGCCCGTCACAATTCTCCCGGGCAGAGCCATCGAGATATCACCTGGCGTGACGCTCCGTAGGGTCGGCATGACATGACCCCGCTCGATCCGATCCCATGTGGACCGTCGCCCGGAGCGGAGATCGCCCAAACGTTGAAGCAGCGGCCGCCCGCCCCCGATGGTTGTTGCGAGATATGCAATCGACTGCCCGTAGGCCGTGGTGTCGGTAACCGGTTGTGTAAGCTCGATGTGGATGAGGAGTGCAAAGTTTGTGTTCTGGGACTTCTTTGCCCGAAGGGATTGCCCGTTTACGCCAACGTGATCATTGTAGCGCTCCTCCATGACGAATCCTTGGTGGTTCGTGCAAAAAGTGCGCACGAAATCATCGAAGGTCTTGGTGCGAATGTGGAACTTTGGGTCGTGATTCACCTTGACGACGGGTTCATAAACGACTGCAGGTACCTCGACCCGCACCCCTACATCGATCGGGCCGTGGGTAAGCTTTACCTTCAGTGCCCGGGCCTGCTCCGCAAACCAGTCAGCTCCCACTCGTCCCGGGGCCGCGAGGATATACTTCGCACGAACTCGCTTTCCCTTGATAACAACCTCACCTTTTCCGATTCGCTCGACCTGTGAGTTGAGCATGAACTTTACACCCTGCTTTTCAAGTTTTCGTTTGAACGAATTGATAATCTCTGGCAGGTACTCGCTGCCTATGTGCCGCTGGGTGATTGGGATGAATCGAACGCCAGCTGCTGCTGCACGCCTCGTGAGCTCCTCTATCTCCTTCGACCCCGTGCCGTGGACCTCCGTAGGGGCACCGTGCTCGACGAAGACATCATCCACTTCCTTGACGAGTTTTTCGGCTTTTGGGACGCTTTTCGTGAGCTTACTGAGGTCGCCTCCAATGTCGTACCGGAGGTTCAAAATTCCGCTTGACATCCCTCCAGCACCCCCTAGGCCGCACATGATGTGACAGGGTTTGCACCCGATGCACTTTCCAGTCTTGACCGCCGGGCAGGTGCGCTTCTCTATCTCCCGCCCCCAATCGACGACGGTCACGGAGAGTTTCGAATTTTTCGATAGCTCGTGCGCTGCAAAGAGGCCCGCGGGGCCGGCTCCGATGATTAGCACATCTACCGTAGAATCCCCCGACCCCTAACGTCGCCCCTGTATAAAAGCTTTTAGAAGGGGGGCCGTTTTACTTTCTCAGATCGCGTACCTCGCCCAAAAAAGTGCCATCAAGCAAGTAAGCCTCGGCCCTCTCGAGTTTCACGGCACCAGCTTTGAACATCGGCCCAATCAACTCTTTGGGTATCCCTCGATTTACTGCGGCGCCCCCCACGAGCTCGCTGAATGCCGGCATCACGAGCAGCTCTGGGAGTTTGTCCTTGATCCCCTCACGAAGCTTTTTGGGAAATTTCGTCACGTCGAGCTTTGCGCGAAGCCAGACCGGTTCAATCATTCGCGCCCCGAGCTCGTCGCGGAACTCGACCGCTGGATGATTATGCGCCGCAATGAGAAGTTTTGTGTTGAGCACCTCGGGGGAGGGCCAAGTGTGGCCATGCATCAGCCCAATGCGCTTTCGCTTGCCGAGCATGATGCCACGCGCACCGTGAATATTTACCCCCCGCGGCACCATTCCCTCCAGCCCGCCGTCGTGGTTCCCGCGGATGACCTCAACACGGACTAGCTTCATCAACCCCTCAAAAAAACCTGGAAGCTCGCGCCACTCCTGCCAGCTGGCGATGGGAACGTTGTGTTTGATGTCACCCAAAAAAAATAGGCGGTCGGGCTTTCGCTGCTTGATGAGGGCGATGAGTCGCTCATTGACCTTGGGGATCTGGCTGGGCAACGAGACGCCCTTGCTCGCGAGCTCTCCCTCCAACCCCAAGTGGAGGTCCGCGACTATTAGCATACGCTCCCCTACGAGCTTGATGAAGAGTGCCGGGGTACCGTAAATCGGGTTTGCAACCATCTAGTTAACTTTCGTGCCCCACCGAATAACCTTGGCTTTCGGATTGTTGTTATATTTATAACAAGCGCCTCAAAGCATTTGGAGTGCGGTAAGCAAGCCGTAAATGAAGAGCCCAGCGCCAACGATTTTTGTAAGCCACTTCACAGCGCCGGCAAACAAAAATAATATCGCGCCGACAACAATGAGTATCACTGGGGACGCGTTGCGTAGGGCCTCCGACACTTGCCTAATCACATCTGGCATCAGCGCGGCTAACGCAGCCAGCATGGTTCACCTCTATGGCTAATGCGTAACGACAGGATAAAACATTTGGGTAGGTGATACATGTGTGTCATTTAAAATTTGAACCTCAACAACGCTGCAATGCCGCCCAGCGCCAACAACTGCCTGCCCGCATCGTGTTCGGTGCTAACTACGATTATTTCGCCCCGTGTCTTTCGTGCTTGTTCGAGCAATCCTTCCACGCCAGTGCGCGCTCGCCTCAAGAGTTCATCTGCAACCAGCAGTTTCTCGATAGCGCCGAGCGATGCGGCCCGCCCGACTTCGGCTTTTCCATAGGTTGCGAGCCTGCCCTTCGCAATCTCCATCATCAGCCGCTCGACCAGCGACGTTTCAAATGAGACGCGGTCTTCGTGCGAGACCTGCTTGACAAGCCCACGGCGTACGATTTCGTAGAGTCCCACCCTGCCCCCCGAGCTGACATCGTCGCGCCTGACCTTCGAAACGAGCTCTGGATATTTCTCGCGCAGAAATGCTACGAACGCATCCTTGGTGAACCCTGGGCCAGCAACTATGGCGGCCCGAACGCCCTCGCGCGAAACGATGTCGTTCATCGCCCGGGCTAGCTTATGGAAAAATTTTCGTTCGTCTGCTTCCCGCTTGACCGCGTAGCGCTTACCTGCTCTCGCCAGAGAAATCGTGCCCATCTCATCGAGCCCGTATTGGCGAATCAACGCGAGCTCTGCCGAAACATCGTCGAGCGCCACAAGCAGGACACGTGGGCGGCGGCTGGCTCGAACGGCTTCCCGGATGCGGTTGAGATGATCCGGTCGCCAAGTTTTTGTGATGGCAAGTGTAGACCCGGGCTCCAAGCTGAAGGAGTGATGTTTCCCGATATCAGGCCCCCTAACGATCGTGCCCAGCAGGCGGAGGCGGTTTGCATGTTTGTGAAACTCGACGCCTCCAACCTTTATCGAGAGCGTTACGCGCCGCTTTTCGAGCCGCTCCGGCCTGAGCTTATCTTTGACCTCACGCTCTCGGCGCCAAGTCGATGACATAGCTATGTCGCCCGGCTCAACCAAGTGCTGGAGGTGCCAGAGGTCGTCGAGGGTTTCGACTGCGAGCTTGATTTTTCCGTGCTTCAGGTCCTTGTAGATGACTCGCGTACACAAGCCCCCAACGTCAAACGTTTGACATGCTACCTGCCGCGAAACTCTCGGAAGGCGCGGCTTATCGAGTCATTCCAGAAGTGAGGCAGGCTATAGTGTGCAAGCCCCTCGAACTCATCAGAATACACGTAGAAGTGGCTCACGCGGTCATCGAGCTTCTTGAACGTTTTGTCGACGCTATTGAAAATATCTTGCAAGGCCTTTCGCTCAAACCTCGCCTGGAGCAGCGATGGCTCTTTGAGCAGGAGCACGTCAGCCAGCCGGAGCACGTTAATTTCAATTAGAGCCGAGCTTTGGGTTATCAACGCCATGCTCAGGTTTTTGTGGCGGGCGATGGCCATGAGCTTGGTGAGCATTTTATTCATCGGGGTCATCGCTTCACGCGAAAAAAACATTATCGCGGCCTCGTCGATGAGCACCACGGAGTCGTTTGGGATATCCTCGATGTTCCTGACTTTTTTGATCCACCTCGGTAGCTTCGCAGCATCGTAGCCGATCCCGTAGCACCTCCGCCGCGCGACGTGGTTGAACCAAGCTAAAAATTGCATTCCGAGCGCAGTTTTTCCAGACCCCCGCTTCCCGACGATCAGCATGATGAGGCCGTACTTGTGCAGTGCCCGCTCGAAGTCATCGTATGAACCTCGGTGCACTTCTACCGCTTGAAAGGGTATGAACACAGGCTTCCGTTTGGGTGGTCCAAGCCCCAGCGCATCGCGAATTCGACTCAATAATCCCATTTTTTCCACGCCTCAAGTTTCACCCAATAGCTCTTTGAGGGGTTTTCCTCCCCCGGATAATTCGAATCTCTGCCCGCGAGCCTCGGGCGTTGCCATGTTATCCCCAATGATTTTATCTGTGGTCGCTTAAACATAGTTAAGGTGTCCCCGTGGTGGCCCAGAGGCTCGTTCGAATTCGGGACCTAAATCCTACCGATATGCAGCCGATCCTGAGTATAGAGTACAAGTGCTTCAAGGATCCCTACCCACCGAGCCTGCTCAACCGCTTACGTGCGATGCATCCTGATGGTTTTCTCGTCGCGGAGGCTGATGGAAAAGTGGTGGGCTACGTGATCGGGGTGATCCGATGGGGAGCGACGGGCCACATCTTGGCGATAGGCGTCGACCCGCCTTACCGAAAACAGAACATCGGCTCGGCCCTCATGGAGCGCATCATCGGCCGCCTCCGCGCGAAAGGGGCGAAGCTCGTGCGGTTAGAAGTGCGAAAGAGCAACCATGAGGCGCAGCAGTTCTACCTCAAGCTCGGCTTTCGGCAGCGGGAGGAGATCCCCTACTATTACGAGGACGGCGAGGCAGCCGTGGCGATGGACTACAAACTCTAATTGCAGCTACCTTCGGTGCCTCAACTTTCGGATATCGTCCACAGTCAGGACGCGCACGTTTGTCGGCGCCGCTTCGACGCGCGAGCGCATTCCGACGACGTATCGCACGCCACGCTCTGCCGCGAGGTCCGCGAGCTCCTGCGTCACGACCCCATCGAACACCACGGCTTTAACGTTCGAGGTCTTGGGCAGTCTCTCCTTCAGCTCCCTCACTTGAACCTCTTCGATCCGCTCGAGTTTTTCATTAAGCAACTGTGCCCTCAGGGTGCCGCGCAACCTGCCGATGACGCTCTCTAGTTCCCGAAGCTCTCGGCCTTCCCCTTCGGCGGCGGGCGCAGCTTCAGGCGCGGGCTTCCCTCGGAGCTCGGCCAGCGCGTGCTCAAGGGACACTTTGTTCCGCAGCGCCTTGATTACTTCCTTTCGGGTGAGATCCTCCACGCTGCGGTTCTGCGGCGGGCGCGCAACGTAATTGAGGTCAGCGACTTGAAGCAGCTCCTTCAGGATTAGGTCTCCGCCCCGGTCGCTATCAAGGAAGGCCGTCACCGTCTTGTCCTTGCTCAGGTCGATTACCGTCTTGGGCACGCTTGTCCCCTCGATGGCAATAACGTTTCGGATGCCCGCGCGAAGCAAATTCAGCACATCGGCGCGCCCCTCGACTATTATTACTGCATCGGAACCCCGCACCCCCGGGCCCGCGGGCAAGCCCCCGTATTCGGCGATCTCCTCGAGGCGCACGGATTCCTTGACCTGCTCCGCAATCTCTTGGGTCTCGGGGGCGGCCTCCCCGGCGCGCTCGAGGATCTCCTTGGCGCGCCCCACGATGAACTTCCGCTTGGCGTTGCGCACGTCCTCAATTCGCTCGACCTTGATAGTCGCCTCACAGGGGCCCACTCGGTCGATGGTCTCAAGCGCCGCAGCGATGATCGACGTTTCGATTCGGTCGAGGCTCGATGGTATCGTTATCGTGCCCGACGATTTTCCTTGGGTTGAGTTGATGTTCACCTTGATGCGCCCTATCCTGCCGGTCTTGAGCAGCTCACGCAGGTC
>CAZNRG010000045.1:0-9499 GCA_964575725.1 Hadarchaeota archaeon (SeqCode)
CGCTTGTCGCCCCCGGGCCGAAGAGCGGGTGGAGCGATACGAGCTCGGATTTGGCTTCTATGGCCTGCATGGCCTCGACGACATCGCTCTTCACCGAGGCGACATCGGCGAGCAATGCCCCCCGCTGCACCCGCCCAGCGAGCGATTTGATGACTTCAGGAGTTTTGGAGATCGGCACGGCGACCAGCACGAGCTCAGCTTCCGCGGCAGCCTCCGTGACCAACCTAGCGCTTATGCCGAATTCATTGGCTACCAGCTCGGCCTTGGCGGCGCTGGCATCCGCGACCACCACCTCGCCCAAGTTCTGCTTTGCAAAGCTGACCAACCATCGTCCCATCGCGCCCGCGCCGATGACAGCGACCTTCACCTATCTTTCCCCCTCAACTCCCGTTTTGCTGCAGCCTCCATAACTTTAATGGGTGCTCGCTCGTCCGTCCAGATCTCGAACGCCAGCGCACCTTGGTGCACGAGCATGTTCAGCCCATCGATGGTCCTTCCTCCTGCTTGCCTCGCCTCTCGCAGCAGCCTAGTCCTGAGGGGCTCGTAGACGATATCATAGACGACGAGCCCGCGATGCATCATGCTCGAGGTCACTAGAGTTTGATCAGCTTTGGGGTACATGCCGACCAACGTGGCGTTTATGAGGATGTCTGCATTTTTCAAATTCCCGGTGAGTTCGGCGCGGTTCAAGGAGATTACTTTCACATCTACCCCCAACTTTTGCTTGATCGTCGACGCCAGCGCTCGCGCCCTCGGGACGGTGCGGTTGGCAATAGTAAGCCTTGCGCCCGCCCTAGCTAGGGAGAACGCGATGGCGCGGGCAGCTCCTCCTGCGCCTAAGAGCACCACTTCCTTTTCCTTGACGGTACCAATTTTTTCCTCGAGCGATCGAAGGGCGCCCGCGCCATCGGTGTTGAACCCGATGAGCTTTTCCCGCTCGTTTTTGACCGTGTTGACCGCACCCACCAAGCTCGCGGACTCGTCGAGCTCATCAAGCAGGCCGATAATGCTGATCTTGTGGGGGGTGGTGATGTTGAACCCAGCTATGTCAAGCGCCCTAATGCCTCCGACGGCATCGGCCAGAAATCGCTTGGGCACGCGGAGTGCCACGTAAGCATAGTCGAGTCCAAGCGCTCGGAAGGCTGCGTTATGCATGGCTGGCGAGAGGCTTTGCTCTACTGGGTCGCCTATCAGCGCGAAGAGTCTGAGCTTTGTCGAGTTCATGGTCGTTCCCCTCCAGGAATCAACTCATGTAGCAGGCGTTTCGTGGTCGCCACATCGAATTGCCCGGGTGCGGTAACCTTGTCGGCAGCTGCATAAACGATGGGTGAACCCAATATCGGAGCGGCGATGCGCGTTATCTTACCAGCATCCCCCATCGCGAATGCTATTACCGGTACCGCCACCTCGTCCTGCACTTGAGCTAGGAAGTCCAGCATGCGGAGCGCCTCGCCAGTGCTCTCCGCGAACGTCACGATTTTCGCGAGGTCACAGCCAGCCCCCGCCAAGCGCTTTGTTACATCGGTTAGCACTTCGATGGAGGGCGTCAGGGAAAAATCGTGGTAGGACATCAATACCGCAACACCAGATTTTTTAGCCTGCGACACCACCCGCTCGCGCAGGGGCTCGGGGGTCGAAAGTTCAACGTCGATGCAGGAAACTCCTTGTGCGATGCCTTGGAGCAGCACTTCAATGCGCTTATTTTCATCTCCTTTGAAGCCGCCTTTTTCGCGCTCGGGACGGTTCGTCAGGATTACCGGCACTTTGACGGGCAGCAGTTTCCCCCAGCCTGCTTGATCGCGAAGCCCATCCACCCTGAGCTCGACCAAGTCGGCACCCTGCTCGATGGCTTTGGCCACACAGGTCTTCATTTCGTTGACTTTTTCGGCCATTACTGAACCGCAGATGGCTGGAGTTAACAATTTGTGCGTGCCAAATCTCAACTCGCTCAAAAGGAAACACCCCTGTTTATCTCTCGACTACAGTTTCCTCGACCTCGACGCCGAAGTGTCGCCCGACCCGCCCGACGTGCATAAGCACCTCGTCACCGGGCTTGAGCTTCGCCACGGAGATTGGCTTTCCATCCTTCGCGACGAGGTTTACCGTCTCGGCATTCTGGAGCAGCGTTTTGAATTTTTCTCCCTCGCGCTCGGCCTCGACGAGCAGCAGCGGGCGGCGCTCAATCTTCACTCGCCCAACCACGCCCGTGCGAGCCTCACCCCGAGCGTTGATGATGAGCACCTCGTCTCCAGCCTCGAGCTCTGACATGTACTTCGTCTTCCCCCCTAGCAGGCGGATGTATGCATGCACCGCTCCGGCATTTACGCGGAAGGGCCGGGGTTCAACGAACTCGCTTGGCAGCGTCTCCGAGTGAACTAGGAACATGCCCCCAGCTTGGCTCCCCACGAGCATGCCTTCACCCAACGTCATCAGGGAGGTCGTGTCAACGCAGGCCCGGTCACCCATACCAACGGGTCGGACCGTGGTCACCTTAGCTGGTACTAGCTCAAGTTTTTCAGCCGCAAGTCGCTCGAAGGTTTCACAAACTTTTCGAATCTCCTCCGCACCCCGCTCCCTCGCGTCAAGCAGCACGCCCGCCGCCCCCACCTCGAGGGTTTCAACTGCGACTTTTGCCTCGCTGGCATCTTTTGCCCCGGCCAAGACTTTGACCTCGGCGTGCTGGAGTTCGGCGATTAAGTTCTCGAGTGGGATGACTTTCCAGTCAGGCGTTACCGCGATGATGAAATCGGCTGTTTTTCCAACGGTAACCGCAGCGCGCTCTAGCTCTTTGCTCGATACCTCGACTAGTACCGCGACTTTCTTTTCCTGCTTGTGCAGTTTCTCAATTTGATTAAGGGCTTGCTCCACCTCGCCCACGCTTCGGACGCTCAGCACCACCACGCTCACGCTTGGAGCCGGTTCGCTCGCCACAACGGAAATTGCCCCGAGCTTCAGCACTTTTTTGGCGTCCTCGGGCTTGGTCAAGACTGCGTTCGCGCTAGCTTCGATGGCAGCCCGGACGAAGGTTTTTCGATGTTTCCAAGGTTCTTCCCAGTCGGCCCTGACCCACAGCAACTTTTGCAATTTCGTTCACCGCTTGAGCTCGTGCATCGCCTTATCGACCGAGACTCTCCCGTGCACGATCCGCGCTAGCGCTCGGGTCATCGCGGTCGGGTTGCGATGTTGGAAGATGTTACGCCCTATCGAGATCCCTATCGCGCCAGCCTTGATCGCCTCGCCCGCCATCTTGAGCACGTCCCGCGGAGTCGCTATCTTCGGTCCGCCCGCGATCACCACGGGCACAGGGCACCCCCGGACAACCTTTCGGAAGGTGTTGATATCCCCGGTGTAAGAAGTTTTGATGATATCCGCACCTAACTCCGCCCCAACGCGGGCAGCATGCGCAATCATTACCGGGTCGTGTGGATTCTTTATCTTTGGTCCTCTCGGGTACATCATCGCGAAGAGCGGCATGCTCCACGCTGCACAGATCTCGGCGGTATCACCAAGCGCTTGGAGCTGTTCAGGCTCGTTCGCTGCGCCAACGTTCACGTGGACTGAAACAGCATCCGCGCCCAAGCTGATCGCCTCCTCGACCGTCGCTACCGGAACCTTGCTGTTGGGGTCAGGCCCCAGCGAGGTGCTCCCAGAGAGGTGGATGATCAGCCCGATGTCTTTTCCGTATCCCCGGTGTCCGGCACGAACGATGCCCTTGTGGAGTACTACGGCATTTGCCCCACCAGCAGCGATTTTGTTTATGATCGATGCCATGTCCTCGAGCCCGGCGATTGGCCCCATGCTCAAGCCGTGATCCATAGGTACAATCACCGTTCGTCTTGTTTTCCGGTCGATTATCCGCTCAAGCCTTATCCGCTTTCCAACCTCAGACAATTACACCACCTCCGTGTGTGATATGCTGCGCCCGCATTAAAAAGTGTGCCAGAAGGCGTGAATTTGTTTTGGGCCCGGGTATGACTACTCTAGCAATAAAGGCAACCATCGCCGTTGCAGCCCGTTTGGTTTGCCATACCCTCACCAGCTAGTCCTCTTCGCATCAAACCCTATATTAAAGCTTTCGGAGATTGTGTAGCGGGAACCCCATGGCGTTGTTGAAAATCAAACCCTCGAAGCTGGCAGGTGAAGTTAGAGCACCGCCTTCGAAGTCGTACACCCACCGCGCGTTCATGGTAGCGTTGCTAGCACGAGGTGAAAGCAAGGTTATCAACCCACTTTTGAGCTTCGACACCGAGGCGACGATCGAAGCGACTCGAACGCTCGGGGCGGAGGTCAACCAAGAAGGCGATGTCTGGCGGGTTCTGGGCACCGCGGGCGAACTCAGACCTCGTGCTGATATTATCGACGCTCGCAACTCAGGCACAACGATTCGTTTGATGAGCGCGATTGCAGCACTTTCACCCAAGCTCATGCGTTTGGCAGGCGATGAGTCAGTTTGTGCCCGCCCGATGGGACCGTTGATCGAGGCGCTCGCCAACCTAGGGGCCAAAGCGCGCTGTGAGGGGCCCCGGGGCAGGCCACCGGTAGTGGTGGGCGGCGGATTGCACGGGGGTGAGGTGGAGATCACGGGCGCGATAAGTTCACAGTTCATCTCAGCGCTGCTGCTGGCTTCCCCCTACGCAAAAGAGGATGTCGAGATAACCGTAACCGAAGAGCTCCGCTCCAAGCCCTATGTCGAGATTACGCTCGAGCTGCTCGATGCAGCCGGGGCTCGAATCAAGCGCAGCCGCGACCTCATGGAGTTCAAAATTCCGGGTGGGCAGGTCTTCAAGGCGATAGATCTCGAGGTCCCGGGTGACTTCTCCGCGGCCGCCTTCGTGCTCGCGGCAGCTGCGTTCGCTGGAGGAACCGTGCGGGTGAACAACCTCGACGTGCGGGGCGCTCAAGGAGACAAGCGCATGGTTGCCCTGCTTCGCGAATTTGGAGCAGATGTGAGTGTGAAAGGCAAGGCGGTCGAAGTCTCGGGCGGCGGGGAGCTATCAGGCATCGAGGCCGACTGCGGCGATAACCCGGACTTGGTGCCAGCGCTCGCGGTGCTTGGCTCCGTTGCCGAAGGTCGGACGAAGCTCACGAACATCCCCCACCTGCGATTTAAGGAGACCGACCGCATCCGCGCCCTAGCTAACGAACTCGGGAAGCTGGGGGCCGAGGTGGAGGAGCGGCCGGACGAGCTTCGCGTTCGGGGGGTGGGGCAGCTCAAGGGCGCCAAGCTCACTTCCTACGGCGACCATCGGATGGCGATGGCTCTCGCGGTAGCTGGCTTGGTCGCACGTGGGGAAACGATCGTCGAGGGTGCTGAGAGAATACCAGTTTCTTACCCAGGGTTCGTAGAGGGCATGCAGAAGCTTGGGGCGAAGATGGAACTCGTCGAATGATACACGTGTATCACCTCTAGCGGAAGGGTTTATAGAGCGGGCAGCGAGTTTTCAAAGCGGTGCTCAAATGAGCGGGAATACCTTTGGGAAAAAATTTAAAGTCACAACTTGGGGCGAGAGCCACGGCGCGGCGATTGGTGTGGTCGTCGATGGCATTCCAGCGGGCATGCCGTTGAGCGAGGCCGATGTGCAGCGTGAACTCAACCGGCGCCGCCCCGGCCAATCTATCCTTACAACACCTCGCAGAGAACGCGATAAAGCCGAAATCCTCTCGGGGGTTTTCCAAGGCAAGACCCTCGGCACACCAATTTGCATGGTAGTCCGAAACGTCGACGTTGACTCGAGGCCATACGAAGCGATCAAAACTAAGCCCAGGCCCGGTCATGCTGACCTCGCTTACTGGCTCAAGTTCGGCCACATCGACTACCGCGGGGGAGGGCGAGCCTCAGCACGAGAAACTGTCGGGCGAGTTGCGGCCGGGGCGATTGCGAAGAAGTTGCTCACAGCTCACGGGATCGAAATCCTAGGCCACACCATCGAGGCGGCAGGCGTGGCAGTTGTACGGGAAGTGAAACCCGAGGAAATTCGCAAGAACGTCGAGCGAAATCCCATGCGATGCGCTGACCCCAAGGTAGCTGAGCGGATGAAGCAATCGGTGCTGCGAGCTAGTGCGAAGGGCGACAGTACTGGCGGGATGGTCGAAGTTCGAGCGCTTAACGTCCCCCCCGGTTTAGGCGAGCCCGTGTTCGATAAGCTCGATGCGGAGATCGCTCACGCCCTGATGTCGATGGGCTCGGTCAAGGGCGTTGAAATCGGCGCTGGCTTCAAGGCGGCTCGAATGCTTGGCTCAGAGATGAACGACTCGCTTAGGCTGAAGGGAAGCAAAATCGTGAGTTCGACAAACAACGCTGGAGGCATTCTCGGTGGCATAAGTATAGGCATGCCAATCGTCGCTCGGATAGCGGTCAAGCCTACCCCTTCGATAACCAAGCCGCAACGCACTGTCGACATCGCTCGGATGAAGGAAGTTGAACTCAAGCTGAGAGGACGATTTGACCCGAACATCTGTCCGCGCATCGTGCCGGTCGCTGAAGCGATGCTGGCGTTAGTGCTTGCGGACCACATGCTTCGGGCGGGCAGAGTCGATCCTAATCGGTTCAAGTGAGTACACTGGGGTGTGTAGTTGACTGAGCGAAGGGGGGCTGCATCGGCGTGCGGCTCCGCCACGGTCGTCAATGCTATCGCCACTGGCAAAGGTGCTGCCTTTGGGATCGAGCTTCGAGTTCGAGCTAATTGCAAGCTAACCAGCAAGCCGAGGGAGATCGTCGGGCGGGTGGCTGATGATCCCTCTGAAAGCGCTCGGTTGATCGAGATATGCACGCGAAAAGTTCTCGAACATTTCAAGCTTGAGCGAACCTACGGCGCGCGGGTGCAGACGAGATCCGAAGTTCCTGTTGCCGTGGGCCTGTCAAGTAGCTCTGCGGCTGCGAACGCCGCGGTGCTCGCTACCTTCGCTGCGCTAGGCAGGAAACCAAAGCCGAAGCTCGTGCTGGACTTGGGTATAGATGCTGCTTTTGAGGCGGGCGTCACCATCACCGGCGCATTCGACGACGCGGCGGCTTCATTTTTCGGCTGTGGTGTGGTGACGGACAACATCAAACGGCGCGTGCTTCGGCGGTTCAAGCTAGACCCCAATCTCACCGTGATCATCTACGTACCTCCGATGAAATTCCACACCTCGCGGATAAACATGGCCCGGATCAAGCCGCTCCGGAGGGGTGTCGAGGTCGCGCACGATCAGGCTATACGCGGAAATGTCTTCGGTGCCCTGACGCTCAACGGCTTGCTCTACTCGGGCGCGCTCGGCTACGACCCAACGATAACGCTGGATGCATTGGCTGCGGGTGCGCTCGCGGCTGGCCTCACAGGCACGGGTCCAGCAGTGGTAGCAATAGCTAAGCCTAGCAGTGCCGAGGACATAAAGAAGGCCTGGCGGGGGAGGCCGGGGAGAGTAATCATCACCAAACCGGCCGTGGAGGGAGCGCGAATCGAGGGGAGCCCATGAGTGAGAAAAAACTGAAGACGCTGAGGCGGGAAATAGACAGCATTGATGAACAGGTTGTCTCCCTGCTCGCCCAGCGGCTGAAGCTTGCCGACGATCTCGTGACGCTTAAACGGAAGCTCAAGCTAGGGATTCGAGATGAAGTAAGGGAACGAGCAGTCGTCAGCCGCGCTCGAAGGCGGGCGAAAAGCGCGGGCCTAGCCCCATCGTTCATCGAAAGCGTAATGCGGTTGGTGATTGCGCACATGGCCGGGGCTGAGCGCGAGCGCGTGGGCGGCGCTGGGATGTGGGCAAAGGTTCAGAGTGCGTTCGCTGATTTTCCGGCCCAGCTCAGCGTCGCGCGGGTGCTTTTCAAGTATGGGCTTCGCGTGCGGGAGGATGGGGAGATAGCATGTGGCGACATGCGGATTCCCGCCGTACAGATAGCGCAGGAGGCGGGGGTCGATCGGCGCGTGGTCGATGCCACCGCCCAGACGATTTTGAAAGATAAGGGGTTGCGCGGGATATTCGAAAACCTTGAGCCCATAGCTTACCTGAAGGGCGTGGCACAACAGCTCGGGCTTGGGGTGATTGAGATCTTGCCGAAGGATGCCGCCAAGCCCGGCATAATCAGTGAGGTGACGGGCGCCATCTCGCGCTTCGGGATAAGCATCCGCCAAGCGGTTGCGGACGACCCCTACTTCGTGCCCCAACCCAAGCTGACCATTATCACAGATGAGCCGGCACGCGGCGATGTGATCGAGGCGCTGAGAAAATTGCCTAGCGTGCAGAGCGTTATCGTTTACTAATGGGTCGAGCCGCCCTAGAGCTCAAAGCCTGACGAGCTGCGCGTGCGGCACATTTTGGATTTTCAAGATGTTGGCGCGCTCAATCAGGCCCGCCTTGACTGCGTGCCCAACGATTGACCCCACGAGGTTTGCTATCGTAGCTTCGCGCAGCGCGGCCATGCAATCCTCGATGCTCGCCTCATCGCCCCGATAAAACGATTCCTTGACCTCGAGCATCAGCTCTCCCTGTCTGAACTTCTTACCAAGTAGTTCGGGGTCGCAGACGACAACGAGCACCTCGCCCTGCGTACGGATCACGCGGAGGGAGGGCACGGGTTAAACGCTCCTCACCGATGTCCGGGCGCCGCAAGCCTCGCACCGGAGCATGTAGACCCGCTCACGCCGTTCGAGCCGTGTGTCGGGCTTCCCACACTCCCGGCATAGCACGAACTCCTCAGCGTAATGTCGGATGCGCCCACTCACGGCGGTTTTCGAAAATTTTCCCTGAAAGACTGCTTGGGTCCCCTCGAGGTTGCCGGCCACCCCCAGTTCCCGGAGAAGGTATTTTATAAGGTGTTCAGGTTCGCGGTTGAGGGTGCTCGCGATGCATCGAAAATTCCGGAGGATCGTGCGGTTCCCAACGATCGACACATCTGCCTCAGGGATCTGAAAGCGGGAGCTCTCGAGCACCGCCTTGGGAACCTGTTCGAGGGCGCGGTCGAGCAATTTATTATAGTCTTCGCTCATCCCAATCGCCTGAACCTGCCGGCACGCGGCTCGAAAATTTCGCCATCCACGATTAGCACGCGGAGGGCATCCTCGACCTCGGCCTGGCGAATGTCAAGTTCCGCCACAATGTCCGTGGGCGCTGCCCCCTCCCCTTTGTCGAGTTTTTCAATCGCTAGGATCACCCGCTTTTTAATTTCGTCGGGTACCTCTGGCAACGGTGGAGCCTGCACCTCCTCTATTGTTTCAACGGTCGGTTCCGTTTCGGGGGTCGCCGGGGGGAGTTCTATCTGCAGCTGCCGTGGCTCGAGCTTTGCCTCTAGCTTTCGCGGTCGTGCCCCCTGCGCTAGGGCCCGCCTCCGCGCGCGCAGGATCTCAAGTTCTCGCACGAGTTCCCAGTTATAATCTTCGACACGAAGGATGAACTCGGGCACGAGATATACTTCCCCCTCGAACTCCCGCACGCGCCCTATAACATCGATGAGGTCCCCCACCTTGAAGCCCGCAAGTTCGGGCACACCTTCCCGCCAAGCTCGAAGGCTTATGGTTTCGCT
>CAZNRG010000046.1:0-9244 GCA_964575725.1 Hadarchaeota archaeon (SeqCode)
TGGACGAAATGTGCTTCCTAACCGCATTTATCTCCTGTATCGTGGCGCCGCTTTTGAGAAGCAGGTCCGTCGTTTTCTTTTTGTTCTCTAAACTTATGCCCTTAACGGGTAAAGGCATCAGAGCAGAACAGCCACCTGTTATACAAACGAATACTAGATCGCCTTTCTTCGCGCTTTTGACGGTATCCATGATTTCTTTTGCACCTTTCAGGCCCGCTTTATCCGGTATGGGGTGGCTTGCCTCTATTACCTTAACCCCGTCTAACTTGCATTTTTTCTCCTTTTTTCTACTTTTCTCGATTATAATTCCTTTTTTAATCCTTCCCCGCAAAACGTCTTTTAATGCCTTGGCTATTGGGAGAGTTGCCTTTCCTGCACCTACTACATATATATCTCCTATTTTTGAGAGATTGTAATTCAAATTGCCGACAATTAAATTTCCGTCGTCGATATGAATCAAATTTTTCACGATTTTGTAAGTATCCAGTGTTTTCAGGGCATGTTCAAGTATATCTAAAACTATCTTCCTCCCTTTTTGGTTTCCATGCAAAAGTAACTCTTTTTTATTTTTTATCACCACGGTACTTGCCCCAATTTAAATTTCGGACTCTTTTTATTTACCTTTGCTTTCAAGATCCAAGACGAGCAGAATGCTGAGAAATCTACCACGTTCTCAGGTGAAGGTTTCAATCTGTACGTTTTTCTGAGTTGGAACTATGATAATCTCCGTGGACGGTACAATTCTCAGGGATATTAGCTTGTTAACGATGGCGACTTGCTCGCATATGCCATTGCAAGAAGTCAGATAGATGAGAAGGATTTTGCCAAAGGTCTACTGGTAGGTTGGGTGGGTTGGATCGGGGGCCAGGTAAAAGAAACCATCAGTTGGAAAGAGAGTTTGCTATGCAGAAAAGCTTGCGATACACATTGATCCCTAAGTAAAAACCGAGCGGAAGGTGATTTGCCAAATGCACTATAGTCAACAGTATCCTAAACAAATGGACCGGACGACTTCACCTATCCTTAGGCACCATCAGAATTAATTTTTTAGGGCCCCTTTTTACGTCTCTCTATGGCTTTTTCGATCTCATCTATGGCGGTTTTGGCTGAAATCGTGGAGTAATCTCCGAGCGGTTATCCGGTAACTATAGCCTTCACAAGCCTCCTCATTATTTTTCCTGAAGGCAGGGAGATGGGGCTAGCTTTTCGTCTCCAGCCCGAGCTGCATCCCCAACAGGAGCCCGACCATCAGATCTATGCCAGAAGTTTCACCAATTTTCAAAACTTCCCCAACCCACTTTTCAACGTCTGGAGGATCACCTGCCAAGATTCCCTCGAGCAATTCTCCGACCCGCTCGTTGGTTTCGCCTTTAGCGGCGTGCCTTAGGAGTTGTTGGCTCAGCAGCGTTGTCGTGCCAGAACAGCTGACGATTGTTTCGTTGATTTTTTTCACGGAGTCTATGCTCTTGTTCAGCGAATGGGAGCCCCACCAGAGAGCAGCCATTAAACCGGACAGCGCATCGTCGGCGGAGGGGGAGAGGCCGGGACCGAGCCCGATGAGTTTTTGAGCAGCTATTTTTACTCCACCCACATCTTCAGATCGGGCTGCTTTTACCAAACCGATCAACTGGGGTAGCACTGCTCCAGCCGCCATGTTCAGCTCGGAGGTAGGTATCTTCCCAGCAGCTATCTCGTCGATGTGGGGCAGCAATTGGCCCAGCCCTTCACGTCTGGCATTACTCGAAGCCAAGCGCTTCGCCAGCTCCAAGTTATGCCAGATGAGCTCGGAGCTAAGACATCCCTCAGCACGAGTTTTAGGTCGCCAGAGTTCCGCACTTTCGAGAGAGATTTCGAGCACCCCGCCGACAAGTACTCGGTCGCCCTCCCTCCGAACTTGCATTCCCTTGCAGACGCCGAGCGATGGCACGCTTTCGCTGGAGGGGATATCGGTGATCAAATTGATTGGGCTTCGTGATACCCCGCTCCGGGCGACACCAACCAGCTCCCCGTTGATTAGGATGTTGAAAGTGCGGTCAAAAATGCTGTGGACTTCACCAGTGACACTTCGCTTCAGCGCATCATACGCGGCAGGGCCGATGGAAATGGCCTTCACAGAGTGCTTCAAGGGAACCCCAAAGTTAGATTTGCTCCCCAATATTGATTCTCCTCATAATTCCCAATCTTCTTTCCGGAGAATTGTTGTGTATGTGTCGTACCCACGTTATAGCCTCTCTTAAATCTTTATCGATATTTTTCAGTTCTTCCGCGGGAATTTTTTCACAGACTTCCTCCAACTCGTGCCACTTCTTTACTCGGTCTATCCCACCCACTTCTTGGAAAAGTAGCTGAAGGGTTTGGGCAAAGGATTTTCTCCACTTAGCGATGGAAGGAATATTTCTGTGAGCTTTCTTCAACCAAGTTACCCCTTCTTTGAGTTGTGGATCATCTATCAGATCAACTACTTCTTGAGGAGCTAGTCTGGCTATTGTTTCACACTTTTCGTACTTTTCTGCATCTGGGAGTCCCCCAATTTTCAGTTCTCGAATCAACGCAGCTGCCTTTTCCCTCGAAATTTTCTTGGAATTCAAAGTTTCTCCCTACTAATAGTTTTATTTTTGATATATGTTATGTGTTATTCTAAACTCTTTTTCGATTTAGAATGCTGGGTGATAGCACGCTTTCGCTGGAGAGCATATCGATGATCAAATTGATTGGACTTCGTGATACCCCGCTCGCCTTTGGGGTGCTTCAAGAGATTCCCAAATTCAGATTCGTTTGCCAGTGATTTTGCCAGGCCTTATGCGCCCCCACTGCTCCTTGGTCATGCGCTGCATCGGGCCTGTTCCGAAGTGGACTACATTATCCGGGTACTCAATGAAGCCAAACGTTCTGAACAGTTCAGTTGCTCCGCGATAGCTTTCGGCCGCAGCGTGAAGCTCCTGGATACCGAGCACGTCAAAGTAGTGCTCCAGCTTGCATCCCCAAAGTTGCGCCCCCACTTGTAGCCCTTCTCTGATTGCGACCGTGTGCAAACTGTTTCCGACCGCTGGGCTGCTAAGCACGCCGTTTGAGACCCCAGCTATCACGTCGCCCACTCTTCCGACTAAGCAGAAATGGCTGTCGGCAGGGCAACACCACATGGGCCTGTTCTCCCGCCACAGGTAAAGCTCGGTTACCATCTCTGAGGCGATGAGGTCGAAGAGCTGCTTGTGTTGGAGAGTTTTCGGGTTTATGGCTTCCGCTACCTCCTCAATCTGATCCTTGGTCATGCTGCGGACGATCATCTCCTCGCCGTTCGGCAGGATTATCTTCCGCGGCGGATAAGATTTCATCACTTTTTTCCAATCAACATCTCCCCCCATGACTTCCATTTCGACTTTTTTTCCTCGGTATTCTTCCATCTCGATCCCTCCTCATTTCAGCTTAGGTGTTTGTTTTTTAGCAAGCTCGAACTTGAAGCCGAACACCTCTTTTCCACTAACCTCACGAAGCATCCCCCAAACGGGCCTGAGTTTCGCGCCTATCTTCAGGTCTTTTGGGTTATCGATAGCGAGTTGACCCAACGCCCGGACTCCGTTTGGGAATTGGACTATTCCAAGCATCAGGGGCGGATCACCTTTGTAGCCAGCAGGGGGGTTGTAAATCTGCGTGTAAGTCAGTAGCTCACATTCCTCGCCGAGCCCCACCTCCTCGAACTCCGTCCCCTTGCAACTCAAACAGCGAGCTCGTTTAGGATAGTTGATCCTGTTACATTTCTTGCATTTGAATCCGATCATCTTCTTCTTTTCCTCTGACATCAGCTCATACCCTCCTCAGAACGGTTATGACTGAGTTGTCTCCGAACCCCCCGAAGTTCAGGGCAAACGCGTTTTTGGCACCCTTTACTTGTCTCTCTCCCGCCTCGCCACGGAGCTGCCAAACGAGCTCTACCACCTGTGCAAGGCCCGTGGCGCCGAGGGCATGACCCCGCGCTTTTAGGCCACCGGAGGGGTTGATCGCTATCTCACCGTCCAACGCGGTCTTCCCTTCTTCTGCGGCTTTTCCACCTTCTCCCTTGGGGAAGAACCCAGCATCCTCGCTCTCCACTATCTCGAGTATTTCAAACGCATCGTGGACCTCTGCAGCGTCAATATCTTTCGCCTTCAGCCCCGCCATCTTAAATGCCTGTCGTGAAGCCAGTTGGACAGATTTGAGCACCGCCGGGTCCTCGCGCTCCTGAAGAGTATGCGTATCCGTCGCCTGCCCCAAGCCGGCTATTTTAATGAGTGGTTTTTTGACGCCGAGTTCACGGGCTTTTTCTGCGGAGCAGACCACGACAGAGGCACCCCCGTCGCTAACCGGACAGCAGTGATACATGCGGATCGGATCTGCGATCATGACCGAGTCCTTAACGCCCTCGATCGTGCACCTCTTGTGGCTGAGCTGAGCATATGGGTTTTTAGATCCATTTTCGTGGTTTTTGACCGCTACTGCTGCGAGCTGGTTCTCCGTCAACCCGTAACGCTCTATGTAGAGGCGGGTTAGCATCCCGGCAAAACCGGGTAAGGTGGCGCCGTGTGCGTATTCAGCTTCATGATGCAGCATTGTGGATATTAGATCAGTAACGACGGCTCCTGGTACGGTGGACATCTTCTCTCCCCCAGTCACCAGAACCAAGTCATACATCCCCGAGGCTATTCCAGCAAAGGCTTCCCGGATCGCCGTCGCGCCACCTGCGGGGCCATTCTCAATGCGATGAGTGGGCGCCGGGATGAGCCCGAGTTCATCCACTAGGGCGGTCGCAGCTGCTGTTTGATGGGCAAACTCACCGGAGCACATGTTTGCGAAGTAGAGGGCATCAAAATCCCGATCGCCCACGCCAGCATCTTCTATGGCTTTCAGCGAAGCCTCCGATGCAATATCCATCAGGCTCCCTGGAAGGGGCCGGGCAAACTTCGTCATTCCGCAGCCTATGATTACAACATCCTTCATCGACTTCCTCCATTATTTGAGCCCTGGAACCCAATATAATTTTTTCGCTTTTTTCTTTTTGGCATCCATCCGCGCCAAGATTTTGACGGCCTCGGTCGCTATCTCCGCCGAGGTCATCTCTCCTGCCCCCATTCCGAACTCACCGGTGACGCGATTTGCGAATATTGCGCACACGCTTCCCGCTCGAAAGCCGTAAACGTTTGCGATCGTGAATAATGAGGCCGTTTCCATCTCGAAGTTAAGTACCCGCGCGGCTTGGAGATCCCGCATGATATCCTTTGCGAACGATTGAGTATAGCCTTTCAAGCCGGGTCTCCCTTGACCGAGATAGAATGAGTCGGTCGAGGCGGTTATCCCCACGTGATAGCGATAGCCAAGCTTCTCTGCAGCCTCGATCAGCGCAAGCAAAACCTCGTAGTTTGCGGCCGCTGGATATTCAACTCGCACGTACTGCTTGCTAGTTCCCTCGAGCCTGACTGCAGCACTTGAAATCACAACATCGCCAACTTTCACGTTGCGTTGAATTGAGCCCGAGCTTCCGACACGGATGAAGGTATCGGCTCCAACTGCAGCGAGTTCCTCGACGCCTATCGCCAGGCTGGGACATCCTATGCCCGTGGAAGTGGCAGAAATTGGAACTCCGCCGACTTTGCCCGTGTAAGTTTGGTACTCCCGATGATTAGCGACTTTCTTTGCTTTATCCCAAAGGCTCGCTATCTTCGGCACGCGCTCCGGGTCCCCTGGTAGGAGCACGTAGCGTGCCACCTCCCCGGGAGCACATGCGATGTGATATTGGCGCTTCCCCTTCGTCGCGGGGCGCTCGGTTGAGACGATTTTCACCTAACTACCCTAATGGGTTTGACAGGGAATTAATTAAACTTTCCCCGTGAGAAGTCCTCCCCCCAGAATTTAAAAAAAGTCGCTGATTGGTCGGTACCTCTTTTTCAGTGGCCATTCCAATTGAAATCCTGCTGACTTTAGCCTGGCGAGCGTTGTTTGGTAGGGATCGATAATTTCTCCCTCAAAGGTAACCACAAGCTTTGGATTGATTTCGGCTAGCCTCTTAGCAAGCTCTATCCTCTCTTCCGGGCTTACAATTCTAGGGTCATCCATCATCCCGGCCACATGGAAGCTAACTCCGTAATCTAAAAGGTTCCGAATCGCTTTGAAAGGTAGCTCGAAGCTTTCAGGCTTGGCCCCAGTTTTCTTGGTGAATGCATCGGGAGTACCCGCCTTGAGCGAGACCCGGACGTGGGGCTTCTCGAACTTTGAAATCTTCTTCACATAGTCCCGATCGATGCCAAAGAGAATGCCATTCGTCTCGAGAATAAAAATGTTGAACTCCGACTCTTCGACGAACTTGAGAAGCGCGAGCAAGTGATCCTTCCCCAGCGTGGGCTCAGCCCCTGAAATGCGGAGCTTGCGAATGCTGTGTTCACGAGCTGCCGCACTTAACCTCTTGAAAGCTTCCTCTGGCGAGTAGAACTCGCCGAGCTTCTCAGGAAAATCACGGCTCCAATTCACCCAACAAAAAAAGCACCTCAGGCAACACCCGACCGTGTAGCCGGTCGCTATCCCCCCGTACACACCCGTGCAGTAGAAATCGGTATATTTGCGCTCGCATTTTCCCCCTCGATACCTCGTCACGATTTCCTCGGTTTTTCTGGCGAGCTCCACCGGGTCGAACGGCTCGGAGTCCGAGGTTAGGAAGCGTGGATATTTTTCCAAACTTGCACCAAGATAATCTCGACTTCAATGGGTAAATTTTTGAGTACGCGATAGATAATTCCCAAAGGTCGAGACGACGAAAAACATTTTGCAAAAAGTTGTGGTGGTCCGAGGCGAAAATCCCGCGGCGATGGTTCAAAAGGGGCTGGACGAGCTCGGTGTTAAAGTGCTCAGGAAAAAAATCGTGATAAAACCTAACCTCATAGCAAACCGCCCCCACCCCGTGACCACACCGGTCGAGACCATCGAAGCTCTCGTGAGATACTTTCTCGGGGGCGGGAATGAAATCATCATAGCCGAGGGGTCGGGGTTTGGGGACACTAACACCATTTACCGGGACCGCGGCTACGCCCAGCTTGCTGAGCGCTGCAGGGTTAAACTCGTCGATTTGAATTCCGATGATTTCGAGGTTTTGGAGGACCCGAACGCGAGCGTGCTCAAGCGTTTTGAGTTCCCTTCGACCTTAAGGGGGGCCTATTTGATCTCTGCCGCGGTATTGAAGCAACACTCGATAGCTCAGGTGACGCTCTCGCTAAAAAACATGCTTGGCGCGACTATAGGGCGTGATAAAGGCAGGTTTCATCGGCTGGGCGTGGATGAGAGCATTGTCGACATCAACCGCTACAAAAAGCCGGATCTTTCGGTGATCGACGGCAGGCTGGGCCTCAGTTCAGAGCTAGGGGGCAAAGCAAAGAAATTTGGGGTGATGATATTTTCTGAGGATCCGGTCGCAGCCGATGCTGTCGGGGCAAGAATTCTCGGCTTTAACCCACTTTCGATAAGACACTTAAAGCTCGCTCAAGAAGCCGGACATGGTGTGGGCGATATCAAAAAAATTGAGATGGTAGAATTCAAGGCATAACAATTTGGGAGCGGACTGATGTGGTTAGAACAGAACTCAAACGGAAGCTCAAAGGGTTACCCAGCTATTCGGAAGAGCTCGGCCTAGACCTGAGGAAGCCGAAGGATCGATTCAAGTGGTTCCTAGCGTCTATGTTGTTCGCCAAGCGCATCTCGGCTGAAATAGCGAAGAAAACTTACATGGAGTTTGAGGAAGCCGGGATAACCACGCCCGAGAAAATTTTGGATGCTGGATGGGACAAGCTGGTCGAGGTCTTGGACTCCGGTGGGTACGTGCGTTACGATTTCTCCACCGCTACAAAATTGCTCGATGTGTCTAAATCGCTGAAGGAAAAATATGGGTCACTTGAAAATCTGCACGCGAGCGCCAAGGACGGCGGGGAACTGGAGAAAAAGTTGCTGGAGTTCAAGGGCGTGGGGCCGACAACGGTCAACATCTTCTTGAGGGAGCTAAGGCCAGCGTGGAAAAAGGCCAACCCAAAGGTCTCTCGCCTAGCCGCCGATGTTGCGAGGAAACTGGGGCTGAGGGAGGGTGAAACAAAATCCTTCGAATCCCAGTTGGTCAGGTTGGATTTAGAGTATTGCAAGCCCAAGCGATGCCAAAGCTGCACCGTAAAGAAGGGTTGTAAAGAATTTAGGGCCCAACATTAATCAACACCCCTGTACTCGCCGAGCCGCAAGGCGTAAAAAATCGCACCCTTATTATATAGGGGGTTGAATTGGTCAGACTCGGCCGGGATTATACGAACTGCTTGGTGTTCGATCACCTGAGTGCGTCCGAGCAACGCGCGGTCGAAAAGGGGGAGCTCGATCTAGCATCGATGAACGCCCTTGCGCTGGAAAAGGCGAAGCAGGGTATCGAGCAGCAGATCGAGGTGACGCGCAAGCTCGGAATGAACCACGTCGAACTCGATGCTGACTCGCCGAACCCTTACTTTGATTTCGACGGCGCGCGAAGGAGGGAAATTCGTAAAGTGGCAGAGGCGAATGAGATCACCCTTTCCTTACACTTGCCCTACTCCTACGTGGGGGCCAGCGTCTGTAGCCCGCAGGAGCTAGACCGTGAAATCACAGTAGAGCTCCACAAGCGCTGCATCCGATTCGCCGCCGATATCGGGGCGAGCTACGTGAACATGCACCCCGGCAGCGCGCCCTTCTACCACCGAATCGGGAGGTACCAGCGGCTCATTCACGATGCCCTTTTGAAGAGCCTCGTCGAGTTAGGCAAGTTCGCGAGCGAGCGCGACCTAGTGTTCCACCTCGAGAACAACACCGCCTTTGACGGAATCTATAGTGAGCCCGAGGATTGCATATCAATTATTAAAGAGGTGAGGGAGCGTGACGTTGAGATTTACTTCAATTTTGACATCGGGCACTGGTTCACCCGCGCCAACTTCGACAAACCCATCCCAGACCCCCCTGAGAAAGCTCTTGAACCCATCCCGCCAGATTTCCTAAAATATCTCCACCTCAACGATTACGTCCCCGACGAAAAGATGTTCCATCCCCCGATCCACCTCGAGTGGGGACTTCTCAGGCGGGGAAACCTCGAGCGCTACGCTAGACTCGTAAAGCGGAAGGGCGTGGAGACCATCGTGCTCGAGACGGCGCTCAAAAGCATCGAGCAGGTCTTGGGTCGCGAAGAACTTCTGAAACGAGAGAGCGAGTACGTGCGGGAGATCTT
>CAZNRG010000047.1:0-8944 GCA_964575725.1 Hadarchaeota archaeon (SeqCode)
GGACAAGTTTTTGAAAGAAGCGATAAAGGAGGCGAGGCGCGGGCTGAAGGAAGGGGGGATCCCCATAGGCGCCGTCCTCGTGAGGGATGGAAAAATAATCGGCAGGGGGCGAAACCGGAGGGTGCAAAAAAATAGCGCGGTGCTCCACGCGGAGATCGACTGTCTGCAGAACGCGGGGCGCATCAAGAACTACAAGGGGACCGTCCTCTACTCCACGCTGATGCCCTGCTATCTTTGCTCGGGGGCCGTGGTTCACTTCGGGATAAAAAAGGTCGTCGTGGGGGAAAACCTCAACTACCGGGGGACGGGGCCGGGAAAATTTTTGAAAGCGCACGGCGTGAAATTGGTGAACCTCCGGAGCAAGGAGTGCGCTGAGCTAATGCGAAAATTCATCGAGAAGAACCCCGAGCTGTGGAAAGAGGACTCGGGAAAGTAAAATTTTTTATCAAACGCAGCCCAATCAAACTGGAGGTGTGGGGATGGTAAACGTGAGTAAGGCCGGCGAGCGATACCGCTGCAACGTCTGCGGGAACGAGGTGACGGTGACGAAGGTCGGCGGTGGAGAGCTGGTCTGCTGCGGGCAGCCGATGGAATTGATGGGCTAGAGCCCTAATCGTGCTCTTTGAACATTTTGTCTTGGGTCGGGTCGTTCGCCCTCAGCCACTCGACCAGCATGGCAACGTGTTCCTTCTCCTCGTCCATGTTGTGCTGCAGGACTTTCTTCAGGGATTCGTCGGCTGTGGCATCTATCCGCATCTGGTAATTGTTGATGGCTTCCAGCTCTTCCCTCAGGGACTGCCTCGCCGCCGCCCAATCCTCGTGCTTTTCCATTTTATCCCCCTTTTTTCGATTTAGAAGCATCAAGAATCGCGTCGATGATCTGCCGGTAGCCCGTGCAGCGGCAGAGGATCCCGCCTATCGCTTCTTTCACCTCTTCCTCGGTGGGCTTCGGGTTCCGCTTCAACAAGGCCTCAGCAGCGAGGATGAACGCGGGGGTGCAGAAGCCGCACTGGACTGCCCCGTGCTTGACGAAAGCCTGCTGAACCGGGCTGAGCTCCTCCCCCTTCACCAGGCCCTCGATGGTGGTTATCTCCTTTCTGTTTGCCTCGACCGCCAGCATCAGACAGGATTTCGTGGGCACCCCGTCGACCAGGACCGTGCAGAGACCGCAGTCCCCGCGCCCGCACGCGCGCTTGGTCCCGGTCAGGCTCAGGTCCTCCCTTATGGCTTGAAGCAGGGTTCGGTTCGCCTCGACCTCTAGCCCGTAGCGTTCGCCGTTAACCACGAGTGTTATCTTGTGCCTTGACATCAGCTCGCCCCCAGTAACTGCTTCAGGATGCGGCGCGTGAGTACCTCGGCCATGCATATGCGGTATTCCTCGCAACATCGGACGTCAGATATCGGGCAAATCTTTTTCAGAACGGCCGCGGCTGCTTCATCAATTTTCTTCTCGAGCAGGCCCTCACCCTGGAAGACTTTCTCCACCTCGGGCACCAGGAGTGGTGTTGGAGCAACCGATGAGAGGGCTATGCGCGCAAGCTCTTTCCCCGAGTCGGCTACCAGAGCGGCCACCCCGACAACCGCCAAGTCCTCGCCCCGCGTGCGCCCCCACTTGAGGTAACCTCCCTTCGCCCCCGCAGGCGGGTTTGGTATTCGCACGGCTCGCACGAACTCCCCCGGCTTGAGCGAGGTTCGCTTGACGCCCGTGAAGAAATCTCGGATTGGGATGGTCCGTTCGCCCTCCTTCCCCGCGACCTCCACCTCGGCGTCGAGCACGAGCAAAGCGGGAGCCATGTCGGACGCCGGAGAAGCATTGCAGATGTTTCCAACCAGCGTGCTACGATTTCTTAAGGTTGGGTCGGCCAACACGTCCGCAGCGCTCCAAAGTGCCGCGAAGCGCTCTTTGACAACCTCTGATTTAAGGAGCTCGTTCAACGTGACGGTTGCCCCAATCCTAAGCCCGCGTTCTTCATCGTGCGAGAGCTCGTGCAATTCATCGATGCCCTTGAGGTCGATCACGTATTTCGGCCGAACGATCTTATCCCGCATTAGTACGAGCAGGTCGGTGCCTCCGGCAAACAGCTTCGCGTCTTCCCCATGTTTGGCCAAGAGGCCGATAAGTTTCTCCGTGGTCCGGGGTCTGAGGTAATCGAACTTGGGCATCATTTTCGTCCCCTCGCTTGCTCAATTTTCATCCAGACCTTCTCCCGGTTCATCGGGAGGTCGTACAGGTCCACGCCCGTCGCGTCATAGACTGCGTTCCCAACCGCTGGCCCAATCGATATCGTCGTGTGCTCGCCTATCCCCCGCGCACCATAAGGGGCGTTGCGCTGGGGGTTCTCGATCAGGATGGGCACGAACTTGTCTGGAATGTCGGGCGCCCGGAAGATTTTGTAATCCGTGAGGTTGCTGTTGAGCAGCACCCCCTTATCGTTAAAGATGAACTCCTCTATGAGTGCCGTTCCAAGGCCCTGAACAACACCACCGTAGATTTGGCCCTTCACCAGCAGGGGGTTGAGGGCCTTCCCGAGGTCTAGAGCCGTGACCACTTTCAACAGGTGTATTTCACCAGTTTCGGTGTCGACCTCAACCTCTGCCCCCTGAGCTCCGAAAGTCCACATCAGCGCTGGTAACCCCTGACCTGTTTCCGGATCCAAGTTTGTGAGTCCCTCGGCCGTATAGTAGCCATATCCAACAATGGGTCCTTTAATTCCCGCGCCGCTCGGCAAAATCCCGTGAGTCGCAATCGATGCCAAAGGTATGCTCTTGCTAGGCTTGCCTTTCACGAGAACCTTCTCATCTGCCAAAACCAACCTCTTTTTCGATACTTTCAGGAGTTCAGCCGCTGTTTCTTTTATTCGCTCCTTGGCGTCCTCGATCGCCCGGAGCACGGCATTCCCATCCATGAAGGCGCTACGGCTAGCGACCGTCTGCCAGCTGTAGGGGGAGAAATCCGTTTCCCGCTTATCGACCGCCTTGACTTTTTCAATCGGGATCTGCAGCCCCTCCGCCACCATCTGGGCAAATGCCGTTGGGGTCCCCTGCCCCAGTTCAGTAGTAGTGATCGAGAGGGTTGCCGTCCCGTCCTCGTTGAGCTTCACGATTGCCGAGGAAGAAGTAAAGGATGGCATCGCGGGGCATTTCCAGAGGGCGGCTAACCCAATTCCCCGGCGTTTGGTGCCCCTCCCTTTGGGTTTCTTCTTCCCCCACCCTAGCTCCTTGGCTACAGCCTTGATGCACTGGTCAACCCGCCCGCAGTCTTTACGAAGCTTCTCCCCCGTGGCTGTGATGCGCCCGGGGAGGGCAGCGTTTTTCAATCGAAACTTGACGGGGTCCATCCCAATCTCGCGGGCGACAAAGTCCATCTGCCGCTCAATCGCCCAGTGAAACGGCACGTGACCGAACCCTCGGTAAGCAGTCCCGTAGGGGTGGTTCGTGTAGACGGTCAGGCTATCGCACTTCACATTCGGGATCTCATAGGCTCCCGTGCAGGAATAACCTGCGGCGCGCCCGATGTTCACGCCGTAATCCGCGTAAGCCCCCGAGTCCCAGATGTACTCGATCTCCTCGGCGACTATCTTCCCGTTCCGCTTGACCCCAGTTTTCACGCGCGCGTAAAGCCCCTGACGAACCGCTGCGGTGCTGAACTCTTCCTCACGGGTCATCACGATTTTCACCGGCCTCCCTCCGGCTTTCCTGGATAGGAGGACTACCAGCGGCTCCCAGTGAAGCCCTGCCTTCCCGCCGAATCCTCCCCCAACATAAGGAACCTGAACATTGATCTTGTGAATGGGTGCGCCCAAGCCTACGCTCAGGAGGTGCCTAACGGCGAAGGGGGACTGAGCGCTCGTCCAGACGTTTATCTGCCCGCTCGGGAGCCACTGTCCGATCGAGGTGTGGGTTTCCATCTGAACGTTTTGGACCTGGGTCTGATTGAACTCGTTCTCCACCACCACATCGGCCTCTTTGAAACCGCGCTTCACGTCGCCCTTGCGGAGCTTGAAGTGGTTGGCGACGTTCGTGTGGGGTTTGGGAAATATGAATGGAGCGTGCAGGTACTCGTGCATCTTTTCATGAACGAGTGGAGCACCTTTTTTCAAAGCTTCGCGGGGGTCGAAAACTGCGGGGAGTTCCTCGTACTCTGCCTTGATCAACTCGACCGCTTGCTCGGCTATCTCCTCGGTATCCGCAGCAACGGCGGCCACGGGCTCGCCGACGTGCCGAACGTTGTCGCGGGCGAGCATGTATTTGTCCGTCATGTAGATTCCGAACTGATGGGGGATCTGCTCCCCAGTTAGAACAGCTCGAACGCCCGGGAGCTTCTCCGCTTCGCTCGTATCTACCTTGAGAATGCGGGCGTGTGCGTGTGGGCTTTTCAGCAACTTGGTGTAAAGCATCCCCTGGAGTTTTATGTCGGCGGTGAAAATGGCAGTGCCCGTCACTTTCTCAACTGCATCGAGGCGCGGGACACCTTTGCCCACGTAAGAGTACTTTTTCATCCTCTACCCACCCACGTTAAGCCTGAAGGATTAAAAGTTTGTCGGGAAAAATCCCTAGCCGCCGCCAACGGTTGGGACTAGAAGCAACTCGTCTCCATCTTTCAATTCGCTTTTTTTATCGGCGGGGACCCCATTCAACCTGATCAAAGCGATGGAGGCGGGATTGTACTTGAGCTCTTTTAAAACATCCTCTACCCTCATGCCCTCTTTGTATTCCATCTCTTTCCACTCCCTGGCCGCAGCGATTTTCACCTTAATCATGGGGCTTCCTCATGCTAACTCCTGACCGAAACGACCAAAAGTTTATGCCTTCGCTCATTTTTCTTTTCTTTGGGAACTCGGATGAAACGAGTAAAAGCAGAAGACGCCGTCGGGAAGCCTCTAGCCCACGACATCGTCCGCTATGGGCCTAATCTCAAAGCTCTCTTGTTCAAGCGGGGTCACGTGGTTAGGGCGGAAGACGTGGAGAAACTGAAAGATACGGGGAATTACTCCGTCTTCGTCGTCAAAGGTGAAGAGAGGGAAGTTCACGAAAACGATGCGGCCCTCCGAATGGCCCGCGCCGCGATGGGCGAGAATCTCTCCCATAAGGGGCCGGACAAGGGGAGTATAAGGTTGATAGCTGAAAAACCAGGACTTTTGAAAGTCAAGGCTGATGTCCTCAAGCAGGTCAACCTCATCGATGATTTCATCTTCGTCGCCCGCGTTAACAACACGGGTGTGAAAAAAGGAGCCGTGGTGGGTGCCGCCAAGATAGTTCCTCTAACCGTAGATGATAGTCGGATGAGGGAAGTGGAAGAGCTCTTGGAGAAAAACAAGCCAGTCCTTGAGGTGATTCCTCCGAAAATCAAAAGGGTCGGAGTAATTGTCACAGGAACTGAAGTTTACGAAGGTAGGATAGAAGATGCATTTGTTCCGGTCCTGAAGGAAAAGCTCGGGGACTATGGTCTCGACGTTCATGAATCAGCCATTTTACCAGACGACAAGGAAAAAATCAAGGAAAAAATTCTCGAGTTCAAGGAAAAGGGTCACGAACTTATTTTAGTCGCAGGGGGGATGGCGGTAGATTCCGGGGACCTGACTCCTGCAGCGATAAAAAGCACTGGCGCAGAAGTCGTCTCCCGCGGCGCCCCCACTTTTCCGGGAGCTATGATCATGCTAGCTTATCTTGGTGAAGTTCCAGTTCTCGGACTACCCGCGTGCGTGATTCCAGACAAGCGAACGAGTTTAGATCGAATTTTTCCCAGAGTTCTCGCCAAGGAAAAAATAACTCGAGAGGAAATCGCCGAGCTAGGGCACGGAGGGTTCGCATGGTTGGGGTCGTGATTTTGGCCGCTGGAGAATCCAAACGAATGGGAGAGCCGAAGCTCCTCATGGAAATAAAGGGCAAGCGGATGGTCGAATGGGTGATCGATTCCTTTACCGGTGCGGCCGATGACCTCGTCGTCGTGCTGGGGCACAAACCTGAAAGCCTGACTCCAATCCTGGAGAAGCTCGGGGTGAGGTGGGTAACAAATAAAAATTATCGTGAGGGCATGGCTTCATCATTCAAGGCTGGCCTCAAGGAACTCAAAGGTTGCGACGCGGTCTTCCTAGCTTTGGGAGATCAACCTTTCGTGGATCGAGATTTCCTGGCTAAAGCAATAGGCGCTTGGCGAGGTGGGGCGAAAATTGTGAGCCCGGTTTACAAGGGAAAGAAAGGGCACCCAGTGCTCTTCGATAGAAGCCTGCTCGATGAAATCCTATCTCTTCAAAAGCACGAGATGGTTCGAGACATTATCCATCGCCACGAAAGCAAACATCACCTAGTGGAAGCTGGGAAATGGGCCGTAATTGATCTAGACACTCGTGAAAGTTTTGTGAAAGTTCTTGGGAAGGAACTCTAAGATTTTTTTCTCTCCCTTATCAACTCAGCTGCAATGCTTACGGCGATTTCCTTCGGAGTTCCTGCCCCGATGTCGAGACCTATGGGGGCGTGAATTCTCTTTATAGCTTTTTCTGGCACCCCATCCTTTCGCAGGATTTCTTTCAACTTGGTTATCTTGCGCGCGCTCCCAAGCAGGCCGAGATAAGCCGTTCGCTCGCGGATGAACCTGCGCAGGGCGGCGAGGTCGTGCTTGGGCTCGCCGTGGACTACCGCGACGAAAGTGCGCTCGTTGACCTTCACCTCTTTTAACGCTTTCTTGAAGTTCGCGTGATAGATGCGCTTCGCCTTCGGAAATCTATTTTTGGTTAGGGTACTCCGCTCGTCGTCGACCACCGTTATGTCGAAGCCTAACAAATCTGCCACGTGGTAAGTGGGCAACGCTATGTGCCCGGAACCAACGATCACCAGCTTGGGGTTGGGCTCGATCACGTCCACGAACACCACCGTCGTCCCCCCGCACCACAGACCAGTATCCACCTCATCTTTCTTCGCTCCACCATAAAGGGCGAACTTCACGCTTTTTGGTTTCCTCTCACTGATAGCCTTCATGGCCTCTTCCTTCACCTTCCTCTCGAACGCTCCCCCACCTATCGTTCCGATGATTCTCCCGTCTCCGGTCACTAATATTTTCCTACCCTTCTCCGCCGATCCAGAGCCGATTTTCTCCACGACCGTGCAGAGCGCCACCCTCTTCCCCGCCCTCAGGAGTTTGGGGAGCTGGTCGAAAATGTCCGTGGAGCTAGACATACTATCACGGCGTTGCGCGATTAGAACCTGATTGCTCGCGTTGGACAGACCGAAACACAGAGCCCACAGCCATAACACTTGACCGGGTCCATGCGCGCGATTTTTCCAACAATACGGATGGCCTCGTAGGGGCAGTGCCGCTGGCAGAGCCCGCAGCCCGTGCACCTCGACGCGATTACCTCGGGAGGTTTGGCGCTCGTGCGGAAAGGCTGCTCAGGCAGATGACGAAGCGCGATACCCTTGAAATCCGCGATCGAGTTGTAGCCCTTGGCGCGCATGAACTTGACCATCTCGTCCGCTATGAGCCCGTAGATTTTGTATCCTCGAACTATCGCTGCAGTTGAAAGCTGCACCGCTGAAGCTCCAGCCATGATGAACTCGACTGCATCGCGCGCGTTGCTGACGCCGCCCACGCCGATAACTGGTATCTTCACCGCACGACAGATGTCGGCCACGCACCGAATCGCGAGGGGCTTGATCGCCGGGCCAGAAAGCCAGCCGTACCCTGAAGCGCTCCCTAGCATCGGCATCGTGTTTTCGATATCGATCACCAAGCACGGGCCCAATGTATTTATTGCAACTATTCCGTCTGCCCCCGCCCCTTCGGCAGCTCGTGCGAACTGCGCCACGTCGAGCACGTTCGGGCTGAGCTTCACGAACACAGGGATATCGACGACCTCCTTTGCCGCCTTCGTCGCCTCGACCACTGGAGTGGGATCATTCCCCAGATAGTGCGTCGATAGCTCGAGAGCATCCACGCCAGCCGCTTTCACCTTTGGCGCGAGCTCCCGGATTTCCTCTGCCTTGTAGCCAATGCTGGCAATCAGCGGCAGCCTCGTCCGCTTCGCCTTTGCGTATTCCTGGCGCAGCCATTGGTCGAGGGGTATGTCAGTCCAGAGCTCGGCGTTCAGCAGGCTATCCTTTACCTTGATGATGCAAGGGCGGGGCACCTGGGCGGGAGCAACGCTCACGGTCTTCGCGACTAACCCGCCTGCGCCACCCTCGGCCGCTTTTACAAGGGCGTCCCCGTCACGCACCGTCGGGCCAGCTGCGGGTAGAATGGGGTTGCGGAATTTCAAGCCACATATCTCCACTGATAGGTCGACCACCCCATCACCTCCGCCTTATCGCCCCGAGCTTCTGCCAGAGCTTCTCCGCCGACTTCCGCGCCACCTTCACCGCCTCCGCCTCTTCGAGCGTCTGCATCTTTCGCTCGCGCATCACTACCCTCCCCCCAACGATAACTGTTTCTACGTCATCGCCATCAATGGTGTTAACGATGTGCCCGACGACGCTCTCGGGACGCACGGGCGTGGGTGCGATGGCTGGATTTATGATGATGATATCCGCAAGCTTTCCAGACTCGATTGAACCTAGCTCGTTTCCCACCCCGTAGAGTTCTGCCCCCTGAATAGTCGCCATCTCGAGCGCCTCCAGCGGGGAGATCGCGCGGGGATCGCGGAGAGCAACCTTGTGCAACAGGAAGGCGGCGCGGAGGTTCTCGAATCCATCGAAGATGTAACCGTCATTGCCCAAGCCCACGGGGATGTCCATCGAAAGCATTTTTACCACGGGAGCAACTCCGACCGCGTTGAGCATGTTACTCATTGGATTGTGGGCGACTTTTGCTCCAGTCTTTTTGAGGATTGCCAACTCATCATCGTTTACGTGAACGCAGTGGGCGAGCACGACATCCTGCGCCAGCAACCCTTCATCATTCAACCGCTCGATGGTGCGCTTGCCGAACCGTTCTAAATTATGATAGAGGTCC
>CAZNRG010000048.1:0-8800 GCA_964575725.1 Hadarchaeota archaeon (SeqCode)
TAGCGCAAGCACACGGTTTCCAGCCTTTCTAGCTCATAAAAGGTGCGGCAATTTTGCTCCGCCGCGAGTTTCGAGCTGGCGTAGGGCGAGAGCGGCTTGGGCGGTGCATCCTCGCTTATCGGGAGCTTGGCCTGGGCGCCGTAGACCGCGCAGGATGAAGCGTAGACGAATCGCTTGATGCCCTTAGCCAGGCTAGCTTTGAGCAGCGCCAGCGTCCCCTCCACGTTCACGCTGTGGGCGAGCTCCGGATCCTTGATCGAGAGGGGCACGCTTATCGTCGCCGCCTCGTGGATGACCGCATCGACATCTGCCATAGCTTCCTCAACTGATTTGGCATCCCTGATATCCCCCTGAATGAACCGGAGGGCGGGGTTGTTGGTGTGGCTTTTTAGGTTGTCTAGCTTCCCGCTGGATAGGTTGTCGAGCACGGTGATGGTGTCCCCCCTAGCTAACAGGGCATCGACTAGGTGTGAGCCTATGAATCCAGCACCGCCAGTTACGAGAACCCGCATTTCGCTCCCTTCCTCTATTTCCGTGCTCATGTTAAAATAGGCGAAGTGTCAGTAAATTTGGGATTGAATGCGCACGTGGTTCAAGGAGCTAAGTTTCTCGACTCGCAAACAGCGCGAGGTCATCGATGTTACTGATAAGGTGCTCAACGCGGTTCGCGAGTCAGGCGTCAAGAACGGGCTGCTCATCGCCCAGCTGCCCCACGCGACGGCCTCGCTCGTGCTGAACGAGAACGAAGGGGGTCTCAAGCAGGATTTATTAAACAAGCTAGATGACTTCGCGCCCGTGCGGGGAGGCTACCAGCATGACCGCATCGACGACAACGCTCACGCCCACCTGAAGTCGGCATTCATCGGTTCATCGCGGGTTCTGCCGATTGTCGATGGGCGCGTGGTTCGGGGCACCTGGCAAAATTTTCTCGTCATTGAGCAGGATGGGCCCCGCACCCGCAAGCTAGTGGTCTTTGTGATCGGGGAGCGATGAAGTGGTAGCGTTTTTGGACATCGAGACGAGCGCCATGAAGGCAGATAAGGGCATGGTCGTGGCGGTCGGCCTGCTCAAGGGGGAGGAACCAGAGGTTAGGTTTGCGGATACTCCCGAGGAGGAGCGCAAGCTGCTGGAGTGGCTCGGGAGCCAACTGGAGGGCTGCGAGTTGATCGTGACTTGGTACGGTTCGGGCTTCGACATCCCATTCCTCTCCACCCGCGCTCTCATCCACAACATAGACCTCGCTAGGCTCACAGAAATCCCGATGCTAGACCTCTGCGAATGGTCCCGGGCCAACCTGCTTCTCTCCAGCTACAGTCTCGATTCGGTCGCGCGGTTCCTCGGCATAAGCATGGCTAAGGAGTTTCACGGCAGAGATATCTTGGCGTTGTTCAAGCTGGCCGAGCGTGGTGACCACGAGGCGCGGAGACTGATAGTCGAGCACTGTAAGGAGGACATCGTGGTGCTAAAGCGCGTCCACGAGAGGATCAAGTCGCTGGTCGAGCGCGCGGGGTGGGGATTGCCACGAAAAACCTCGAGAGAAGAATAAGGGTTTGTACCCTCTGCAGGCTCCATCGCTCACGCAAAAATGCCGTCCCGGGGGAGGGACCTCTTGACGCTAAAATAATATTTTGCGGTGAGGCTCCAGGATACAACGAGTCCATCCAAGGAAAACCCTTCGTGGGGAGTGCTGGGAAATTTTTGAACGAGCTCCTTCAAATTGCAGGGCTTCGGCGCGAGGAAGTTTTCATAACGAATGTGGTCAAGTGCCGCCCTCCGGAGAACCGCGACCCCGCCGACGATGAGATCGAGACATGCACCTCCAACTACCTTCAGAAGCAAATCGCGATGATAAAGCCGAAGCTCGTGGTGACGCTGGGCCGGATATCCGCCCGCGCCTTGCTCGGCAGATATGTGACGATGGGTAGGGAGCACGGCAAACTGCTTGACTGCACCTACGCCGGCACCGACTTCAAGCTCTTCCTGACCTACCACCCCGCCGCCGCGCTCTACGGGGCCGAGGCAAAGCAAAGGCTGCAGGCGGACTTCAAGAAACTGGGGCAGCTCCTCAAGAAATAGCTTGCTTATTGCCATGTCGTTAGGTTCAAGAGTTTTGGCGTTTTTCGTTTTAAGAGTTCAGCGGGAATGTCCCAGACCGCCTTGGTCCGCTCTATCACCGCGCGGTCGCTGCTAGCAACTACATCGAAGGCCCGGAGCTTCATGTCAACCCCACCGACAGCGCTCGCTTCCCCCTTCAACCTCGCCCGTTTGAGTTGCCGCCTGACCTCCGCCGCGAGCTCCCCGCTCCGGCTCACCTGCTTGTCGAAAAACACGACAACCGTTTTTGGTTTAGCTCTCGCGATCGTCCGAACTAGCGCCGAAAGGGCCCGGGTGGTTGCTGGGGTGGCGCGATATTTGCCGAAGATCGCCCGCAGGTCCCGGATGTAGCCGTCGTCGCATCGGATGATTTGCTTTCCCGTCAGGAGGCTTTCCAAGGTTATCAACACGTTGTAGCCGTCCACGCCCAACCGCTTGCCCCGCACAGCACTTGCTCTGGCAGCCTTTCGGCGATGTTTGGCCACCTCGTGCTTGGAAAACACGCACCGTGCTAGAAGGTGTCGTTGGTGAAGGGGGAAGCGGTAATGATTGGAGACGAAGTTGACTGCCGAGTCGCGCGGGTAGCCTTGGTCGAGCAGGTAGCGCAGGTCGCGGACGGCGTCCTTAAGCTTGGGCAAGGAAATCATCACTCAACAAATATTGCAGGTCTGAGCGGCACCGCGAGCAGGGCGCGGTTTTGAGGGTCGTAGCGCGCTGGGTCGTCAGCCTTGAACACTTGGACCTGCTGCACCCCGAGCTGCTCCCGGATGAAGTCAGCGGCATCCGAAAGGATTTGCAGCTCATCCACCTTGGTCGCTGCGAGGGTCTCGAACCGCTCTTCGGGCATCCCCCGCACCTCAGTCACCGCCTGTTGGAGGAACTTTGAAAGGTCGGCCCTGTGTAGCCTGAGCCCGAGTTGCGTCTCGACCTCTCGGAGCAGCTTCCCGAAATCGACCCGCCCAGCTCGCACGTGCTCCATGGCGATGCGGTAGGCCCGCCACTTCCAGTCCTGCGCAACGTAAAGGCAGGCTCGCTTAGGTTTTTCAACTTTCACCACACGAAGGATCTTTTTCACGTCTTCGAGCATGCGTTCGAGGTAGCTCTCCGCCAGCTCGGCCCCCTCGTCGATGAGCCCCCCCTCCACCTTCGGCCAGGGTGCAGCTGAGATGAAGCCGCTTTTGCCCATGCGCTCCCAGAGCTCCTCGCAGGCGTGGGGCGTGAACGGGGCCAGCAGGCGGAGCCAGACATCGAGCGCCCGCTTCAGCATTTGGGCACGTGCCTTGGGTTGCTGTGCTCGCTTCATGTACCACCGCAGGTCTTGCATAAGGGAGAAGAAAGCGTTTTGCACGGCTTTGCGCGTCTCGAACGATTCGAGCGCTTCGGTCGTCGCTCGGACGTGTTCCTGAAGCCGGCTGAGCATCCATCGCTCGGGCTGGGCAAAGCTCGGACGTTTCGTCTCGGGCAGCGCTATGATTTCTTCGACCAATGAATAGAATCGCTCCAAGTTCCTCCGCATCGCCTCGACCTCGCTGGTCTGCCAATCGAGATCCTGCCAGGGCTCCGCAACCGACATCAGGTAGAGTCGCACTGTATCCGCACCGTATTCCCGAACGGCCTCGTTGATTGCGATGATGTTTCCCTTCGACGAGGACATCTTCTCCCCCCCGAGCACCGCCATCCCGAAGCTCACGATTCCCCGGGGGCAGCGCTCGGGGAAGAGCTGGGCGTGATGAAAGATGTGGAAGGTGAGGTGGTTGGGGATCAGCTCGTTCGCCGACATTCGGTAGTCGAGCGGGTACCAGTACTCAAACTCTCGGTGCATCTGCTCGAGGGCCTGTCGATCGATATCTGTGGAACGGGAGATCGAATCAGCATCGCCCTTTCCGTAAAAGACGTAGTCAAAGACCTCGTCGGTGAGCTTCGCGGGATCGATGGTCTTCAGGATGTGGGCGATGGTGTAGTAGGCCATGTAAATCGTCGAGTCGCTGAGGGATTCGATTATCCACTTAGGGTCCCAGGGTGTGGGCGTTCCCATCCCTATGCTGCGGGTGCACGGCCATTCGTGGAGCCACTCGATGGTGTGCTCGAACTGGCCGCGGGTCTCGGGAGGCACCAAGTCCATCCGCGCGAGGCAGGCCCGCGCTTTTTCCTTCCAGCCCTCATCGGCGTAGTTCAGGAACCACTGGTCCTCGACCATTTTTATCGTCACAGGTGTGTTGCACCTGCAGGTGACTGGTTTAGCCGAGAACTCGTGCATCGTGGCGGCCTCGTTGTTCGCCAGCATGTCATCACGCACGGCGAGCTTGGCTCGTGAAACTGGCATACCCGCGTATTTCGGTACCCATTCGCGCATTCGGCCCTTCGCGAACTCGTTCCGGTAGACCTCGGCGGTGGCCTCTTCCAATCTGGAGTCGGTCTGGTTTTTAATCCCCATTCGATTGACGACATCTATCGCTGGAGATTCTCCGAATCCATCGACCTCAATTAGCGAAATGGGCTTTAGTCCTTCCACGTCTCGAGGGTTTGCCCCATAAGCCCTGAGCGCATCCGGGCGTTGCTGAAGCTCAAGCAGGGCGACGTGGTCGTAGGGAGCGTGTGAGGGGACCGACCCAACCACCCCTGTGGCGTTATCCGGGTCGGCAAATTTAGCAGGCAGAATGGGGACCCGTTTATGGGTGAGCGGAACCTCGACCTTTCTACCGAAATTTATTTTAAACGATGAAATCTCTCCGATCTGATACCCCTGCTCGCGCAGCTTCTCGACAGCCTGCTCGCTGACGACCCATCGTTCGCCGTTCACCTCGATGCTGACGTACTTCACGTTGGGATTCAGCCAGAGGTTCGTGACTCCAAAGACAGTTTCCGGGCGAAGCGTGGCGGCGGGGAATACGTACTCCCCGGCCCGATATTTCAACAGGGTGAATTCAACTATCCCGACGCCCTCGCCCTCGAGCAGGTCGTGGTCGGTCACCGGGTTCCCGCACCCAGGGCACCACTTCACAGGGTGTTTTCCCTTGACGATGAGCCCCGCGTCGTAGAGCTTGTGGTACTGCCAAGTGATGAATTTGTTGTAGTGTGGGTCGACGGTGGTGAACTCGCGTCGCCAATCGATAGAGTACCCGAGCCACTCCATCCCCTTTCGGTAACTGAGCTCGCTCTCTCGTGCGAAGTGGATGGCGAAGTGATGGGGGTTCTCGAACTCTGGCAGTTCCGATTTCGCGACGCCGTAGCGCTCGGTGAGCACCTTTATGAATCCCGGCTCCCGACGGGCGACTCGCTTGGCTGCACCAACGATTGGAGTTCCAGTGAAGTGGTAGGCCATGGGAAATAGGACGTTGAACCCCCCCATCCGCTTGTATCGCGCAATCACATCGGGCACGGTGTAGGTGCGCCCATGGCCAACATGCATAGGGCCCGAGACGTAGGGGTAGGCGACGGTGAGGTAGAACTTTGGCCGTTTGTTGGGTTCAGCCTCAAAAAGTTTGGATTCGCGCCAAGCCTGTTGCCACTTGGCATCTAGCTCCTGAAAGTTCACCATTCAAATTCCCTTAGGTTTGTTGTTTTTTGCACGTTTCAAGTGCTTTCCTGAGCGCAGCAACCAAATAATCTATTTTCGGGCCGCCCCCTTGGCCTAGCTCCGGCTTTCCACCGCCTCCACCACCCAGTACTTTTGCGGCCTCGGCAGCTATCGTGCCACAGTCCACGCCTGTCTGGAGAGCTTCCTTCCCCCCCATCGCCACCAGCTTGGCCATGGCATCGCGCGCCCCAAGCACGACGACCAGCCCCTTATCTCCCCTCGTCAGGGCGCCCGCAATTTTGATCAGCTCATCCACGCTGGCGCCCTCGATTTCCTCGCATATCGCTCGCACCTTCCCCGCCCGCCTGACTTTCGACCGCAGTTCGATGAGGCGGAGTTCGGCCAGCCGCCCGCGCAGTCGGTCGAGCTCCTTCTGCGCGGCCTTCCATTCGTCGAAGAGCTGCTGGGTAGCCGCGGCCACCCGCTCTGGCGTGGTGCGTAGGACATCAGCTGCCTTGACGAGTTGCCGCCCCTGCGCCTGCGCGAACTTCAGTGCGGCCTCTCCAGCAGCAAACTCGACCCGCTCGACGCCATCTTGGATCCGCTCGGTCCGCGTGATCTTGATGAACCCAACCTCACCCGTGCGCGAAAAATGGGTTCCAGCGCAGGCCTGGGCGTTCCATCCCTTTACTTCCACCACCCGAACTTTTTTGCCAGGCACGATGCCCCCCTGGTAAAGGTCGAAGCCATATCTTCGTTCCGCTTCGTTTCGATCCATCCAACTCGTATCAACGGTGCGGTTCTCCATCACGATCTCGTTGGCCAGGCGCTCGATCTCCCGCAGCTCCTTGGGTTCGATGCGCTTGAAGTGCGATAGGTCTAAGCGTGTGCGCTCGACCCCCTTCTGTACCCCATGCTGCCAGACGTGGTCGCCCAGCACGCGTCGGGCGGCCCCAAGCAGGATGTGGGTCCCCGTGTGGTGGCGCATCAGAGAGCTGCGGCGCGCCCAGTCGATCTTCCCCCGCACGTGTTGCCCAGCTTTGAAGGGGTTAGGCTTCACGCGGTGGAGGATGATATCGCCAGCCTTCTGGACGTCAAGGACTTCACTTTTAACTCCCCTACCCTCGAGCGTGCCGATATCGCTCGGCTGCCCACCACCTTCTGGGTAAAATGAGGTCCGGTCGAGCACGACGTACCCACCTATGGGTTGCAACACCCTCGCCTCGAAATCTTGGGCGTACGGGTCCTTGTAATAAAGGGCTTTCGTCGGGGGGAGGCGGCGGAGTTTCTCCTTGGGGACTGGTGCCGCAGCCGCTGGCACGTGTCGAGCTCGCCCGTGCATTTTCGCGACCCGGATGTAGAAATCTTCGGGAACCTCAACCGTAACACCCGCCTTGCCAGCAACCTCCTTCACGATTTCCGGAGGAAGGCCGTGGGAGTCGTAGAGTTCGATGAGTTTCTCTGGGGAAAGGGGTTTGCCCTCTGCGCGGAACTCGCTCGCAGTTCGCTCGACTAGCTTGCTCCCGCGCGAGATTGCATTCTGGTATCGCCGTTCCTCGAGTCCTACTACCTCGAGAATGTAGTTTTCGCGTTCCTTTAGCTCTGGGAACTGTGCCCCCGCCTGCTTGAGTTCGAGCGCCATGAGCTCCGCGAGAGGTTTCCTGAGTCCCAGCTCCCGGAGCAAACGCAGGGTACGCCGGAGCACTACGCGCGCGAGGTAGCCCTCCTTGACGTTGCTCGGGGTTATCCCGTCCCCAAACATGAACGCTAGGCATCGGAGGTGGTCGGCGATGGCGTAAACAGCTTCGAGCGGCGTTAGGAGTTTATCAAGTTCCTCCACGCTCAGGCCAGTGCGGGAGGCGACCTTCTTCCGCAGCGTGAGCAGGTCTCGTCCCGTCTCGATGTCCATGAGCCCGGCGAGTTTTGAGTTCTGTTCAAGCACATCAGCAGGAGGCATACGAATGCCAGCGAGCTTGCGCAGTTGCCCGACTACCGGACCAAAAATCGCTTCATAGCTTGATGCCGTACCCTGTGAAATCCAAGCGAGGCGCTCCAAGCCATAGCCCGTGTCGACAATCTTCAAGGGGAGTGGAGCGTATTTGCCGTTTTCGCTGGCGTATTGCATAAACACGAGTGTAGCGAGTTCGAGCCCGCGCACGTTTACCTCAAAGTCCTCACCCGCGTTGCCCCCGCCCTCCCAGAAATCTTGGATGTAAGAAATTTCATCGGGCGCGATCCCCAGCTCATTCGTTAAGAACTCATGGCAGAGGGCCACGGTTTCGTCATTCCAGTAAATGCGTTGTCGGCGTGAGTTGAAGGCGTGGTGGCCCCCCATGAAGAAGAGAGTGAAGTGCCGTCCCGAGCGCCCGACGTTGTCGATGTCTTTCAGGCGGATGCTGGGCTGGCTCACGACCAGCGGGTTTGCAGGGGGCGGAACCAAACCGCTCGTCACCCAAGGCTGGAAATCGGCTATCGAGGCTATCGTGAGGAAGATGTCATCACGCCACCGGGCGACGACTGGGTAGCGCTTGACGACCTTGTGCCCACGTTTCCCGAAGAACTTTAAGAAAGCGCGCTCCATCTGAGCTAGCGAGTATTTTCGCTTGGTCGGAGGGTTTCCTATGAACGCATACTCATCGCAGGGCGTGTCGCCGCAGGTCTTTCGTCCAGACTCGGGCGTCCAGAAAGTGCGTCCGCAGCTTTGGCATTGCCTGCGCTCGAAGCCCCCCCGCTTGAAGAGGGCTGCTTTATAGATGTTCTTCACACGCTCGCCCCGTCAAGCAGATATCGGGGCGAAGGTTAAAAGTTTCGCTGGTCAGAGTTGCACGATTCTCGCTCAGGAAAATAACTGAAGGCTGGGCCCGCTCTAGCCGAACAGTGCGCCAAGCCCGGCCAAGGCTTCCTCTTCCTTCTCCTCTTCGACCTTCTTCTCTTCCTTCTTTTCCTCGGCCTTCGCCGGAGCAGCCGCAGCCGCTGGGGCAGCCGCTACAGGAACAGCCGCGCCCTTGATAGCCTCGTCGATGTTCACTCCCTCGAGCGCTGCGACCATCGCTTTTACTCGGGCCTCGTCCACCTGCGCCCCCGCTGCCTTGAGGATGTTCGCTAGCCCTGCCTCGTCTACCTTCTTTCCGGCGGCATGCAGCACGAGCGAGGCGTAGACATATTCCATCTGTTATACCTCCATCGTTC
>CAZNRG010000049.1:0-8743 GCA_964575725.1 Hadarchaeota archaeon (SeqCode)
GGGGACAAACAACCAGTGCGTCGGGGCATCACGCGAGTTAAGGAGCTGCTCGCGGCTGGAGTCAACGTGACCTTCGGCCAGGACTGTGTGAACGACGCCTTCTACCCATTTGGAAAAGCGGACATGCTAGAGGTCGCGAACATCACCGCCCACGCCGCGCACCTTAGCACGCAGAATGAGATCGAGATGGTTTTCCGCATGATGACCTACAACGCCGCACGCACGCTCGGGGCGCTCGACGATTACGGCGCAGTTGGTAAGCGTGCAGACCTCGTGGTGATCGACGCGGTTTCAGCGAAGGATGCTATCCGGAGGCAGCCCGACCGCCGATGGGTGATTAAGGGCGGCAAAATCATCGCGAAATCTAGGTCGACCCAGAAGATAGTCTGATCCGCGTGAGCCCCATGCGCAACACCGCAGCGATGTATCTGGCCATTTTATCCGGGTGTTTGTTGCTGGGCGCCGGTATTACGGGCCTCGCGACATGGCAGATAATCAGAAATTTCGTCCTTGCGTTCCTCGGGGGACACTGGGCGCTCATCCTCCTATTCCAAGTGCTGATTTTCATCGCGTCGCTCGGTGGTGTGGCAGTGATCTGCGGCGGCTTCTTGGTCGGTGCGGGAAGCACTTCTATCGGCAAGCTGTTCATATTGCTTGGCACCGGGATGGGACTCCTCGGACTGCTCCTCGCGATAATACCGCCGTGGATTCAGCAGGGAAGTTTGACGCTCGCTTTAGGGGTAGGTACCGGGACCCTGGGGATAGTCCTGTCGATCGCGGCACGGATGATTGCCAAATGATCATGCGGATGGCTTCGCGTAGATTGTCGGGTCTTTGATGCCGGCCTTCTCGAATGCGCGCCTTCGGCTCCGACATGACTCACAGCGCCCACAGTGTACCTCGCGGTTCAAGTAGCAGCTCCACGTCAGCTCAAGGGGAACTCCGAGCTCAACCGCCAACTTTATCACCTCGGCCTTTGTCTTGTCTGCCAGCGGGTTTTTTACGGTGAGCTTGGATTCGGTGCCGAGCGATATCGCCCGCGAGATGGCGGAAACAAAATCTTGCTTGCAGTCCGGGTAAAATCGCGCGTCATCACCTTGCGCACCGTAAAAAATCACTTCCGCCCCGATCGTCGCTGCATAGCCCGCGGCGATGGAGAGCAAAATCCCGTTCCTAAACGGCACGATTACACTTTGCTCAAATTTTTCGGGCATGGGCATGCGCTCATCGAGAAGCGCGGTGACGTCGGGGCCGTAAAGCTCCTTCAAAAAAGAGATATCGATGACATGATGTTCTTTTGTACTCAGCACCTCCGCAATTTTTTGGGCGCTTTTGATCTCCTTGGTTGCAATTTGCCCGTAGTTGAATGAGATACAATATAAATCGTAACCCTCGCGCTTCGCTACTGCAGCTGCCGTGGCGCTGTCGGGCCCACCGGAAAGCAAACAGACCGCCTTCATTTTCTTCCCTTTTATACTCACGCGCGAACTTTTATGAGCTTGCTGAGCTTGGTGAAAATGGTTGGTGGAATGGCTCAGAAATTCGTCGATCTGCATATTCACACGAATGCCTCCGACAGCATTTACTCGGCGGAGGAGGTGCTCCGACTGGCGAAGGAGGCCGGGTTAGCCGCCGTCGGTATTGCCGACCACGACTCGGTTGATGGCATCGGGGCGGCGTTCGAGGTGAATGAGAAATACGGCGTGGAGGTAATTCCGGGAATCGAGCTGAGCTCTGAGCACGGAGAAACTGAGGTCCACATTTTGGGTTATTTTTTAGACTGGACCGACGGGCGGTTTCAGGCACTCTTGGACACAATTCAAAAGGTCAGACTGTGGCGTGCAGAAGTCATGGTCGGGAAACTCCAGAACCTCGACATAAACATCTCGTTCGATGAGGTCCTCGCGGAAGCAAAGGGGGGCTCCATTGGGCGCCCCCACCTAGCCCGCGTGATGTTAAGGCACGGATATGTTAAAACCACGGATGAGGCGTTCGAGCGGTACCTTCGTTATGGTTGTCCTGCATACGTGGGGAAATACGAGATGAGGATGGACGAGGCAATAAAGTTGATACGAAGACTCAGGGGGATTCCGGTCCTCGCACACCCCGTTTTCTCGAAGGTGGACAACAGTTTGCCGGATCTGGTTAAAATTGGCCTCAGGGGAATAGAGGCTTATCACAGCAGGCACGACCAAGCCACTAGCAAGCACTATGTAGAGTTGGCTCAAGAATATGGGCTGATAGTGACTGGCGGCAGCGATAACCACGGCCCCGAGGACCCCATCGGGTGCGTCCGGGTTTCATACGATGCCGTGAAGCAATTGAAGGCGGAACGCAAGTCTATTATGCTCGGCGGGGTGTAAAACCAGACGGATAAGACTGAGGTAGTAACCATGATAACAGCTAAGGCAGCTATTTTCGATCTCGACTCCACGCTGGTCGACACGCTCAGGCGATTTTTTGACGTGTTTAACGAGCTGCTGGAGGAGCGCGGCGACAAGCCCCTCCCCTGGCAAGATTTCTTCGGGTGCTACGTCGCCGACACACTCGACGATGTGGTCGCCCCTCCCTCGACCAAGAGTCGGAAAGAGCACTTGCACGAGTTCTGGCTCGAGTTCCTTCGCAGGTACCGTGATGGCGACCCCGGCAGCAAGCTCATCCCGGGTGTGAAGGAAGTGCTCGAACAGCTGCACCGAGCAGGCGTCCCGATCGCAGTCATCACGAGCTGCATCGTCCCCACGAACAAACTGAGGATGGAGCTGGCGGGGTTCGGGCTAAATAAATTCGTGAACACGGTCGCCACTTCCCACGATGTTGTGGGTGACCTGGAGCGGGGGGACCACTTCTCCAAGATCGAAATCTTCAAGCTGGCGGCAGGGAGGCTGGGGGTCGACCCGCGGGACTGCGTGGTCGTGGGGGACTACTGGAACGACGTGAAAGACGGTAAGAAGCTCGGGGCGAAGACGGTCGCAGTGCTGACGGGCCTAATGCGGCGGGAGCTCCTGGAAAAGTACGGCCCAGACGTGATCATCGAGAGTGTTCGCGACCTGCCAAAGGTTGTTAAATTTGAAACCCAAAAGTCATGAGGGCGGTTGGATGGTCCGCATAGATGGAACGAGTTTCGGAAGCATCACCGTGGACGGCAAGCACTACCCCCACGATGTTTGGGTCTTCGCCGATGGCTCAATCAGGCGACGAGATCGAGATCATGAATTCACGCTGGATGAACTCGACCTCCTGCTCAAGGGAAAGCCCGAAGTCGTGGTTGTTGGCACGGGACAATCGGGTTGCGTTCAAATTGATGAGGGCGCCGTAAGGGAAGCTGGCAGGCGGGGGATAAAGATAATCAGCGAGGTCACCCCCAACGCCCTCAAACGATACAACGAGGTAGCCAAGGCCAAGCACAGAGTTGCTGGCGCTTTTCATACCACGTGTTAGGTGTCTAAATGGTGCGAGCATTTGTTGGGATAGACATTGACGAAGCTGTGAGACAGAAACTTGTTGCCGTGCAGGAGCAGTTGGCGGCGACGGGGCCACAGCTCAAACTCGTCGAACCACCCAACATCCACGTGACGATGAAGTTCTTGGGAGAGGTGCCGGAGGATAAAATCAGTACGATTGCCGATGCCCTAGGCAAAGCCGTTGCGGGAACGGCACAATTTAACATCGATGTGAGAGGGATTGGTGTATTCCCGAACCTGCGCTATATCCGGGTCGTGTGGGCGGGAGTGGCAGAAGGACGTGATGAGGTTATCGGCCTCCAGCAGAAAATCGAGCACGAGCTGGGGCCGCTCGGGTTCCGTTCCGAGCGAGATTTCGTGCCCCACCTGACGATTGCGCGAGTCAAGACGGCAAAGCAAAAAGAGCGGCTCGCGACGTTTGTCAAGGAGATGGCTGACGCTGAGTTCGGCGTGACGCGCGCTCAAGCGGTTGAACTGAAGCAAAGCACACTAACCCCCAAGGGGCCAATCTATAGCACCCTGGCGCAGATCAAGCTCGGCTAGCGGTACCAAGGCAGGCAACGCGTGAGGTACTCGGAGATGAACTCGCGGGTCCTCGCACCCCTGCAGAGCTTGACAATCTCCTTCCCCTTGTGAATCCGATGTCTCCTCGCGATTGCTTCACCTACATGTCTGCCTAGTGTAGCACCTTCATCCAACGCCTGCTCGAGTACTTCTCGCGCGCTCGTTTGCTCACGCTCGATCTCGAAAACCAGTTTCCCTGCGGCATCGGTGAACGGGCCGGCAAACTTTTGCTTCGATTTCAGGTGGGTTCGGATAAAATCCCCAACCTCGATCGAAACTGGGGGCCCAACGTGGGTGCGGACCCTGGGGAGCTTTGCCGCCGCCAGCTCGAGCAGGATGAGGGCCCGAGAATTGGACCACACTTCGCTCCGCATGACCTCGAACCCGGCCCGCGCCAGCCGCGCCACAAGAGCCCGCTCGGCCTTCCGGAGCTGGGGGTAAAGCACGTCTGGGACGACATCCGGCGGGGAGAAGGTGACGCAAAACAGCACTGTCCCCCTACGCTCCAACACCGCCTGGATCTCTCGCGCGCTCAGCCTTCGCACGGGCTTTGGGAAGAAAAATCGTTCACTCGGTCCACGCGCGAAATCCTGACAAGCGCGAATGAAGGTGGCAAAGTTCTGCATAGAGACCGCGGCGCCCACGTTCCGGCTTGCATCGACTGGATCTATGACGATGAGAGGTTGCCCTTCGAAGAGCGCCCGTGGTTCTGCCTCGTCAGCATAGCTCCGCTCGAGGTCTATGATGACGCCCGGCTGCCACCCGCCCGCTGCCCCCACCAATTTCTCGAACGAGCCGTAGTGAAGCGTCAGCAGCTCACAGAGGTAGCCCGAAAAGCCCTGCACCTTGAGTTCGGCGCCGTAAACCCCAATGCCATCCATAAACTTTTTCAGGAGGAGCACCTCATCCACAAGCCCGGGCGTGAGACGCTTGCTCACGTAGCGCTGGTGGTGGGGCGAGCGATCGACTGCGCTCTTGATCTTGCTAGGCTTCGCGACATCGTAGCAGGGGACGAGGTCGACATCGAAGCCCTTGAATCGCATCGTCACGTAGTGGTGCTCGGCAAAGCGCTCCTTGCCGCGCGCGCCAGCTACCTCCCGCGCCACCGCTAGTCCCTGGCGCTCGAGTTCAGCCCGTGGAAGCCCCTCGGGCAACAGGATGAAGATATCGATGTCGCGCTCCAAGCGAAGCCAAGTATCACGCGCAGCCGAGCCGACCAACATGACTTTCGCTTCTACGCCCCGCTTCGCGCAGGCTGCCTTAGTTCGGGCGATGAGCTCAGCCGTTACCCGCTTGAGGCGCTTCCGCTCGGTGGGGGTGGGCTTGACGCGCTTGAGAACCGCTTGATAGATTTTCTCCATGGGCTCACCAAAAGTTTTTGCTCACACGAACGTTAAAGGTTAGCGTTAGAAAATGTTATAAGAGGAATGTTAAGTAAGATGACGAGTTCTTACAAGGGGTTGGGAAAAATGAAATTGAAAATATACGAGTCGTGTTTTGTGGCCCCAAGCGCCGTGGTAGTCGGAGATGTAAGTATCGGTAAAGACTGCGGGATATGGCCGAATGCTGTGATACGGGGCGATCAAAATCCAATTAAAATCGGGGATGGGAGCAACATTCAGGATTGCTGCGTGATCCATACGGATAGGGATTATCCTGTGGAGATAGGAAAGAATGTCTCAATCGGGCATGGGGCGGTGATTCACGGAGCGATTATCGATGACGACTGTTTGATAGGGGCGCATGCGACGGTGTTAAATGGAGCGAGAGTTCGACGGGGGTCAATTGTGGGCGCAAATGCGTTGGTGACGGCCGGAATGGACATACCAGAAAACAGCTTGGTGCTGGGGGCGCCTGCAAAGGTTGTCAAACGAGACAAAAAATTGATAAAGAAGATTCGGTTCACCGGGAAGATCTATCGGGCGCTGGCAAAGAAACATAAGGGAGGACGATTCCCCGTTTACTCGCCTATAAGCTGAGCTAGCGTCTGACTATGTACACATGTGAAGCATACGTGTGAACTCACAGTTTCCAATAGCTCGCGAGCATCTGCTTGAGTTCATCTATCACACGGTGGTGGCGAGATTCGACAGGCATCGGAAGTTTCTCGCCAGCCAGGGTTTTCATTACATTCACCACGCCATCCGCCAAAGCATCGAGCAGGTAGCCACCTTCAAGCACAAATACTACCCGCCCCCCGCACATCCTCTCAGCTTGCTCGACGACGAAACGTGTGAGCCACCCATAAGCGAGTGTCGATAGCCGCAGCTGTGTAAGCGGGTCTTCCGCATATGCGTCGAACCCAGCAGAAACTGTGAATAGCTCGGGCTTGAACTGATCGCTCAGCGGCACAAAAATTTCCCCCATAACTCCCGCGTACTCGGCGTCCCCGCTCCCGGGCGGCATGGGCACGTTGACGGTATACCCCTCCCCCTCGCCCGAGCCCACCTCGTCGACGAATCCCGTCCCCGGGTAGAGCGTAAGCGGGTCCTGGTGCAACGACATGTAAAGCACACTCGGATCTTCGTAAAAGATGTCCTGCGTCCCATTTCCGTGGTGGGCGTCGAAGTCAAGAACGAATATTCGTCTCAACTTGAACTCCCGCTTCAGGCGCTCAATCATCACTGCGAGGTTATTGAAGTAGCAGAAGCCACCTCCCCGCGCTCGGGAGGCGTGGTGCCCTGGAGGACGAATCAGCGCAAAAGCGTTCGAGGCCTCGCCCGATAGCACCGCACGCCCGGCGTCGATCGTCCCGCCCGCAGCAAGCAGCGCGAGCTCGAAGGTGTTCTTGCGCACGGGGGTGTCGCCATCAAGCGGCCTCTCAAATTTGCTCAACCTTTCGACGAGTGCGATGTGCTCGGCATCGTGGGCGAGCTCGATATCCTCACGCTCAGCTGGCTTGGGCTCGATCACCTTTACACTCGACGTTCCCCAGAGTTTCGCCCGCTTCAGTGCATCCACGATCGCTTTCAGGCGCTCGGGACGCTCGGGGTGCCCCCCGCCTAGCTTGTGCCGCAGGTACTTTTCCGAGTAGACGAGAGCGGTCGCCACCCAATCACTTCCCCACGACTTTTGCTCGCTTGATTAGATAATAGCCGCTCGTGCCGCGCCAGATACGCTCCGCCTCCACAACCTCGATTTTATTTTTGAAGTAGGGCGCGTCGAGCACCAGCGTCTCGAATTCTCCACCCTCCCCCGCAGGGTTGACCCCATATTTTTTGTTAAGTTCAACTAGGTCCCCCAACGCTTTTTCATCGAGTTCTCTCCCGAGCCAGCTTGAGTCGAATCCTTGGGCAGCGGCGCTCGTGACGATTATTTTAAAGCCAGCCTCGAGCATTTCCCTGAGCAGCTCCACTGGGTCTTTCCCCCAAAGCGGCGTAATCGATTTCAAACCAAGCTCATCGCAAATCCCGTCGATGCGGCTCTTCTGGTATTTGGAAGCTATCGCCCCGCTGACCACACCCTCGGCATCGAGCCCCTCCAAAACGCGCTTGAGGTCCGCCAGTTCCCGCTCGCGCTCTCCGCTGGTTTCAGCCTTTGTCAGTGGTAACCCGGCGCATTCAGCAAAAAGATCGATGAGCTTGATATCTGGATAGTGGAACATCCAGGAGTCCTCCCGGCGTGGGATCATTGCAACCACCTGGGCTACCTCATGCCCCTCCCGCATCGCCAGCCACAGGGCGAACGAGGAGTCCTTTCCCCCTGAACATAGGGCAACTACGCGCATGAGCATCAAAAAGCTATCTCCTTTAAATAGTTTAATCCCAACGATAGTGTTTGGGGGGTTGAATGAGTAAGCAAAAGGCTTATGCGGCATTCATCGTGCTCGTCGTTGGCTTATTTGCGTTGCTCGAGGGGTCGAGGTTTATTTATGGAATCGCCATCGACGCGACGCTCGTGGTGGTCGGTGCCGTCCTAACCTTGGCTTATTTCTTCCTCATCGGTGACTACCTCCAGCGCAGGCTTCGGGCGACTCAGACCATTACCCTCATGCCAGTCCTGCTGGTGCTGGGGGCGGTGACGATCTATCAAGCTGTAATCAGAACAATAGATATCGTGAGTAGGTCCTTGTTTGGTGTCCTTGGGATAATCCTAATCCTAGTTCCGGCGTTCATGCTTTACAGAGCCGCAAAGAAAGGATTGTAGCTAAAGCCCGAGCGCTGCTAGCACCCCACCTTTCGCCCCAGCAAAGTACAAAATACACGGAACCATTATCACTCCCATGCAGTGGGTGCGCTTGACCTTGGCCACAGCCGGGAGCACCCCTATTGCGGTTGCTGTTGTTAAAATGAGCAGACCCATCAAGCCAGCGTACCAAAACGTCATCCCCACCATGCCCGCTATCACCGTAAAGCACATCGCCCGATAGGGCAAGTGCTGGATGCGGCGGGCCGCGAACCTGCCGAGCTTTAGATGGAGCACCGCTGCGATTCCGCCTGCAACGAGTGCCACCCCGATTAGAAATAGTAGCTCGTTCAGCCCCACCTTATCCACGAGCTGATCGACAGCCACGGCCGCTCCGCTCCGCGGGCGGGCGATCGCGTAGAGTGCCACGAAAGAGAAAAGCGCCTTCGCCGTGTTCACCCCGCTCACCCCCACGAGGAAATCACGCGTGCCGCTCGAGCGGGTCACTAGCTGGGCTAGCACTGTCCCCTGAGAAGGCCCTATGCCTGGGATGATGCCCGTCAGGACGCCAGCTCCAGTTCCCGCGCACAGAG
>CAZNRG010000050.1:0-8509 GCA_964575725.1 Hadarchaeota archaeon (SeqCode)
CTCTGCCGAACGTGCAAGGACATATCGAGCTGCATACTGCCCATTCTCCACTTTTAGAGTTAATAGCACCCCGTCAACTATTCCTAACTCCAGTGCCAACATCGCTAACGCTGTGACTGTTCCACCATACTGTCCTACGTCAAGTACCGCATTGTTTGTCGCTTGAGACATCGCAATTTTGCTGTAATGCCCAAGTATAGTGTCCCGTACCTCCTCCCCGAACAACTGTCTCTCCAGCGCCGCCATATCCGTCGCTGTTCTCGGGCACACCACATAACACAGCCCCTCCGAGAGGCCGCAGTCACGAATCACCGCCACACGTTCTCTGACGGCAATGATATTCGGACATAGAGACACGCACAACCCACAACCCGTGCATAAGTCCTGATCCAGCACTTCCGCTATAAGTTCACGCGGTCCCTTTGCCATCATCTTCATCCTTTGCACTCAACCTCATCCCGTGGATAAAATCAGGGATTGGTTATACTAAAAGCCTTTAACTTTTGGGGTTCTTCATTCTAAACAACGCTTTAAATGATAATTTAAACGATTATTGTGCACGAAAAACCTTTAAGTAAAAAAAAGGGACCGATCATCGTATTGTTTTGAAAAAACGATTCAGGAGGACTTACATGTGAAGTTTAATTCACAGATTACTTTTCTCTACTATAAAGATCTGCCGAAGGCCTGTAAGTTCTATGAAGATTGCCTTGGACTCGAACTTGAGATCGACCAAGGCTGGATAAAGATTTACAGAGTTTCCGAGGAAGCATTTATTGGATTGGTTAACGAAACGCGCAGTAATCTCAATTGGACTCCTGAAAATAGTGCAATGGTTACCCTAGTTACATCTAAAGTCGGTGAAATCGACGAATGGTACGAAAAATTAAAGCAAAAAGGGTTCAAACTGCGCTCCGAACCACACACTTACGAAGACATCGGTATTCGGTGTTTTCTTTTGGAAGACCCAGAGGGAGGTTACAAGAACCGACCAACCTAGTAGCAGTTCTTTTCGAGAGATGAGCCCCCTGTTGCCAGAGTCCATCTTTCTGGGTGTAACCCGACACCCTCTATCCCGTCTGCAGAGAATGCTTTCGGGAATGCTTTTTCCAGGATGTTATAAGCCCCATTGACGTCAGCATTGATCAGAATGCCTTCTGCCGATTCGAATAACCCCCGGCTCTTCCGTCGCCCCAGATACGTCTTTTGGTGTTCGATGGGTTCCTGATCTAAGAAGCTACACTTGGAGGTGTGACTTTCTTCTTGCATCACGACATGGATTCCTTTTTCGCCCGCTTTGTATGCGATCTGCTGAGTCAGTTTAAAAAAGGGGAGCTGAACAAAATTCTGATTGGTTTTTGGCTTCATGTTTACGTTTTGCTTCCACTCCGCGTTGTAACCAATCACCAGCGTGCCCACGTCATGTTTCACACACCAGTCCAAAATAAACCGGCTGACCTTATGAAAGTAGTCATGGAGTTTTCGATTCCGCTTAACAGTTAATTTCTTGAGCTTCATGCCCGTTTTAATGTCTTGGTAATCATAGATCTGCTGCAACCGCGCCCGCTCCTTGTTGTAGAACTGGTTGATCGATTTGGCAACTCCGCCCTTTATAACAATCGGCTGCACCCCGATGTTATTGACCAGCGTGACGAGATTGCAGACCCCGAAATCAATGCCCGCTATGCGGTTACGATCCACCTCTATCGGGGCAATTTCTTTTTCATAGACAATCTCAAGAACATAGCCTACCCCTTTTGGAATAATCCGGGCCTCTCGGAGGTTGGTGTCCTCAGACAACCGCGTGATCACCTCCAATCCGACTTTATTGGGGAATTTCAGGCGATTGCCCTGGATACGGATCTGCTGATTGGTAAACACGAGGATATACTCCCCATTTTTCTTTTTATACCTCGGAGGATTTGGTTTTTTCTTGAACTTCTTTGGCTGCGTCTTCCATTTTTTGATCGCATTAAAGAACGCCTTCCAACTGCGGTCTAAGAGTTTCAGAGTTTGCTGGGCAGTTTGGGCGGGGAGCGCCCGATAATTCGGCGATGTTTTGAGGTGATGGTACAGGGTATTATACCGCAGCCAGTGACGTTGGCCTCGGAGGGTTTGTTTAATTAGGTAGTTGGCCTCGTTGTATAGATTCTTCGAGAGATGACAGAACCGCCTCAGCGTTTTGCTGGGCTTAAGCCAGATCTGCTCGGTTCGCTTCACGTTCATCTGTTAGGTCACCCTTTCATTGTTGCATTCTTCACTGGCAGAAACGGGGCGATTAAAATCGGGATGGGATTTATCTAAGCGCCGGTGAGCGGGGTCGAGGTTCTCTCGGGCTTTCAGAAATCCGTTTAATTGTACATGTCTTTCCTTGCTTCGCTTTTCGTTCCCCTCTATGTGCTCGAGTACCCATCTCTTGAACGCCTCCACCGCCGTAAAAAGGAGATCCACGTGTTCCAGGGTGGGCATGGATTGGCTGAGCACCTGTGGGGGGACGTGCAGGGCTTCCAGCAACAGCACCGTATTCACTCCTAGGCGCTTGGCCGCGCGGAATTTGCGATCAAAGACGGGACACCGTTTACGCAAGGATTTCTTAGCTGGTCCCGGCTTGAGGGTGGTGTAAGAACATTCCAGCAGCCATAAGTCGGGATCGGGTGAGTGGAACGGCTCTAGCAGTGGCCGGGAGGTTGGAGCGGGGGGCTCGCCCGAGGACGTGAAGCGGAAGGCAAAATCATACACATAAAAACACTGGTCTTCGGTGGCTTTCCAAATCGGATGAACCCAAAACTTGACCTTGTACCGTTGGAAGAAGTTGCGCAAGTCCAGTTCCTGAGCCGTGAGCGGTTGCGCTTGGGTAGTCCGCGTCAAAAACTCCTCATAGAGTTCCCACTTCATTCGTCTTCGGGGCATATAATCACCTCACATTTTATATAAGGACAAATGCTTATTAACGCCACGAACAGAACGGAGCTCTCTCCTGCTTCTAACGCAACGTCCTGATTCAGTTCGACTCATCTTTCAGATACTCCCATATAGAAGTAGGAGTGATCCCCTATTTAAATGTTTGAACCTTTTTGAGACGTTACAGAAAAAATTTCCAGCTCTAAAGGTTTAATTTGCCAAATTAGAAAAATTGAGGTGGTAACTCGCCGCGAGGCTGCCAGGATACGGCCCGAGAAAACTGGCGAATAAAGATTAAAAAGCAAATTCACTTAGTTTAGTATGGGTACAAAACCCAACGAGTTCCGCATCCACACATTCCATACCTTAGTGGATGCCGAGCTTTATGACTTTGCAACCGCTTTTTTCGACAAAACCCGGGTGAAGGTCTGTGCCAGTGGGAGTCAGCTCCGGCTCATCCGAGCGGCAGCCCTGATAGCCCGAGGGATGGCCGAGCGCGGGGGTGTGTGCTTGGTTGTGCTGCCCTCATTATTGAGTAATGCGGCCATTCATCTGCGGGACTTATTTGCGGATTTTAACCTCAAGCAAGCCGACTGGGAGTACAAGGCCACGCAAGAGACCCCGCCAGCGGCGGCGGTGGTTCTCACCAGCCAGAAGACGCTCCGGAAGGTGCTATTGAAGAAGGGGCGGGTCCGCCTGCCCTTCAATAGCCTCCTCTTCTTGGGCTTGGAGACCAACCTCTTCACCGAGGACTGGTTTGACATCAACCTGATTAAGATCCGATTAAAAGAAATGAGAGCCCTGCCCCGGATTCCGCACTATTTACTGGTGAAGAAGTATGTCACCGATGTCGTGGGCTGGCTGGAGTCTTTGGAGCTGGAGGTCGCCACTGTCCTGGATGACGCCTATCCGCTCCCGCAAGAGGCCATGAGGGTATCGCCCAAGCAGGTGGAGCAGTTCTTTCGGCAGGCTTTCCGAGCAGGGAAGCACAATTTCGTGCTCCGGCTCACCCGGAAGTGGCGGAGCAAGAAAATCCTCCTGCGGGCGCTCCGGTGGTCCTTCCCCTATTTCTTGGCGACGGAGGGGCGCCGGGCGTGGCTCGAGCGGGAGACGCTCCAGCTGCTGGAACATGGCATAAAACTAAACCTAGTCTACCGTCGGAGTTATCGGTATCGGTACGAGCCGAAAAAAGAAGCCCGGGTCGCGAGAGACATCGTGGCGCTAGAACCTGGCCGGGTCATCAAGGTCTTAGTGAACGAGGGGGAGTTTGTGGAGCGGGGGCAAGAAGTCCTAGTAGTCGAGACCCCAACCCGGGAACTCCGCCTCCGAACCCCGGGAGTCGGGCAGGTCACCCGGTTGTATTGTACCGAAGGCACAGAAGTCCCACCGGAGAGGGTCCTACTGGACTTGGAGCGGTGGCAGCTGAGCGGGATGTATCATTGTACCCCAAATACGGCGTATCTGGCAACGTATGATTTTGATTTTGCGGTAACCGAAGCACTCGCGGTTTGGCTGGCGAGCGAACGAGCGCACCGAGAAGCGGGGTGGAAACCACTCCAGAAGGAACTCGAGGAAAAACTGGTGGAATTCGCCGCCGACAGAGGCAGCTGGGAGCAATCTGATGCCGTTCCCGAAGCCGAGCAACAGGTAGACGATGTATTTGCGCCTCGCCCCCGTCCGGCCCCAACATTGGTTTTGTACGGTGGAGGATACAATGTGCGGCGCATGGAGACCGTCAGCCAAGTTGTTCATGCGGAGGGGGCGGTTGACCAAAAGACCATAGCCCGGGTGGTTGAGACCATGGGACAAGTGGTTCGGGGAGAGACGACTATGACGCCGCGCAAACCGCCGCGGATGCCTATGGAGCAGGTGCAGGAACAGCTGCAGGTACAGGAGCTATGCAAGTCGCCCGAAGGAGAACAACTAAAAACCCCGAAAAAGAAAAAGCCGTGGACGCCGATCGATTTGGCGGCCTATGGGGCGGCGCGGCTCTCCGGGCGAGTGGACAGCGAGGGGGAGGATTTCCTCACTAAGGACGCCCTCGCTAGTGTACTCAACGTCCATTATAGCACCTTTGTTAAAGAGCTTTCCAAGGAGAAAATTCCCACCTATCGTGTCTACTATGCGATCACGAAATACTTTGGGACGATGCGAGATGACACTGTGCTCACCGAACAAGACAAGAAGCGGGTGGACTTCGAATATCGAGACGAGCTAGTCGCCATGCAGGCTCAGTTTGCCTTGACAATGCAGCGGGTTGGGCTGGGGCGCCCCCGGCTCATGTTGTGCTTTCTGGGGGCCTCTGTGGCACACCAAGAGGTACCTTCCTTCTTTGGGGAAGCCAAGTGCAAAGAGTGCGGCTTTTTCACCCCCCAAGAGCGGACGTGCCAGCTGTGGTTTGCGGCAGCCCGGGAGGGGGTGACACGGCGCACCACGGCCGCGCGAGCGCGTCGGGGGCGAGTCTTTCCGGAACTGACTGCCTGTCTGCGCTTCCGGCCGAAAGAACGGGTGGAGGTTCCAGCGGGCCTTGTGAGCATAAAGCTTGTTCCACAAGGTGACGACTTGGTGGAGGTGCTCACCTGCTACATCTGCGGGGAAGACCTGCCCCGCGGGCCCTTGGTCGTCCGCACCGAGGAATGTCCGCGGTGCGGGACACCCTATCGGCAATCGCCCACCGGGGACCTCCAGATGGCACCGAATGTGGCCGACGCCCTCGAACGGGAGCTCCGCCTCCTGTGCGGGTATGAGCCGCCCCGGCGACCTCAAGAATTCCAGCTACTACAGATTTATGTCGCGGCGACGAACCGCTGGCACATGACCGCTGACCAGTTGCAAGTGGAATATCCCGGCATTACCGAGACCTATGCATTAGCAGAAGTGGAGCATGTCACCTGTCATGATGAGCGGCTGACGCAGCAATTACGGGAGCGAGGCATTCGAGTCACCTTGAAACCCCTAGACCCTGCCGTCCAGCTCCCCCTGAAGCTGAATCTAGCCAAAGCGATGCGGTGGGAGCGGGCCAAGAAGGACCTCTTACCCCTGTTTGTCCTCGCCTTGGTATTCAGCGCGAGGTTCCATACCGAACGGGTGCGGGAGGCGATTGATAAGGTCCGCGCGCTGGGGGCGGAGTGGGAGACAGTGGCGGCCCGGTTTGAGAGGGAGCTGGAAGACATTTTCGCGTATCAGGAGTTTGAGATTTTACGGTGCCTGTGGGGCGGGCAGGTGACCCCGGGATATCTCCGAGGGCTTGAGGGCCGGGTTTATCGAGAGGTTGAAGGGCTATTCCGAAATATCTTGACCGAAGTGCTCCAGGATGAGCGGGTGGTCTATCCCGGGGCCGGGCGGCGCTGGGGGAAACATGCGGAAGCCACAGTGGACATCGTGCTCCGGGTCGCGGCGGCTAAAACGATGTTTGACTCTGCCCGGAACTATGTGAATCGCCAACTGCGGAGCCAGTTGCGGAAGTTGAGTGCGGAAGAAGGCTTCGGATGGCACTCGGCCGCGCTGTTTCTCCATACGCCAACGGACAAGCCCGGCCGATCGGTCCACCTCGACCTCGAGGAGCTGGCGCGAATGGAAGCCCGCTTAGAGGTCGTACTGGCCTTTCTCGAGGGGAAGCTGGCCGCGAAGCACGGGGCACAGCCCCGGGAGGCAATAAAGCTGGGACCCGAGGATTTTGCGGAAAGCTACTACTTGGGGATGTACCCCCGGTATGCGCCCAAACCCGAGGCAACTGCCAAACTGAAGAAGCTTGCCGGGCAGGTACTGGAGCGGACCTACTGGTATGGGGGAGAGTGGTGCCCGTTGCAGGATGCACACGTGCAACATGTGCGGAGCTTGAAACAAGCACTGCTCAGCACCGGCAAGGAACCCTACATCCCTCTGATGTGCTTTGGAGCGATGTCGGAGGAACAGTGGGCCGCGTTCCAGCAGCGGTTCGGGGAATTCGGGCGGCGGCTAGTGCAAGGTAATCCCGAGTTTAAGACGGCCCTGGAGGGAATCTTGACCCAAATAACTACCTGGAGGCGAAATCATGCTCAAACTGCCTATGCTGGTGACGGTGAAGCTGCCCCGAGCTGAAGGGGAGTATACCCAAACCACATTCCATGAACTATTCTCCCACATCGGCCAAGGACTGGCGAAGAAATATAAGAAGCCCTTACAAGTCCAGGAAGACCTGATTCAGGCACTCCGGGAGGGCGATGTGGTGGTCGTGGCGGGCCCAAATACCGGGAAGTCCCAGACCCTGCTGGCATATTGCTGTGAGGAGGCCGTCCGGGTCCAAAAACGAGAGCGGAAGAGCTTTCATGCCTTCTTCTTAACCCCAACGAATGCCTTAGCGTTGAGTCTTAAGACCAAAGCTCAAGGGTTCAACGAGGAGGTCGCCGGTGGGGCCCTGCGGGTAGACTTCTACCGGCGTGGGGACGATTATGAGGCGAGGCGAAAAACTATTCGTGAGCGCGCAGATCATCACCTTTTATTCTTCACGCCGGAGATGCTGGCTGCGACCCTGGCGTCAGCGTTGAGCAGCGGGGAGGAACCCTGGGCCAACTATCTTCTCGGGGCCGACCTCATTGTGATCGATGAGTTTGACGCCCTGGGCTCGCTGCGGCAGGCCCGGACCATTGCCCTGGTACGGTTACTGAAGGTGTATGCGGCCAAGCAGGGCCGGGAGCTGCGGGTCGCCTTGATGAGCGCGACGATTGCAAATCCCGAGGAACTGCTAGAGGGGATCTTGTTTGGCGGGACAGTAGTCCGGGGGGCGGCGCGGCATGGGGTGCTGACCATTACGGTCCACCCCTTCGCCAAGCCCGGGGGACGGCGGTGGGAATTGAAAAGGTCGCATTTTGAGAACCTGCTCGACTGGATCCTGGCAGGGGGATTCGCCCGGGGGAAACTCCTGATCTATATAGACAACAAGGCCTGGATAGATACGCTGGTGCGGGCGAAACAATTGGAGGCGCGGAACTTCGGGGTGGTCTATCGGGGCATCCCCCAAAGGCACGTCGAAGAGGTGTTGGAGGAGTTTCTATGGGGGGACTTGCGGGGGTTGGTGGTGACCATGAGTGTGGAAGCGGGTCAAGACTTTCCCGCCCTCAAATATTTGATCATCGTGGGGTTTCCGGCCGGTGGGTTGCGTGGTCTAGCGCAGCTGCCGGCTCGAGTAGCCCGGAAGGTGACCATGTCCGGGCGGGTGCATCTGTTCTTGACCCACTGGAACCATGTGGATCGGTACTATCTGGACCATCCCGAGGAGCTGCAAGAGGTGTTCCAGACGGGACGGACGGAACCCCTGCGGATTCCGCTGGGCAATGAACGAGTGATCCGCTTTGTATTGCTCCTGGCCGGCCTGTTGCGGTTTGAGCAAGAAGAACTCCTCGAGGTCTTGGCAGTAAGTGGAGTTGACCTTGCACAGTACAAACAGAAGGTCAGGAGCTGTCTCACCGAATTTTTGGGCAACGGGTATGCCCTGGTCAACCCCGCCAAGCACCTCACCTTCAAACTTGAGCAAGTCGATTATCTCTTTTTCCGGGACCAGTTCCACTATCGCCGCCGGGAGGTCGTGCTGCGAGATGAGCAGGGGCGCGAAATCGGGCGGGTGGCGTTT
>CAZNRG010000051.1:0-8241 GCA_964575725.1 Hadarchaeota archaeon (SeqCode)
GGTGCTGGTGACTCGGATTCAAATTCCGGCGGCCCCACCACTATTTCCGTTTCCAGAGCGCACGGATGACGAGAACCGATGGCAGAATCACCAACGCTGCAACGAACGCGTAAAATATCACAAGCGCCGTCAGCTTGCCAAACATCCCTAGGGCTGGCATCCCCGAGAGTGATAGCACCGCGAATACGCCCACCGTCGTCGCAGTTGCTGCAAGCATGGCTGTGCCAACGCTCATGACCGTTGCCCGGATCGCCTGTTGTGGCCCCAACTTCCGTCTTTCCTCCCTAAACCTGTGAGTCACATGAACAGCGTAATCAACCCCGAGCCCGACGATCAGCGCGGAGATGCCCATCGTCAACACGTTGAGCGACCATCCAAGGGCCCTCAGCGTGCCGAACTCCCAGCTTAGGGTGAGTAATAATGGCAACAACGCAATCAATCCGAGCAATGGAGACCTGAAGAGTAAGGCGAGCACAATCAAACAGAGAATGACCGTCACCGCCGTGGAGTTCAGCATGCCCGACGTGATGCCGCCCAAAATGTCGCTGATTATCACCGATTCCCCACCGACGGCTGGCTCGCCGTCTATGCCCAAGTCTAGAGTCTCGCCGGTGTATTCTCCTACATGGGATCGAACTATTTCAGTTGCTTTCTCCATCTCCTTGTCAGTTTTCACGTCCACGAAGAAGTAAATCACGGCCTTGCCGTTGTCGCTCAGGAGCCTTCCCTTCACAGCCGGATCAATGTCTTCGATGATCGCCGCAAGCATGTCCTCATTTTCCGGAATTTGTCCCCCCGCTGCAAGCGAGACCACGTCGGCCAAACTTGAAGAGCCCGTGATGAGACTTTGCCCAGAGTTATTTTCATCGGAAAGTACGGAGTTCTCTAGAGCGAGCATCTCCTGCAATCCCTGTGGACTCGTGACATCCCCACCCGCGAGGACGAAGATAGTTGATTGCCCACCGAATTGTTCCCTTATTTCATTTAGTGTAGCTACCGATTCAACATCATTTGGTAGAAAAGTCTCGAATGACATTGTCGACGATATCCCAACCGCCGAAAGCGCACATATCGCAGTAACCAGCGCGGCAACGAAGACAATTGGCTTTCCGTGGCGCTCGGCGCCGATGGCGGCGGCCGACAAAACCCTATCGACTTTTTTCCCACGCTTTACCACTATTGCTCTTATCTTCTTCACTCCTCGTCTATCTCTGATTACGAGCACCGCGGGCAAAAACGTAAGCGCGAGAATAAACATGAACAAAATTCCTAACGCGGCGAATGCTCCAAGAGTTCTAATCGGCGACAGGTTGGAAGTCATGAATGAGCCGAAGCCAATCATAGTCGTGAGTGCCGCAATGGAGATCGCGACCCCGACCGTCGTGGTGGAGGTCAAGACGGCCTTCTTCACGTGTTGGCCCTTCCCCCGTTCCTCATAGTACCGATTTAGCATGTGAACGGAGTAATCTATGCCCAAGCCGAGGAGGAGGGGCACCAGCGCAACGTGCACCATGGTGAACTCCAGTCCGAGGTAACCCATCGCCCCCACCGCCCACATCGAGCCGAGACCGACGATCAAGAGCGGGATAATGATGTCGGAGGGGCGTTTGAAGACCAAGAAGAGGATGACTGCCACGAGCAGGATTGCGGCGGGGATCAGCACGCTGTTGTCCCGGTTCATCATCCCGAAGATATCCTCATGGAGAATGATTTCGCCGGTTACTCTTGCCTGCAGATTTTCGTTCGCAGCATTGAAGTTATCTACGTGTTCACGCAGGGCGCTCGTAACTTTCGCTCGTTCGTCTCTAGAAAGTTCTCCACTCACGGAAACGTTGACAAGAGCGGCCTTTTGATCAGTGGTGATGAGTTTTCCCACCACACTCTCAGCCACTTCGGGTTGGGCCAACATAGATTGGACGTTAGCTTCGAGCTGAGGATCTGGGGGAAGCACGCCACCGCTCGCCTGCAAGATACGCGGGATTATGTAGTCGGTATATGCCTCCACTTGGGTGACGGCGTTTTGCAGCTCTGGATCCGTTCGCAGTGAATTTTCTAGTTCGAGAATTGTATGAATTGCCCCTGCTCGTGTGACGTTGTCGCCCTCAATCCATATCGGTGCATACGATACGCTGCCAAACTCGCTCTCGAACTCAAGCTTCGCTTTAATCGAAGGATATTCTTTTGGTAGGAATTTGTCGAAATCTGTAGTCATTGAGAGTTTGGTGACCCCATAAGCCATGAAACCGCTGACAACAAGCACGGCCAGAAGAACGAGATAGGGCCTTCGTTCGACCGCTCCTGCCACCCTCTTTATCATCTTCGCGCCCTCAAGCACCTTATACGTGCACTTCCAGCCTACGTAACCGGCGGCGCATCTCCCTTTTTGTGGACCTGATTAACTCGTGTGTCCGGAGCGCGAGGTAGCGATAAGCGAGCTTCCCTTTTTTGGTGATTACCTTTTTTCTCCTGATGAGGCGGAGCTGGAGGAGAAGTTTCAGATGGCTCCTTATCGCTCGTTCAGACTTTTTGCTGCGCACGACTATCTCGGATATCAAAAGTCCTCTTTTACTCCTTGCCAAGATGTCGAGAATTTTTCTACCCGTAGCACGAATGTTGAGAAAACCAGATATTTCCGGGATAAGATTGCCCGCCCCCATTTTTGTCACGCTTACTCATACGAAAAAAGACCTAAATACCTTGTGACTCAAGTCCTATGCAAGATAGTTTGCACCCCAGTTGGAGGCTGGCTGACATGTCGGGATACAAAGTGGTACTCACCGCAGACAGGACGCTAATGAGTGAATATCACCGACACTTATTCCTTGGATTCAGCGCTTGTGTGCCCCGCGGGTTAATCTCAGATCACCTTTACTTTTCAGTATTCTGTCCACCTGTGGAAACAAATGAAAACGGCTCGGTTGTGGTTGCACCGAACGGAACAAGAAAGATCGAGGCGGCGCTACTCGATTACGGCTTTCGAAGGGAGGATGTGATCGTTGCCCATCCAAATCACTTGGATAAAGTGGTTGGCCCGGAAACGAAAGTTATTGGGATCACCGAAAACGACCCATTAGGAATTGGACCGGCTACCTCCACCTTCACGCATCTGTTCGGCGGGGAAGCCTACATGGCGTTGAAATTTAAAGAGATATTGAATCATCCCTCCGTCAAAAAATTTGGGCCAAAAATCATCGTTGGTGGGCCCGGAGCATGGCAACTTGAAAATGCGCAACCCAGGCGGGAGCTAGGGATTGATTGTGTGGTGGTCGGAGAAGGTGAGAAAACGGCTGGTCCCCTCTTCGAAAGTGCCGAAAACGGTGAAAAATTACCAGAGGTTGTGCGTGGAGAGTTGGTCCCTGTAGAGAAAATACCGGTAATCAGGGGGCCAACTGTGGACGGGATAGTTGAAATCGCAAGAGGTTGCGGTAGGGGTTGCGACTTCTGTGAACCAACACTTTTGTGGTATCGGAGCCTTCCGCTCGACCACATCTTGAAGGAGGTGGAAATCAACCTGAGGGGGGGCAGGCAGCCGGTGCTTCACGCAGAAGATGTGTTAAGGTACAAGGCTAAGGGCTTGGAGATAAACAAGAAGGCCACAGTGGAGCTTTTTAAAGCTGTGAGAGATCACCCTGGCGTCAGGGAGGTCGGAATTAGCCATTTTGCGCTTTCTTCAGTTGCGAGTGCGCCAGACCTTGTTGAAGAAATATCCAGTGTATTAGATGTGAGTGAGGAAGTGGGGATGGGCGGTCAAACCGGTATCGAAACTGGCAGCCCAAGACTGATTGAAGAGCACATGGTGGGAAAATGTAAGCCATTCAAATCGGATGACTGGCCGGAGGTGGTCGTGAACGCTTTCGAAATCTTAACGGAAAATCACTGGAGTGGGTGCGGCACCCTAATTATGGGCCTTCCTGGGGAAACCGAGGAAGATATTGAGCTAACGATTGAGTTGGTAGAAAGGTTAAACACGTTCAAAAGTCTGATTGTCCCGCTCTTCTTCGTTTCGATGGGGGGGCTCAGGGGGAAGGCCGATTCCTTCACGCTTGAGAAAATGACGCCAAAACATTCAGAACTTTTTTTAAAATGCTGGGAACACAACTTCAATTGGATTCCAACCTTTATTAAAGAAGCCGACTCGATTTTAGATAGTAGACTAGCTAAATTTGGACTGAAGCTAGTCGCATCTTATGCCATGGGTTACGCCAAGAAGCTGATTCGGAGATGTCGGGAGGAGTATAACTATGATTTGCTGGGCATGATTAGGGATATAAAAAATGGTGAAATAGATGTGACCCCCTTACCCGTCCGCCTCCTGTCCCCTTTGATGAAAATCCGAGAAATGGCTAGTTCGTGATTGATTGGGGGTAAACTTTGTCTTAGTTTCAAATTCCGTTGATCCAGCATTGACAAACAAAAAAGTTAAACAACTACAGCACAGGGAAATAACGAGAGGGTTGATTGAAAGTAGCACTTGTAGGTTGCGGCGCGATAGGCACGGTGCTAGCCCTGGCCATCGATGAGGGGCGAGCTGGCGAAGCTGAACTCGCGTGGCTTTACGATTTGAAATCAGAAAAATCTGAGGCGCTAGCAAAAAAGCTGCGCTCAAAACCGCGGATAGCGGGGGGCGCTGCGGAGATCTACGCCGACAAAACCGTGGGTTTGGTCATCGAGGCTGCCTCCCAGCTGGCGGTAGAGCAGTATTCGCTCGATGTCCTCCGCTCGGGCAAGGATTTGATGGTGATGAGCGTGGGGGCGTTCGCAGACGAGAGGCTGTTGAAGGGAGTGCGCAGCGCAGCCAAGCAAAGCGGTCATAAGGTCTACATCCCGTCGGGTGCCGTGTTGGGTATTGATGGGATAAAGGCTGCCGAGCTAGGCAAAATCAAGGGAGCAACGTTAACGACGCGGAAGCCGCCTGCTGCGCTAGCTTATAGCACGTACCTCAAGGAACGCGGCATCAAGCTAAGGGGACTTAAAAAGCCCCGCATCGTGTTCAGAGGGTCAGCTCGAAAAGCTGTCAAAGCGTTCCCCCGCAGCGTGAACGTGGCGGCAACTTTGAGCTTGGCCGGCATCGGGCTTGACAAAACAAAAGTTCGCATCATCGCCGACCCGAAGCTCCACCACAATGTGCACGAAATCCGCGTCCGGGGAAAGGCAGGCAAATTCGTCATCGAGGCGCGAAACGCACCGTTCCCGGATACGCCTAGGACGAGTTATCTGGCAGCACTTTCGGCCATCCGGACGCTCCGAAATTTGAGTGAAAGCATCCACGTAGGGACATAGATTTATAACTCGCGGCCATCGCCTACTTTTGAGGGTTTGGTCATGAAACCTGAACAGCTGAAGGAAGCTATCTTGAAGCTGAAGGGTGAGCAAAACGCGACCATCCTGGCCCATAACTACCAGCGGGAGGAGATTCAACTCCTCGCCGATTACATAGGTGACTCCCTCGATCTGGCCAGGTACTCCGCGAGAGTTGATGCCGACCTCATCGTATTCTGCGGAGTCGATTTCATGGCGGAAACCGCGGCGATCCTGAACCCCGACAAGACCGTGCTGATTCCCGACACAGAAGCCCGATGCCCTATGGCAGCCCAACTTCCGGCGCAGCTCGTGCGCGAAGCAAGGCAAAAGCATCCCAATGCCGCAGTGGTGCTCTACGTCAACACGCTGGCCGAGGCACGCGCGGAGGCCGACGTCACCTGCACCTCGGCGAACGCCCCGCTCATAGTCAACGCTCTTGACGAAGGGGAGATCCTCTTCGGCCCTGATCGAAATCTCGCTTGGTTCGTGCAGCAGCGCAGCGACAAAGAGATCATCCCGCTCCCTGACCGCGGTTACTGCTACGTGCACCGAATGTTCTCCCCCGCCGATATCATGCTGCTGAAGGAGCGCTACCCGGATGCTGAAGTGCTGGTGCACCCCGAGTGCGACCCCGAGGTCCAAAAACTTGCCTCACACATCTGCAGTACGAGCCAGATGCTACTTCGAGCCAAGGCATCGCCAGCTAAGCGATTTATTATCGCCACTGAGGTTGGATTGGTCGAGCGGCTCCGACGTGAGTTCCCCGACAAGGAGTTCATCCCCGCGCTCGAGACGGCAGTGTGCGAACAAATGAAAAAGCACACCCTCAAAAAACTTTACCTTGCCCTGCGCGATAAGAAGCATGTGGTGCGCGTGCCACCAGATGTAGCTACCAGGGCGCGCTCGGCCACTGAACGAATGCTAGAGATTTCCGGGAGGGCCACTCGTGACTAACGCGTTTGTAAGGAAAAAAATCCGCGAGATGTTGGCGGAGGACTTGGGTACAGGCGACGTGACGTCCGAGTCCATTGTGCACCCAGATGTCAAAGCCCGAGCCGAGCTTGTCGCCAAGCAAGCGGGGGTGCTGGCGGGTGTGGTCGAGGCGGCAATAGCTTTCAACGAAATGGGTGTAAAGGTAAAAGTTGTCAAGTCGGACGGCACCCGAGTCAAGGCCGGAGATGTGGTGATGCGCCTCGATGGCCCGGCCCGAAGGATCTTGGCGGCCGAACGGGTTGCGCTAAACCTGCTTATGCGTATGAGCGGCATCGCTACGGCAACCCGAGAACTCATCGATCGGGCAAGGCAGAGAAATCCGAAAGTCGTCATCGCCGCCACCCGGAAGACGGCCCCCCTCCTGACCTACTTCGACAAGCGCGCGGTCATGCTCGCCGGAGGGAAGCCTCACCGCTACAGGCTCAGTGACCAAATCCTGATCAAGGACAACCACCTGAGGCTGGTCGGCTCGGTCGCGGAGGCCGTGCACCGTGCGCGCAGGGTTGCCCGCCCAACGAAAATCGAGGTAGAGGTGAGCAAGCCGGATGAGGTGCTCGAGGCTGCCCGGGCTGGCGCCGACATAGTGATGCTCGACAACATGAAACCCACAGAGGTCTTGCGCGCGATAAAGATGCTCAAGCGCAAGGGGTTGCGCAGCAGAGTCATGCTGGAGGCTTCAGGGGGGATTGACCTGTTAAATGTTGGGCGTTTCGCCGCCGCAGGGGTCGACGTTATATCGTCCAGCTACATGACCATGCGAGCTCCAGCGCTGGACATGAGCTTGAAGATTGAGAGCAAGAAATTCAAGTCTACTGTGGCGAGGAGGAAGCGGGAATCGAAGTGATCGAATGGTCGAACTAACGCCAAACGCCCAAAAAGTCTACGATGCGTTGAAGAAACTAGGGTCCACAAACCCAGATTCTATGAAGAGCGCTGACGATGTCATGCGCGTGTCCCGCCTGCCGAAGGGGATGGCCAACAACGCACTGATGGAACTCGTCGCTAAGGGGTACGCAAAGCGAGTGACCCGAGAGAAGTCTGCAGGGTATTACGTGACGAAATAACCACCTGCAGAAAAACATCACCGCGATTTTCCAATTTTCAGCGCGGGTCAGTTGGGGCTAGATTTAATCCGCTTGAAGTACGAATTTACTTTGATGAAGCGAGCTGGTGTTGCTGAGCTCCCCCTGCACGGCGGACGATGCCCGCCCTGGTTGTTCAGTCGCATGAAACGACTGGGCGGTGCCATCAGCGAAATCATCGTGCGCGAGTATGGTAAGCAGGAACTTCTCCGCAGGCTCGGTGACCCATTCTTCTTTCAGGCGCTGAGTTGTGTGCTTGGGTTCGACTGGCATTCGAGCGGAACCACTACCACGACCATGGGTGCTCTAAAAGAGGCGATAAACCCAGAAAAGCTCGGCATTGCGGTCTGCGGTGGAAAAGGCAAGGTATCAAAACGCACCCCCAACGAAATTCAAAAACTAGCCGATGTCTTCTCCATCTCATCAAAAAAAGTTGATGAATTGAAGTACGCAAGCCGGATGGCCGCCAAGGTGGACAACGCTTGCCTTCAGGATAGCTATCAGCTTTACCACCACACCTTCGTGCTGAGCGAGGACGGCGACTGGGTGGTGGTGCAACAGGGGATGCACGAGCGGCTGGCACGGCGCTACCACTGGCTCTCGGAGGACCTCAGCAGTTTCGTCGAAGAGCCGCATTCGGGAATCATAGGCGAGCGTCAAGAAGAAGTGGTGTTAGACATGACCGCGCGAAAGAGCGAGGAAACACGAAAGACAAGCCTCGACCTCGTGCGTGAGGATCCGAGGCGGTTGGCGGGTTTCGTTCGGGAAGCTGAACAGCGCTCCCTCGATGATTACTTAGCGCGCTCGCCCCAAGCGCTCACCCTTATCATGCCAACCCAGCACACCATTTCAGAGCTCACCGAGC
>CAZNRG010000052.1:0-8028 GCA_964575725.1 Hadarchaeota archaeon (SeqCode)
ATTCAACCGCTCGATGGTGCGCTTGCCGAACCGTTCTAAATTATGATAGAGGTCCTCTGGCCCCTCAGAGGTATGGATGGTCACGGGAACCTTGTAGCGACTCGCCAGCTCTCGGACGTAGTGGAGGAGCTCGTCGGAGACTGTGAAGGAAGCGTGAATGCTGAACATTCCCTGCACCCTGCGCATGCGCTCTTTTTTGACTTTCCTGATGAATCGTTCGTTCTCCTTCGTGCCCCTTGCCCCCTCGGCGTGAGTGCGGCGCTCAGTCGCCTCAAATGCTATTATTCCCCGCATCCCCGATTGCTCGACCGCAGCAGCGATGCGATCAAGCACGCCAGTTATAGCATTCGGGCCTGAAAAGGTGTCAGCGAAAAAAGTAGTGCCCGTCTTGATGAACTCGAGGCAGGAGATCAGGGCGCTCGCGTACGCGTCCTCACGGGTCATCACCTCATCCATCGGCCACCAGACACGCTGCAAAATCTGAGCGAAATCGGTGGGTGGGTCAATCTTCAAGGGAGCGCCGCGCAGGAGCATGCCATAGAGGTGGGTGTGGGAACAGATGAGCCCAGGCATGACGATCTTACCGCGGGCGTCGATGACTTCCTCTGGCTTGCCCTTGGTTCTCGGCTTGCCGCGCTTGACCGATACGATGCGACCGTCATCAACAGCGATCGAACCGCCGGCAATGATGCGACGATCTTTATCCATCGTGACTATCAAACCATTTTTAATCAACAGGTCAACCATCCAATCCCCAACAACAAAACTATCGGCGCGCATTTAAACTTTCGCGAATGGTGTGCTGTCTTATTTACGACATGTTACTCCGAACTTGTCCTAGCAAACCCAAATAAACCCCTTAAATCACTTGAGTATGGTGAAAGGAACATGCCTGAATTTTCAGTCGCTACGATGGATCGGATCATTCGAAAAGCTGCCAAAGTCCGCGTGTCGCGCGGCGCCGCCCTTGAGCTCAGCGCGGTTCTCGAAGAATACGCAATCGGACTGTCTAAGGAAGCTATAAAACTAGCCAAGCACCGCGGAGCTAAAACTGTAAACGAGAGCGATATCAGGGCAGCTTCCTCGAGGATACGTGCGTGAAATCCGCCTATTGATCGTGGTGATGTCTTGGCTGAATTGGTTATTCGAAACGCGAGATTGGTCTTGCCCGAAGGAATCGTCCGTGGCGAGATCGCTATCAATGAGGGGCGAATCTCCGAAATCGTCGCGAGTGGGTTACCTAAAGGCGATCGGGAAATCAACGCGAATGAAAAAATTGTGATGCCTGGGGCCATCGACGCCCACGCCCACCTCTACGACCGCCGTTACCTCCCTCGCGAGGACTTCCAAAATGGCAGCACCGCGGCAGCAGCGGGAGGTGTCACCAGCGTGATCCTGATGCCTCTCGACACCCCGATGTTGACACCAAGGGTGATTAAGAATGTTATCAAGCTTGGGCAAATGGAGAGCGTCATAGACTTCGCTCTTCACGCAGGGAACATGACGGCCGACGCGATAAAGGATGTTCCCAAGATAGTCTCGCTCGGTGTAAAATCCTTCAAAGCATTCACATGCACCCCGTACTACCTCCAAGACGCTGTGATGGAAGAACTGATGACCGTGATAAAAAATGTAGATAGCGTTGCATTTGTCCACGCTGAGGATGACAAAATTCTGCGGGAGCGAACCGAGCAACTCATTAGGGAAGGACGAAAGGATCCGCTTGCCCACGCTGAATCGCGCCCGAATGAAGCCGAGGAAAAAGCGGTGAAGAAAGTTATTAAACTCACCGAACGCACGGGTTGTAACTTGCATTTTGCACACATCACCACGCGCCAAGGCGTAGAGCAGGTGGAGAAGGCGAGGAAAAAACGGATATCAGTAACAAGCGAGACATGCCCGCACTACCTGCTCTTCACGCGAGATGACATGCAGAGGCTGGGGCCATATCTGAAGGTAAACCCGGCGCCGAGGACGAGCGAGGACTGTGCGGCTATCTGGAATGCCCTGGCCAAAGGGGTAATCGATATCGTCACGACCGACCACGCCCCCGGCACCAAGGCAGAGAAGGAGGCCGGGTGGGATAACATCTGGTCGGCCCAAGTAGGCATCCCGGGAATCGAGACTCTCCTATCGCTCATGCTCAGTGAGGGTGTCGCGAAGGGAAGGTTGACGCTCGAAAGGCTTGTTGATGCGCTTTGTACCAAGCCCGCGCAGATCTTCGGCCTCTATCCGCGCAAGGGAGTCATCCGTGAGGGCTCCGATGCCGATCTCGTGCTGGTCGACCTCAAAAAAGAGATGACCCTGAGGGCAGAGAATTTGCATTATAAAGTTGGATGGACTCCATACGAGGGCATGGTGGTCAGGGGAGTGCCCGTGATGACCATCTCGCGCGGCGTCGTCGTGGCCGAAGGTGGTAACGTTATCGGGACACCAAAGCATGGACAGTTTCTTGCTAGGTAGACTCAAACAAGAGATCTAATGCCCGACGCACCGCTTCCGACTCATCTTTGAACTTTTTCCGTTTAACCAGTTCCTGCAGGCGCTCGCGCTGATCCTTCGCCACGACCGCGCGGACCACGACGTTCGGGTGCAATTCCTTCGCCTCTCCCTTCATTTTTCAACCCTCGCGCGAGTTTTTCCGTAAGAGCGAAGCGCGCCCAACGCTCGCGCGGCTTTTCCTGGTGAATTGTATATGGGGACATTTTTGTCTCTGAGTGCCTCCCGCACGAGGGCGCAGTCCTCCCCGCCCATCACCACCTCGACCACCGGCTTATCCTTCGACTTCTTAGCTGCCTCCGCTACCCCTTGAACATCTTCGGGCTCGAGAAACGTCGATTTGAGCTCGCTTACTGCCACCACACCATCGACACCCGGGTCCGACAGCACTTTTTCGAGAACGAGCTTGTATCGATCGCCCTTTGCGCCAATACTGAGATCCACCCAATCCGTGGTGCCGATATCCGGATATTTCTGGGTGATCTTCTTCACGACTTTGTCAGAGAGCTTCGCCAACGCTAACCCCTCGCGGGAGAGCGCATCCGCGACCAAAACTGCCGGCCCGCTAACGTTGGTGACCACTGCCACCCGGCCGCCCTGCATGGGGGGCTGTTTCGCCAATGCATCCGCAACCCCAAGGAGCTCCTCGGCATCGCTGACTTGGAGGGCCCCAACCTGTCGAAGGGAAGCGGCGAATATTTTCTCTCGCTCACCCTCACCCCGCGCCGTGCCCCCTTTCAGCACCATGACCGGTTTCTTTTTCACAGCTTCGCAAATTGATCCAATAAGCCTCCGCCCATCTCGAACGCTTTCTAGATAGATGCAAATTACCTTCGTCTCCTTGTCGCGCGTTAAATATTCAAGCAGATCCGCCTCCGTGACATCGATACCATCGCCGGTCGATGTGAACTTGCTTATACCCATGCCATAAAAACAGGCCCGATCGAGCATTGCCGTTCCGACCGCGCCGTCCTGTGAGACCACCGCGATACCTCCACGGGGGGGCATGAGCCCGCGTTCAAGCGTCGCACACAGACCCTTCGCTGGGTTAACTACACCCGTCATCGCGTTTGGACCAAGCACGCGAATCTTTCGTTTGGCAGCCGCGCGCGCGAGTTCCTCCCGTTGTTGTTGATCAAAACCTCCGGCGGCCAAAACTATCGCTTTCATCTTTCGGTTGATCAGCTTCCGCAAATTTTTCATGACGAGTTTGGGGGGCAACACCACCACGGCGAGATCGCGTCCCATAGGAACTAGATTCAAATTTTTAACAGCACCTTCAAGCCGCCCACTAAAATCAACGACATGGGTCTTGCCCTTGAAGAAGTGAAGCATGTTGTGAACGAGCGAGCGAAAAAAGGCCGGCGAAGCGGCACCTTCCCCCACACCGCCGGAAGCGCCTACAAGTACGGCTGACTTCGGCTCGAAAATCGCCTTAACTTCGCCCGACATTACTTGCTCTCCCCAAGAATTATCCGGGCGTCGGCTACCACCGCGCCCTTCCCATCGTCGAACGCGAAAATCGGGTTTAGGTCCATCTCGGCTATCTCGGGGAACTCGTGCGCGAGCTGCCCGACCTTTTGGATGATGTCGACAAGCGCGTTGACGTCGGCTGGAGGCGCCCCACGGATGCCCGCTAGCACCGGGTAGCCCTTAATCTCCTGAACCATCCCGCGCGCGTCCTCAGCGCTGAGCGGGGCCAGCTTGAAACTAACATCCTCCAGTATCTCTACCCATATGCCCCCCAGTCCAAACATCACCGTGGCGCCGAAAGAGGGGTCCTGAAGGGTGCCAACGATCACCTCGCGAGCGGGAGGGAGGTACTCCTGAATCGTCACCCCTAAGATTTTCGCGTCTGGCTTGTATGCACGTGCGTTATCGATCAGCTCGCCGAAAGACTGTCGGAGTTCGAGCTCGGAGCTTAACCCCACTTTGACGCCTTTCGCCTCGCTTTTATGAATGATGTCGGGGGAGGCAATTTTTAGGACGATTGGATAACGAACCTCCCGTGCGACTTTAATAGCCTCACTCAGGTCGCGGGCGAGTTCCGTCCGGTTCACCTGCACCCCCCATGCAGTGAGGACCCGCTTGGACTCCAGCTCTATCAGCTCGCGCCTGCCGTCCTTGCGGATCGAGTTGAGGATTTCAGCCACCTTCTTCTTCGCTGCAGCCAAGCCAATCACCGAGAACAAGCTAAATTACTGGCAAGTGCTATAAAGATTTTCCCTTAAATTACCGAAATCCTGACATTTTTAACTATTTTGCCAAAAAGGGTAATCTATCCCTACTTAAATCGCAAAAACAAAGAATATACGTTTTAAAATTAAAAATTAAGGGCATTGCGTGCTAATTATTAACGGGCCATTCGCGCCTAAACGCTAGGTTACAGGTTCCGAAAAACAGTGCCCTCGGGCCTACATGAAAAGGCGATTTAGAACGTTATGTTGGGTGTTTCATCGCAATGTTGCATGCACCCTCTGTGGTCACGGCGCATGGCCCTAGTGGGTGCTCTGGGGCACATGCTTTGTTAAACAGCGGACATTCACGGGGGTGAATTAGCCCTCTGAGAACCTCGCCACATCTACATCCTTTCGCGAAGTCCGCCACGCTCTCCACGTGAACATCAAATCTTGCACGCGCATCATACCCCCTGAACTCACGCCTCAACTGAAGGGCCGACTTCGGGATCACGGGAAAGCCGCGCCAACGCTTGTCCACGATCTCGAACACCTCGCGCATTTTTTCCTGCGCCACCACATTCCCCTCTGGGCGAACTGAGCGGGTGTACTCGATCTCTACCTCTCCCCTCCCGTCGCGCAACTGCTTCAACAGCATCCAGACCCCGAGCAGGACGTCGACGGGCTCAAATCCAGCGATCACCTGCGGCACTCCGTAGCGCTTTGAGAGGGGCTCGTAAGGCTTAGAACCGATTATTGTCGAAACGTGGCCCGGGCAGATGAACCCGTCAAGCGCGGCCTCCCCCGACGCGAGCAGGAACTCCATCGCGGGAGGGATCAGGCGGTGACACATGAGCAAGCTAAAATTCTCGGGTGGCTCGCGGAGCACCTCGGCAGCGGTCGTGGGGGCAGTCGTCTCGAAGCCGATAGCCACGTGCACAACTTCTCGCTCCGGATTACGCCGCGCGATTTCGACAGCATCTGCCACACCGTAAACAATTCGAACATCTGCCCCCTCTGTTTTTGCGCTGGAAAGTGATGATTTTGTTCCAGGAACTTTAAACATATCCCCGAAAGTGGTAATTAGGACCCCACGCTTAGCAAGCTCAATCGCCTCGTCGATTTCAGCGGCGGGCGTGCAACATACTGGACATCCTGGTCCACTAAATACCTCTAAATTATCAGGGAGTAGTGATCTGAGCCCAAAGCGAACAATCGTCTGTTCATGCGAGCCGCAAACGTGGACAAACTTCACGCGTTTGTTAGGCATAAGCTCTCGTATGGCGCTAACAATTTTAGTTGCTAACTTCTTATTTCGGTATTTTTCGTGAATTTCCATCTTTTCCCCTCTACAACACTCCAGAGATTAGCAAGTTTAACTTTAGCGGCGGGAAGTTTCTTCAGTTAGATGAAAGCCACCCCTTTATAAGCCTTATAAATTACTTTCGGCCACCTCTCTCCCCGAAAATCGCTTAACGGCTTTTCACCACTTTTAGATTGAGGATGAGGATGTTGGTTCAGAGGACGGTAAAAGTTCCGATTCATTATGCTACCACAAATAACAAACTGCATGTGCTCGATAGGCTAACAGCGCGGTTGACTTATGCCGTTAAACTCTGGAGTGAGGTAATCGAGCAACATGGGATTCACACGAGACGAGAGCTACAGCGATTGGAGTACCAACACTTCGTGCGAAAGAGGACTAGGTTATCAGCTGGGTTTGTGCAGCAGTGTGGCAATCAAGCGCTCTGGATGTGGAAGTCTTACCGCGAGATCCATTCGAGATGGGGGAAGGCGGTAGAGAAAACGAGGGTGAGAGGTAATGAGCAATGGCTACGCAAGCTGTTGGAGCGGGAGCCATCGAAGCCGTTTCATGGAAAGGATTCGAAAAGAAAAATTCCGACTCGATTTGATTATCGCACGGGTGATGTCCAGCGGAGCGAACAGGCAAAACTCAGTTCCCTGCTCATTCGAATTTCAACGCTTAAGAAGCACGAGAAGTTGACGGTTTTTCTAAATCCCTCAAGCCATCACCTCGAGCTCTTGGAGTGGGGAAAAATTCGAAACTTTCAGCTTGTAAAGCATGGCGAGAAGTATTACGCTCATATTGTTGTGCAATATGAGGTTAAGGACCAGCCCATTCGTGCGGTTCGGGGAGTGGACCTCGGCATCAGGCGGAGCGCGGCGACCGTGTTGCTTCGCCCCGGTCGACCCTTGAGGCGAGAGGACTTCTCTGTAATCCGGGATGGGCTGAAAAAGCAGCGATTGAATCAGCTGAACAAGCGAGTCGCGGAACTTCAGCAGGCGAAAAAGTGGAGGGCATTGAGGGAGATGCGCGGGAAGCGGCGAAGGGTTGCTGAATACTATGACCGTCTGAGTGCCAAGCGAATAGCGGAAACCTCAAGCGGGTGCGTTGTTGCAATAGGATATCCGAAATGGATCAAGTACGAGAATTACCGGGGCAATGATAAACGGAAGCTGCGACGTCTAATGACAAGATGGGCATACGGCCGGATAATCAGGTACATCGCGGAAGAATGCGCTGAGAAAGGCATTAAAGTCGTTGAATTAAATGAGCGGTGGAGTTCGAGGATATGTCACCGATGCGGTTCACGCAACACCGAGCGCCTGACCCAGTCCACGATATGCTGCTACAACTGCGGCCTGATTTACAATGTCGACTTCAACGCTGCCATAAACATCGGCTCCAGTTTTTTGGCGGAGCCCTGGAGCCGAGGGGTGCAGCTGAACCACCCCAAGCTGCGGATGAACCAGCCGGAAAGGTTGGGAAGCGCAGAAGCCGCTGGTCTTTGACCAGCGGTAGTTCACGGCCCAAACGTTTTTAATGCCCCGTCCCGCCTATAAGCTTCGGTGAGCAGCTGAAAATTTTAGTGGTTGCTGACTTTCACGGAATACCAGGCGGCGAAAACAACCTTCTTAAGTTCCTTAAGCGCGGCTACGACTGCCTTGCACTCATTGGAGACATCACGAACTTTGGGCCAGCTAACCTCGCCGAGAGCTTGCTCAAGCGAGTCAAGGCAACGGGAGTACCTACATTTGCGGTGCCGGGCAACTGCGACCCAAAACAAATCCTGCAGGTGCTCGAGAAGTACGGGGTCAACCTCCACGGAAAGCGTGAACGGCTCGGCGATGCCACCTTCGTGGGGCTCGGTGGTTCAAACCTTACCCCATTTAACACCCCTTTTGAGCTTACCGAGGCGGAAATTCAGGAGGAACTTGCGGCGCTGACCTGTACCACCGACGCTAACTGGGTGTTGATTACCCACGCCCCACCCCACGGCACCAAGCTCGACCAGATCGCCGAGGGTACCCACGTGGGGAGCAAGAGCAT
>CAZNRG010000053.1:0-8002 GCA_964575725.1 Hadarchaeota archaeon (SeqCode)
TCTTCATCGGGTCGAGGTTGAGGCCGATCGCCATGTCCCGGATCCGTTCGGGTCTGAAAGTGTTTTCTGTGTCGATGTAGATCGCCTTCCCCCCCAGCCCCTTCTGCTCGGGTGGGAGCTGGACGTTGACGCAGAGTTGGTGTGCGATTTGAGTTTTACCAGACCCGAACTCGCCAAAAACCTCGGTTACGGCTTGGGTTTCAATCCCGCCGCCGAGCAGGGTATCGAGCTGCTCGCTGCTTGTGGTTATGAGCCCAATCTTCTCCCGGCGCTCGAGGACCTTGTCGGCGGTGACGAAGACGCCGAACTCTGCGATCTCCCTAGCGACGGCGATTATCTTTTTTGCTTGGCCCTCGCCGATCTCTGCAGCTTCGTGCAACTCCGCTATCGAGGCCACGGCAATCGATTCAATCGTTCGGTAACCCGCCTCGCGAAGCTTCTCGGCAGTTGCTTCGCCAACTCCCGGTAAACTTTCGATCGTGCGCTTCAATTCCTCGGCCAAAAACTAACCCCCCATTCTATCTTTCACTTCCCCGCTTTTATTCTTTCGAGCAGGGCCTGCGCCTCCTGTTTCGGCTCGGGGAACTGCACATCGCTCACCCGGAGCTCAAGTTGGTCAAAGTACTTGTCGTGCCGGGTCGCCCCCGTGAGGACAAGCTCCCGCCCGGTCAGCTTGAACTTATCGTAGAGTTCGGCCAAATCAGGTGTATCCTTGAAGAGTTCGAAAACCTGTTGTGCTCCCATGCCGAGCAAGCGCTCCGCGACCTTGCCGAAGAGGGCTACCCGGAGGTTGTCGGTCCCGTCGTCAAGCACGAAGCTCAGCACTACGCGATGCTCTGGCGTTACGACTTTCCCGCACTCCTCACACATCAAACTGGTGTCAACGCTCCCGAGGCTTCGTCCGCAGTCGGGGCAGATGTCAAATACCGGGCGACGGTGGAAAACCCGCACCACGGTTCCCCGAATCTGGATCCTCATCCCCTCCTTCTGAACCTCGACGATGCTGACCCGTTCGGGCGCCGGCGCGGCGAGCTTGATCACATCAGCGGGTGGCAGTTCTTCGCCGATGGTTGGATTTAGCTCAAGCTCCCCCTGCTTGCCGAGGTGGAGCTCGGGCTGGCCGAAGAGGCCCAGTGTGCTGTAGCAGTTGATTAGCCTGACGATGTCACCTACCTTGATGCCGGCCGCCCTATCGGCGTGCTCGTGCCAGAGCGATGTCCTCGTCGCACCCGTTTGGTCACCGATAGCTATGGACGCGACCTTCCCCTTGCTGCCATCGGCCCGGGTGAACTCATGCGGTGCCGCGACCTCGATCACCCTCCCGACTACCTCGAGTGCGTCCATGTTTGGCTCGAGCCCGCCGATTTTTATGCGGCTTGGCTCGAGTTCCCCGACGGTTACACCGGGTGGGTTTACCTCGACCCGAGCGATTTTGCCGATGTGTACCTCCGGTTTACCGGTCAAGCCGGCGCGCGTGTAGGCGTTGTGAATGAGCACGATATTGTTTGGCTCCAGCTTCTGAGCGAGTTCCGCCGCGCTGTCCCAGAATGAGGCGCGAGCGGTGCCCGTCTCGTCCGCGAGGATTACGCTGATAACTTTTCCGGGCCTTCCATCGTCCCGCTTGAACTCCTGCAGCGGGAGCTTTCGCCTGACTCTCGCTGCGAGGTCGACCGTCGGCATGCTGGCCTCGAGCTCTCCGATTTTGAGTGGCCTTTTGACAGGCTCGGGTAGCTCTGCCACTTCCGGCTCAGGCGGGTTCAGGAGCAGGCGCCCCCGCGAGCCCAAGCTGAGTTCGAGCCTGTCTCTCAACCCGGGCCGAACCGACGCGTTCTCGAGTTTCACCGCGGTTCCCAGCCCGATGTTCTTCACGAGCTCCGCCCGTTCATCCCAGAGGGAGACCCGCACCTGGCCTGTCGAGTCCATGAGCATGAGGCTCGCGACCTTGCCCCTGCTTCCATCTGGCCGCTCAAATTCCCTGATGTCGCTCGTCGTCACCACCCTGCCGGTAATGTCCACCTCAGCGAGCTCGGGTTTGAGGTCCGCAACCCTGACCTTCGTTTCGACGAGCGGCGGGAGGTCCGACACGCGCGGGTCGTCTGGGTTCACGAGCAGGGAGCCACGCATCCCAAGGCTGAGCTCGGGCTGCTTGTTCAACCCCTGGCGCACGTAGGCGTTCTTGACTTGGACGGCATCCCCCTTCCGAACCTTGTCCCCCTCGATCAATGGGGTTTTGTCGTCCCACAGCGCGATCCTGACCTGCCCGGTTTTATCTTGGAGCAACAGGCTTCCCACGCGCCCGGCCTTGCCGCTCTGGCGCTGGAATTCGCGCGGTTCGTAGATGCGGACGACCCGACCGACGATGTTGACCTTGGACATCCCCGGGATGAGGTCCTCGACGTGCAGCGCCCGAACTTCAGGTTCTTTTTTCTCGAAGACAACGCCCAGCTCCCGACCAACGATATTGGCCGCGCCCTCAAGTGTCACGAAGCCGCTGAGTTCGTCCTGCTTCTGCCGGATGCGCTGCATGAGCTCGTCATTGGTGATTTTTGCGCGAGCCAGAATCTCCTGGACCATTTGTTCAAAATTTAGCTCCACGATCCAACCTCAGAAACAATTCTTCGCTTCTAGCTTATAGAGATTTTTGGGGAGAGGGCACCGAAAGTATTCGGGCCCAAGCAACAAAATCAAAAATAGGGCAGGAGTTTCCTTAGGTCTTTTATGTCCACCACGATGTCGGCGCGCCCCTTCACGATTGGCTGCGCATTAAACGCGATCTTTAACATCGCATATTTGAAAAGCTTCATATCGTTGGCCCCATCAACGACTGCCACAGTATTCTCCTTCTTGGCCCCCATCCTCCTCAGCGTTTGTTCGAGACCATCGACTTCTTGGCTTGTCACCATCAGAGGTCTGACGCTGGTGAGCATGCCATCGTTGAAGATGAGCTCGTTGGAAAAAACGTGATCGAGTCCCAGCTCCCTTTTGACCCTCTCGGCGAGCAGGGCGAAACCTCCCGTCACCCCGATGAGCACGTAGCCCTTTTGCTTGAGCTCCCCGCAGAATTCGAGGGCCCCTTCCATGTAAGGCATGGTATTTGCGACTTCGGTGGCGTCCTCGCGCTCGGCACCCTTCAGGGCATCTATCCGCTGGCGGAGCCCTTCCTCCCACTGAGTTTCCCCACGGATGCCTCGGAGCGTGATTTCGCGGACTAGCTCCCCATTGCCAACGCGCTCGGCCAGCAAGGGAAGGAATTCAGCATCCACCAGTACACTTTCGATATCGAGAATTGCAACCTTTTTTGCTAGTGCCACCTGATTCCCTCACCCAAGTTGACGCACATCACCTATTAAACGACGAGTTTTGGGGCCCTAGAAAATATTTTTTTATTTTAGAAAATAATTTTTAGCTCAATAAAAAATCCATTTTTAGAGAGATTATAAGAAAAATAACCAATTGAGTGCCAGATTTTTACCAAAAAAGCCTTTATAAGGGGTAATCCTATGGTCGACGAGTGGTCAGCATGAAGAGCATCGAGTTCAAAATGTGGGAAAATGTGGAGAATGACCACCTTGAAAACAGCTACAATAATGGGGGCACCAAGGACGACCCCGTCACGCTCGAAGAGCTGTCCTTGGGGCTACAAAAACTCGGCCTCTCGGATCTCGAGGTGAAGCTGTACCTAACGCTCCTGACCTACGGCACCCTGACCGCGGTCCAAGCTGCGGATCGCTCCGCCATCCCGCGCTCGAGGGCCTATGACGCACTCGCCTCGCTCGAGCGAAAGGGACTAGTGGCCAGCCCTCCCGTGAAGCCCACCAGGTATGGTGTTTTATCCCCCAAGGAGTCACTTCGGGGGCTCATCGACCGGATCTCCGAGGAGTACTCGAAGCGAGTGAATGAGCTCTCGAGGGGCACCGACGAACTCGTGGGGGGCCTGCAACCGCTGTTCAAGAAAAGACCCACCGGACCAACGGATGTGGCCTGGATCATAAGCGGCGCGCGCAATATCCAGGGTGAACTCCGAGCGATGCTGTCGAAGGTCAAAAAACAATTCTTCGTCTCGTACGATCCAGAGCTCGATCCCTTCCACAAACTTCGAAACTTTGGGCCCGTGGTGCGCAGGCTCCGAGCCCGGGGCGTGCGGTTCATGTCACTCTTCGACCTGTCCGCCCCCGCCCTCAAGCACGCTGAGGAGTTCGGGAAGACTTTCGGCTCAGAGATCAGGTTCAGGCAGAAGCCGTTTGGACCACTGGGAATCTACGCTTTGGGGGAGGGGCAGATCTTGGTCGCTTACCAGAGCACCCCTGCCTCGTCCACCTACGACCTAGCGTTCAACCTGGTCAGGAGCCCGCTCGCAGGGATGTTGGCAGAGATGATGCGCAGGTGCTGGGAGGAAGGCGTCCTCCTCGAGCAAGCAAGGAAAAAGCTGGGGAAGGTGAAGAGATGAAAGCCTACATGGCTAGGACGACCGCGACCGTCAAGCATAGCAAGCGGATGGTCAAACCGCTCACAAGATAATGATTACAAAAACAAGGGGAAGTGGAAAGAATGAAAAAACTGACAAGGTTCGGCGCGATTGCAACGATAATGCTATTTGCACTCACCGTGACGAGCGGGATAGCAACTACTAACTACTACTAAAGCGTTGAAAATTATCAATAGAAAAAATAATTATACTCAAGTAAAAAATTATTTATCATTTGAGTGCAATATTTTTACCGCGGTGAGGCATTGGTGGGGGGGACTAAAGCCGAGAAATCTAGGGCCCCCAAGCTAGTTTTCGAGCCCGGTGAGGGGTGGCAGACGGTTGAGGGGGGCCAAGCTGCAGAGTTAGCGAAGGTGCTGGCCGATCCGGTTAGGCGTGCTGTGCTGCAGCTCCTCGATCACGGCCCGATGCGACAGTTCGAGCTGGCCCAGGTCGTCTCCCGGGCGCTGGGGAAGCGATACGGCGACTCCCTGCTCCGCTATCACCTCCATCCACTGGAGCGCGCGGGGCTGGTCGGGTTTGAGACAGACCCCAGGAACCCCAGGTCGAAACTGGTCTATCGTAAAGCCGATGTCAGGCTGCAGGTCCACCCCAGGGGGAAGCCACCGCTCAAGTTCAGGAAGCTCCCCAAGACTCCCGAGGAGTTCGTACGCGAGCTGCGGGAGGCGCTGCGGAGGGAGGAAGAATAAGATGGTCACCTTCTTGAAGGAGCTGGAGGGTCGAGCCGGAGGCTGACGAGATGCCCCTACGATGCCCATACTGCAACAGCTCCGCGGTAATCGACGACCAGCTCAGGGGGGAACGGATATGCACGCGCTGCGGTCTGGTGCTCGTCGAAAAACGGCTGTCTCCCGCCCCCGACTGGCACATGGAGCCTAGTGAAAGGGTGGGCCGGGCAGACGTGGGTGCGGGCCTCGACATCGCCCAGCACGATTGGGGGCTCAGAACCAAGCTCGGGATGTCCAGTGACCTCTCCCCCAGCTGGCGCGCCAGGCTCAGGCGGCTGCGGATGTGGCACCACCGTTCCAGAGCCACCACCTACGAGCAGAAGAGCCTCAGGAGGGTCCTGATCGACCTAGACAAGCTCTGCGAGGACCTAGGTCTGCCCAAGGGGATTCAGATCGAGGTGAGCTCCCTCTACCGGAAGGCCAAGGTGAGGAAGCTGACGGGCGGGAGGAACACCTGGAGCGTCCTCGCGGGGCTCGCCCTGGTCGTGTCACGCAGGAGGGGGGTCCCGAAGTCGAGGAAGGAGGTGGCGCGGGCCCTAGCGGTCCGGGCGGGGTTAAAGAAGGAGGAAGCCGAGCGTGAGGTTAGGCAGCTGGCGAGGGCAATCTCAAAGGAACTGGAGCTACACGTCCCGCTCCCGAGGCCCGAGGACTACCTAGCACGGTTCGGCTCCGAACTCAACCTCCCGCGTCGAACCGTAACACGAGCCCGTGAAATCTGCCGCTCGCTCCCAGACCGGTTCAAGCGTAGGAAGGCCGCCTTCGTGCTTGCCGCGACCTTAACCTATTTGGCGGCGCGCGAGACGAGAGAGCGAATGACCGTGCGCCAAGTCTCGGAGGTCCTCGAGGTGGGAACCTCCAGCCTTTCAAAAACGCTGGGGCAGCTCTGGCACTCCGACTATTCAAAAGACCTGGTCGAGTTCAACATAACCGACCGCGGGATCCGGGTGTACCCGAATCGCCGCCGCGACCTCAAAGGCCACCTGAGGAGGGGGGGCAAATGAGAAAACAGAAAGCCGGGGCATCGCTGCTGAGCACGATGGCGCTCGTGGCCCTAGCCCTGCCGCTCGTGCTCATGCTGATGTCGGCTTCGGCCCCGACCGCCGAGACATCGACAGATCTCGGGTGGTGGAACGTGAGCTGGCGAGAGGTGGGAAAAGGAGGAAAAAGTGAGTGAAATGGTAAGCCTTCATTATTACGCGCCGCAAATGCCGAACGGAAACGCTTCGCTAAAGCATGAGGTATACGAAGCGACTGATTCATCGATAAGCCCTCTCTCGACGCTCAATCTTGAAAACAATGACTGCTTTCTCGTTCCACAGGATTTTGTAGAGAATCCTGAGGTTGCCGACCCTCAGGCGGTACGCGTCAACTTCGCCTTTGAGCTTCCGGCAGCCGCGTGGGAAGGGAGTTCTTTCGAGTTCACTGAGCTTTCCCGCCACTCTTTCCCTGATTTGAGCATCGAGTTTCTCGAGGGAATCGAAAGCTCGTCTGGAAAGCTCGACGCGAAAGATCATTTCAGCTTCCTCAGGGCTTCATCGAGGGGGATGGTTTCGCCCCGCTCACGCTCCGCCAAGGCCTCTTCGAGGGCTTCCCGGTCGTCCTCGCTGGCTTCCTCTTCACTCAGCATTCCCTCGAGGGCTTCAAGCCTAGTCCTGATCAACACGAGTTCTTCGTGCAATGCATCGATTTTTGCATCAATATCGATGGCCATCCCAACCACCGATGATGAGTCTGACTTCGAATGTTTAAATAACCTCCCACGGACCACCGAGGAGTTCGTGCGTGAGCTGCGGGAGGCGCTACGCGGGAAGGGGGAGTGAATGGCGAGTTTCGTGCTTATCTCTGGGGAGGTTTCAAATGCGGGAGGGTTCTTTTCCGTCAACGCTTTTTCCAAAAGGGTTGGGGAGGTTTCAAATGTGGGAGGGGTTGTGAATGGAGCGTAGGAAAACGGGCGCCGGACTGCTGAGCGCGATGTTTGTTCTCGCCCTAGTAGTGCCGCTGGCGATGGTGCTGACGTTCGAGCCCGTGGCGGCACAATCATGGACAGATAATGGTGGTGGGGACCACGGTGGCACTGACTGGATCATAACGACAAGTGGAACAATAGCCGACAACCACTACAACATCCGGGTATTCAAAATAGCCGCGGGCGTCACGGTAACTGTCAAGGCTTGGGACAACACGGGCGGCCAGAACAAGTGGGGCTGGGTCGAGATTCATGCCGATAATATTGTGATTGAAGGAACCCTAAGTGCAAATGGTGCGGGATATGCTGGTGGAGCTCCAGGCGAAAACGGCAAAGGTCTTGGCGGTGGTACACACGGAACAACGGTTTCAACATATGCAGGTAGCACCAGCACAGCGGGTGGTGGGGGAGGTTATGGAGCTTCTGGAGGAAAGGGAGCCGATGGATATGGGGCTGGCACTAGCGGGGTAGGTGGTCCTTCGTATGGAGTTTCTGGGCTTAGTACGTATCCTCCTTCGGCTGATGATATACAGATGGGTTCCGGTGGTGGAGGCACAGGGGCAATAGGAAGAGTAACTGCTTGGGGAGGCAGCGGCGGAGGTGCCGTATTGTTATTTGCAGAGGATGTTACGATAACTGGTTCGATTGTAGCCAATGGTAATTCTGGCGGCGGCGGTGGTTACGGTGGAGGTACTGGTGGGGGGGGATCCGGTGGCGGGATTTTAACAGTAGGATACAAAGTTAATGTAACTGGATCTTTAAGCGTGGCTGGTGGTAATGGCGGTTATGGTGCTTGGAGTGGGTGCGACGGGGGCGGGGGCG
>CAZNRG010000054.1:0-7930 GCA_964575725.1 Hadarchaeota archaeon (SeqCode)
AATGCGACCTTTTCAATTCCCACCGCCGTCCCCCGGGCTTGGCGAAGGGGTGGACTGTAATAGTCAGTTCCCCATGCCGCGCCGTCCCCCGGACTACTATCTCGCCAAACAAGACCCCCTCTAGCAGTTCCTCAGGATTCGCGATCGTTGCGCTCATCAAGGCGACCCGCAGCTCCCGGCCCTGCTTAGCCGCATACACCTTCAGTAACCGTACCAGGGCGATAGTCCGGGCCTGCCGCAGGGGCCCAAGGGCGTCAAACTCATCGATCACAATGAGGTCGGCCCCGAGCAGATATGTGTACCAAGGTTCCTTCCCGCTGCTCAACGCCGACGCCAGGGTCGCGGCTAGCATCTCCGGCGTGAAGAATAACAGGTGATGATCTGTCCGCTCGCGAATGGCCTGCCGCCTCTCCTCATAATCGTCCCCACGCCGGTAGAAGTCTACCCGCAGGGCCCCGCCGGCGACCTCCTCATTGAGCCCTTGGGCTTTGGTCTTAAAACTCAACGCCAAGGCATTCGTCGGGGTTAAAAAGAAGGCATGAAAGCTTTCCCGCTCTCGTTTTTGGACCCGGACAGCCTCCTCACAGCAGTATGCCAGCAGGGTCTGGGACTTCCCGGTGTTTGGGCCCGCTACGACCACCACATCACCCTTCCGGAGTGCCCGAATCAGGTCTTCCTGGACTTGTAAGGGCTTCTTATATTTCTTCGCCAGCCCTCGGCCAATGTGGGGGAACAGTTCATGGAACGTTGTTTGGGTATACTCCCCTTCAGCTCGGGGCAGCTTCACCGTCACCAGCATAGGCAGTTTGAGCATGATTTCGCCTCCAGGTAGTTATTTGGGTCAAGATTCCCTCCAGGGCCGTCTTAAACTCGGGATTACCTTGCACCAGCCGCCGCCCGAATTCCCCGAACCGCTGCTGGAACGCGGCCCACTTTTCCTCCGACATCGCTCCAAAGCACATCAGAGGGATGTAGGGCTCCTTGCCGGTGCTGAGCAGTGCTTGTTTCAAGTTCCGTACATGTTGCACATGTGCATCCTGCAACGGGCACCACTCTCCCCCATACCAGTAGGCCCGCCCCAGCACCTGCTCGGCAAGCTTCTTCAGTTTGGCGGTTGACTCGGGTTTGGGCGCATACCGGGGGTACATTCCCAAGTGGTAGCTTTCCGCAAAATCCTCGGGTCCCAGATTTATTGCCTCCCGGGGCTGTGTTCCGCGCTTCGCGGCCAACTTCCCCTCGAGGAAGGCCAGTACGACCTCTAAGCGGGCCTCCATTCGTGCCAACTCCTCGAGGTCGAGGTGAACTGATCGGCCGGGCTTGTCCGCTGGCGTATGGAGAAACAGCGCGGCCGAGTGCCATCCGAAGCCTTCCTCCGCACTCAACTTCCGCAACTGGCTCCGCAGTTGGCGATTCACATAGTTCCGGGCAGAGTCAAACATCGTTTTAGCCGCCGCGACCCGGAGCACGATGTCCACTGTGGCTTCCGCATGTTTCCCCCAGCGCCGCCCGGCCCCGGGATAGACCACCCGCTCATCCTGGAGCACTTCGGTCAAGATATTTCGGAATAGCCCTTCAACCTCTCGATAAACCCGGCCCTCAAGCCCTCGGAGATATCCCGGGGTCACCTGCCCGCCCCACAGGCACCGTAAAATCTCAAACTCCTGATACGCGAAAATGTCTTCCAGCTCCCGCTCAAACCGAGCCGCCACTGCCTCCCACTCCGCCCCCAGCGCGCGGACCTTCTCGATCGCCTCTCGCACCCGTTCGGTGTGGAACCTCGCGCTGAACACCAAGGTGAGGACAAACAGGGGTAAGAGATCCTTCTTGGCCCGCTCCTGCTGCATCGCTTTGGCAAGGTTCGGCTCCAGGGGGAGCTGGACGGCGGGGTCTAGGGGTTTTAAGGTGACTCGAATGCCTCGCTCCTGTAATTGCTGCGCCAGCCGCTCATCATGACAGGTAACATGCTCCACTTCTGCTAACGCATAGGTCTCCGTGATGCCGGGATATTCCACTTGCAACTGGTCAGCGGTCAGGTGCCAGCGGTTCGTCGCTGCGACATAGATCTTTAGTGGCTGGAATTCTTGGGGCCGCCGGGGCGGCTCAAACCCGCACAGGAGGCGGAGCTCCCGCTCGAGGGCGTCGGCTACATTCGGCGCCATCTGGAGGTCCCCGGTGAGCGATTGCCGATAGGGTGTCCCGCACCGCGGACATTCCTCTGTACGAACGACGGAGGGCTTGCGGGGCAGGTCTTCCCCGCAGATGTAGCAAGTGAGCACCTCCACCAAGTCATCGCCTTGTGGAACAAGCTTGGCACACACAAGGCCCGCTGGGACCTCCACCCGCTCTTTCGGCCGGAAGCGCAGACAGGCGGTCAGTTCCGGAAAGACTCGCCCCCGGCGCGCTCGCGCGGCCGTGGTGCGCCGCGTCACCCCCTCCCGGGCTGCCGCAAACCACAGCTGACACGCTCGCTCTTGGGGGGTGAAAAAGCCGCAATCTTTGCACTTGGCTTCTCCAAAGAAGGAAGGCACCTCTTGGTTTGCCACAGAGGTCCCCAGAAAGCACAACATGAGCCGGGGGCGCCCCAGCCCAACCCGCTGCACTGTCAAGGCAAATTGAGTCTGCATGGCGACTAGCTCGTCTCGATATTCAAAGTCCACTCGTTTCTTGTCTTGTTCGGTGAGCACGGCGTCACCTCGCAGAGTCCCAAAGTATTTCGTGATCGCATAATAGACCCGATAGGTGGGAATTTTCTCTTTGGAAAGCTCTTTAACAAAGGTGCTATAATGGATGAAAAGCACACTAGCGAGGGCGTCCTTGGTGAGGAAATCCTCCCCCTCGCTGTCCACTCGCCTGGAGAGCCGTGCAGCCCCATAGGCCGCCAAATCGATCGGCGTCCACGACTTTTTCTTTTTCGGGGCTTTTGGCTGTTCTCCTTCGGTCGACTTGCATTGCTCCTGTACCTGCAGCTGTTCCTGCACCTGCTCCATAGGCGTCCGCGGCTGTTCGCGCGACGTCATAGTCGTCTTTCCCCGAACCACCTGTCCCATGGTCTCAACCACCTGGGCTATGGCCTTTTGGTCTACCGCCCCCTCCGCCCGGACAACCCGGCTGACGGTCTCCATGCGTCGCACGCTGTATCCTCCACCGTACACAGCCAATGTTGGGGCCGGACGGGGGCGAGGCGCAAATACATCGTCCACCTGTTGCTCGGCTTTGGGCATGGCATCGGGTTGCTCCCAGCTGCCTCTGTCGGCAGCGAATTCCACCAGTTTTTCCTCGAGTTCCTTCTGGAGTGGTTTCCACCCCGCTTCTCGGTGCGCCTGTTCGCTCGCCAGCCAAGCCACGAGCGCTTCGGTTACCGCAAAATCAAAATCATACGTTGCCAGATACGCTGTATTTGGGGTACAATGATACATCCCGCTCAGCTGCCACCGTTCCAAGTCCAGTAGGACCCTCTCTGGCGGGACTTCGGCGCCTTCGGTACAATATAACCGGGTGACCTGCCCGACCCCCGGGGCCCGGAGGCGGAGTTCCCGGGCTGGGGTCTCGACTACTAGGACTTCTTGCCCCCGCTCCACAAACTCCCCCTCCTTCACTAAGACCTTGACGACCCGTCCAGGCTCTGGCGCCACGATGTCTCTCGCGACCCGGGCTTCTTTTTTCGGCTCGTACCGATACCGATAACTCCGACGGTAGACTAGGTTTAGTTTTATGCCATGTTCCAGCAGCTGGAGCGTCTCCCGCTCGAGCCACGCCCGGCGCCCCTCCGTCGCCAAGAAATAGGGGAAGGACCACCGGAGCGCCCGCAAGAGGGTTTTCTTGCTCCGCCACTTCCGGATGAGCCGGAGCACGAAATTGTGCTTCCCCGCTCGGAAAGCCTGCCGAAAAAACTGCTCCACCTGCTTGGGCGATACCCTCATGGCCTCTTGCAGGAGCGGATAGGCATCGTCCAGGACGGTGGCGACCTCCAGCTCCAGAGACTCCAGCCAGCCCACGACATCAGTGACGTACTTCTGCACCAGAAAATAGTGCGGAATCCGGGGCAGGGCCCTCATTTCTTTTAATCGGATTAGAATCAGGTTGATGTCAAACCAGTCCTCGGTGAAGAGGTTGGTCTCCAAGCCCAGGAAGAGAAGGGTATCGAAGGGCAGGCGGACCCGCCCCTTCTTCAATAGCACCTTCCGGAGCGTCTTCTGGCTTGTGAGAACCACCGCCGCCGCTGGCGGGGTCTCTTGCGTGGCCTTGTACTCCCATTCGGCTTGGTTGAGATTAAAATCCGCAAATAAGTCCCGCAGATGAAGGGCCGCATTACTCAATAATGAGGGCAGCACAACCAAGCACACGCCCCCGCGCTCGGCCATCCCTCGGGCTATCAGGGCCGTCGCTCGGATGAGCCGGTTCTGACTCCCACTGGCACAGACCTTCACCCGAGTTTCGTCGAAAAAAGCGGTGGCAAAGTCGTAAAGCTCGGCATCCACTAAGGTATGGAATGTGTGGATGCGGAACTCGAGGGGTTTTGTGCCCATACTAAACTAAGTGAATTTGCTTTTTAATCTTTATTAGCCAGTTTTCTCGGGCCGTATCCTGGCAGCCTCGCGGCGAGTTACCACCGCTTTTTTTCTAATTTGCTAAATCAAACCGCCAGTGCAGGTGATTTATTTTGTAACGTCTTAAAAAGGTTTAAACATTTAAATAGGGGATCACTCCTAATTCTAGATGGAGGTATCTGAAATATGAGTTGGACTGAATCGGGACGTCGCGTTAGAGACCGGAGAGAGCTCTGCTCTGTTGTGGCGTTAATAAGCTTTTGTCCTTATATAAAAAGTGAGGTGATTATATGCCCCGAAGACGAATGAAGTGGGAACTCTATGAGGAGTTTTTGACGCGGACTACCCAAGCGCAACCGCTCACGGCTCAGGAACTGGACTTGCGCAACTTCTTCCAACGGTACAAGGTCAAGTTTTGGGTTCATCCGATTTGGAAAGCCACCGAAGACCAGTGTTTTTATGTGTATGATTTTGCCTTCCGCTTCACGTCCTCGGGCGAGCCCTCCACTCCAACCTCCCTGCCACTGCTAGAGCCGTTTTACTTACCCGATCCAGACTTATGGCTGCTGGAATGTTCTTACACCACTCTCAAGTCAGGACAAGCTAAGAAATCCTTGCGTAAACGGTGTCCAGTCTTTGATCGCAAATTCCGCACGGCCAAGCGCCTGGGAGTGAATACGGTGCTGTTGCTGGAAGCCTTGCACGTCCCCCCGCAGGTGCTCCGCCAATCCATGCCCACCCTAGAATACGTGGATCTCCTTTTTACGGCTGTGGAGGCGTTGAAGGGGTGGGTGCTCGAGCACATAGAGGGGAACGAAAAGCGAAGCAAGGAAAGACAGGGTCAATTAAACGGATTTCTGAAAGCCCGAGAGAACCTCGACACCGCCCACCGGCGCTTAGATAGGTCCCATCCCGATCCAAGCCGCCCCGATTCAGCCAGTGAAGAATGCAACAATGAAGGGGTGACCTAACAGATGAACGTGAAGCGAACCGAGCAGATCTGGCTTAAGCCCAGCAAAACATTGAGGTGGTTCTGTCATCTCTCGAAGAATCTGTACAACGAGGCCAACTATCTGATCAAACAAACCCTCCGAACCCAACGTCACTGGCTGCGGTATAATACCCTGTACCATCACCTCAAAACATCGCCAAATTATCGGACGCTCCCCGCCCAAACTGCCCAGCAAACTCTGAAACTCTTAGACCTTAGTTGGAAGGCGTTCTTTAATGCGATCAAAGAATGGAAGAAGCAACCCAAGAAGTTCAAGAAAAAACCAAATCCTCCGAGGTATAAAAAGAAAAACGGGGAGCATATCCTCGTGTTTACCAATCAGCAGATCCGTATCCAGGGCAATCGCCTGAAATTCCCCAAAAAAGTCGGGTTGGAGGTGATCACACGGTTGTCTGAGGACACCAACCTCCGAGAGGTCCGGGTTATTCCAAAAGGGGTGGGCTATGTCCTAGAAATTGTCTATGAAAAAGAAATTATCAAGAAAGAGGTGGATCGTCACCGCATAGCGGGCATTGATTTAGGGGTCTGCAATCTCGTCACGTTGGTCAATAACTTCGGGGAAAAACCGATTATTATTAAGGGCGGGATTGCCAAGTCGATCAACCAATTTTACAACAAGGAACGGGCGGGGTTGCAGCGGATCTATACCAATCAAAGGCTTAAAACGGGCGCCAAGCTCAAGATATTGACCGCCAAGAGGAATCGCAAGCTCCATGGCTATTTTCATCAAGTCAGTCGATTTGTGGTGGACTGGTGTGTGAAATATGACGTGGGCACGCTGGTGATTGGCTACAACGCGGAGTGGAAGCAAAACGTAAACCTAGGGCGAAAATTCAACCAGAGTTTTGTTCAGCTCCCCTTTTCTAAACTGACTCAGCAGATCGCATACAAAGCGGACGAAAAAGGAATCCATGTCGTGATGCAAGAAGAAAGTCACACCTCTAAGTGCAGTTTCTTAGACCAGGAACCCATCGCACACCAACAGACGTATCTGGGGCGACGGAAGAGCCGGGGGTTATTCAAATCCGCAAAAGGCATCCTGATCAATGCCGATGTCAATGGGGCCTATAACATTCTGAAAAAAGCAATCCCGAAAGCATTCCCCGCGGACGGGATAGAGGGTGTAGGGTTACACCCAGAAAGATGGACTTTTACAACAGGGGGCTCATCTCTCGAAAAGAACTGCTACTAGGTTGGTCGGTTCTTGTAACCTGATTTAGTCCCAACTATCATAATAATTCCTTTTTCTTTTCGAATTCGGGTCGTTTCTAAACTAGCTTTGTTAAAATACCTAGTGAGATCTTCTTCGCTAAGTCCCATGGTTCTGTGATGTGGTGCCAACCGCTGGAGGAGGTTCGCAAAGATGTGATCTATCCTGTGAAGATCTGCAACAACAACTCGTCCCTCTTCTTTTACAACGTCCCGCATTGCATTTATAATACCTTGGGGGTCTTGTTCTTCATGCAAACTCATGATATTTGTCGCAATATCTGCAGAAGAGGGTCTGGAACGCTCCATGGGATGTACATCCAGTGGAATCACAATGTTCTCGAGGTTATGCGCATTTATATGATTTTGCAAAATTTTTACCTGCTCCGGATCTCTCACATGGAAGTAGACCTTACCTGATTTTCCAACATAATGCCCAATGTCAATAGCAATGAGGTCTTCAAGATTATTCGAAAAATCGACAACGATCTGTCCTTCTTTGAACCCACAATCTCGATAGATTTCCTCCCTCAACTCAGCAGATTCTTCCCATAAGAGAAAGTCAACAAAATCTGTAATTGGTCCTAGCCCCGTGAAAATGGCATCCAAACCGCGCTCAGTTGTTCGGTAAATTTTTCGTGTAGCGCCAACTCCTTCTCTTTTCTCTTCTCGGGATTCTAACAAGCCTATTTCTTCGAGGCGATTCAACGTAGGGTAGAGAAGGCCTGGAGACAGCTTTTCTTTTCCTCGTGCTTTGAGAATTTTCATGAGCTCCAGTCCATACATAGGACGGATTTTTAATAGGAGTAGCAACCGTAATTGGAATTTTCCTAGGCGATGCCTTCCCTCTTGCGTCATTTTTGGCACATACCGATTATATTAACGTATGAATGTCCTAAATATGAATGATCAAACAAATCAGGGGATCTTTTCTGAAAATATCTCTTATCTATCTAAATCTTAATAAATTTTATCATATCGTATGATATGATCAATTAAATATGAAATCAATAACGAAGCAAGAAACTATGTTGGTAGATGAAAGGGATACTTGTGCCTTGTGCGATCTACCTAATGGCTGGTTTTAACCAATTTCATAAGGGATTAGCCTATTTAGGGACACTTTCAATTTCTATATGGTATTCGATAGGGATACAAGGGG
>CAZNRG010000055.1:0-7174 GCA_964575725.1 Hadarchaeota archaeon (SeqCode)
TAGAAGCCAAAGTCGAGCTCGTATCGCTCCACCCGCTCTTCGGCCCGGGGGCGACAAGCGTCAAAGGAAAGGATTTCGTGGTGGTGCCAGTAAAGCCAGGTAAACGCTACGCCGCCCTCAAGCACCGCCTAATCGAGCTGGGGGCGCGGGTCAACGAGATGGAAGCTGAGGATCACGACCGTCTGATGGCGATAATTCAATGCATGACCCACTTTGTGCTCCTCGCCTACCTCGACGCGCTCAAGTCGATGAAGGGCCTCAAACAAGCAAAGAAGCTCCGTACCCCGATGTTCGAGACACTGCTCGAACTGGCCAAATCCGTGCTCGCGGGAAACCCAGAGCTCTACGGCGAGCTTCAGGTGCGCAACCGATACGCGCGGGTCGTGCGGAGCTCGCTCCTCGAGGCCTGCCGTTCGCTGGACGTCGCCTTCTCTGCGGGCGATGCCAAAAGCGTTCGAGCGATCTTCAAAGAGGCCCTAGCTCCATGGGGATCGGCTGAAGCCAAAAATGTATACAAAAGAATGTATGAACGATTTGAGGAGGGCAAAACATGAAGGTGGGGGTCCTCGGGCCTAGGGGTACGTACGCTGAACTGGCCGCGCGCTCCCAGTTCGGGGATAAAGTTGAGGTGGTGCCTTGTCCCACAATCACAAACGTCGCTGAAGCCGTGGCGCGCGGTGATGTTCAGGTGGGTGTCATCCCAATCGAGAGCTTGCGAGAGGGCTCCGTGGGGGAGGCGCTCGATGCGCTCGCGTGGACAGATGTCAAAGTACAAGCCGAAGTCGTCGTCCCGATTTCGCACTCCTTACTCGCGGTACCAGGAGCGAAGCTTGGAAAGATCACCCAGGTGCTTTCCCATCCCCAAGCGCTTGCCCAGAGCCGCAAGTTCCTGCGAAAGAACTTGCCAAAGGCGGAACTCATCGAGATGACGAGCACCGCTAAGGCCGCGGAGCAGGTTAGCAAACTCAAGCAGCCCCACATGACGGCAATCGGGCCAAAGGCGCTCGCGGACCTCTACGGGCTGGAAGCGCTCCACGATGACATCCAGTCGGGCGAGCTTAACATCACCCGCTTCCTATGCCTCGCGAAGGGAGACGGCAAACCAACCGGCCGTGACAAGACCTCAATCGCATTTTACACGGCCAAAGACAAACCAGGTATCCTTCACGAGATCTTGGGAGAGTTCGCAACCCGCAACATAAACCTGACGAAAATCGAGTCCCGCCCGTCGAAGAAAGCACTTGGCGATTATTTATTCTTCATCGACTTCGAGGGGCACCGCGAGGATCCGAAAGTGAACGAAGCGCTGGAGGGCGTGAAGCAGAAGACTGCAATGCTCAAGGTGCTGGGATCCTACCCGAAGCGATTCTAGGTGAAACGGATGCCCAAAAAAGACACCACGAAGCTAATCAAGCGCTCACTCAAGCTCAACCTCCCTGTCGTGGAGCGCAAGCTCGTTGCATTCATCAAACAAAAAGTTATGGAAGCGAAGGCCGAGGGTGCGGTAGTTGGGCTCAGCGGAGGGATAGACTCCTCGGTGACGGCTACCTTGTGCACGAAGGCCTTGGGCAAAACTAATGTTTTGGGGGTATGCATGCCCGAGGCTGGAGTCACAAATCCTCGAGATGTTGCAGACGCGCGCGATGTCTCAAACAGACTGGGCATAAGATTTAGAGTGGTTGACATCACCCCCGCGGTGTCGGGGATCCACCAAAACTTATCCGGTTTTAAGGTCACGGCACGCATCCCGGTAGCTAACATCAAACCCCGAGTGCGAATGACTATTCTTTACTACTACGCGAACCTACTCAACCGCTTCGTTGTAGGGGGTGGCAACCGCAGCGAGCTTCGCGCCAGATATTTCACCAAATATGGAGATGGCGCAGTCGACCTCCTGCCGCTCGGATGCCTCTACAAAACTCAAGTCAAAAAGCTCGCCACACACCTGAATGTGCCGAAGCGGATAATCGAGAAGGTGCCATCGGCCAGCCTCTGGCGGGGGCAGACTGACGAGAGGGAGCTCGGCCTCACCTATGAAAAGCTCGACGTGATTTACGCCGGGCTCGACCTCGGATTGGAACCGGATGCAATAGCTGACGCGGCCGGTGTGAAGCTCGAAGATGTAAATCGTTTCATCGAGCGAGAGCGGCGGATGGCCCACAAGCTCAGCATGCCAGAGATTCCAGAGCTTTAGGCGTTCAGGCAGTCAACACCCCTGTTTACTTTGCAGGCACCAAGTCAACACACATTCCCGCCGCGATCGTCTGCCCTCCGTGGCGAACCGCGAAGCGGCTCAGCTCGGGTATCTCGCTGGCGCGTTCGATCACGATGGGTTTGTTCAGCACCACGCGAACTAGGCCCGCATCGCCCTTTCGCAGGGCGCTTGGTTTCTCTTCCACAACCCCTCCCGTGCGCGGATCGATCTTCTGGAGTATCTCTTCAAATCGTCCGGGAACGTGCGCGGCGTGACAATGAAACAGTGGTGCGAAGCCTGAGGTGAGCTCGGTTGGCACAGCAAGCACAATTATTTTTGCCGTAAATTCGTTCGCAACCGTGGGTGGTTTATCAGGGTGTCCAACCACGTCTCCCCGCCTCACGTCGGATTTCGAAACGCCGCGAACGTTGAAACCTATGTTGTCCCCGGGCACGGCCCGCTGCATGGGTTCGTGATGCATCTCGATCGAGCGAACCTCACCGCTCGTCCCGGGGGGCTCAAATACGATGTTGTCGCCAACTTTCAACACACCAGTTTCAACCCGTCCTATGGGCACGGTTCCAACGCCCGTGACCGAAAATACATCCTGCACGGGGATTCGAAGGGGCTTGTCGATCGGCTTCTCCGGCTCCGTGAACGTCTCTAGCCCCCCAAGCGCGGTCGGGCCCTTGTACCACGACATCTTCGCGCTGGTCTTTGTTATATTTTCGCCGTGGAATGCCGAGATTGGTAGATAAAGGAACTCGCTTGCGTTGCGATAGCCTATGCCGCCAAGCAGCGAAATTAAATCGTTCTTCAGCTTTTCGTAGACTGCCCCATCATAGCCAACGAGATCCATCTTGTTTATCGCCACCATTAGCTGCCCTACCCCCAGCGTGAACGCGAGCGCTGCATGCTCCCGGGTCTGAGGCATGATCCCGTCGTCGGCCGCGACCACGAGCACCGCGGCGTCGGCTTGGCTTGCCCCCGTTATCATGTTCTTGACGAAGTCCCGGTGCCCTGGGGCGTCGATTATCGTAACGTAATTCTTGGAAGTCTCGAGCTTCCGATATGCCACATCGATCGTGAGGCCCCGCTCGCGCTCCTCTTTCTCACGATCCATCACCCAAGCGAACTTGAAGCTCCCCGCTTCCTCGCTCAGTTCCTTCCTCGAGATCACGCCAAGCTCGATGAGAAGCCGACCTATGAGCGTCGACTTTCCGTGGTCAACATGCCCAATAAATACCAAGTTAACGTGGGGCTTTGCCATGGAATATCTCCTAACTCCCGGGTTTGCTCGCACTTTTGATAAAATTTGAGATGTTTTGAGAAGCGAGCCTCAGGTCACGTGAAAGTTTTTCTGCTGCTCGATAAAGGGGCTCGATGTAGATGTGGACGAGCTCAGGCTTCCCGCGTTGGAATTTGGATAGTTTATTTGCAATTCGGTTCGCCTGCGACGCACATTGCTCGATTGAATTCACTACCCCTTCTAGGGACCCCTTCCTCAACTTTTCCACAACCATGCGGAGATTGTACACGAGTTTTTCCGTTCGTCCGTTGAATTTTTCTTGCGTCAGCTCTTCGAACTCTGGCCTGCCCAAAAGAAGAGCGATACGATCGTTGATGAGGTCTGCGTTCGACGACAACGAGCCGAGATCCGCCACAGCTATACGCGTCGCGGCTTCAACATCGTCTGGACCGAGGCGCTTGAGTTCCAGCCCGGGCTCCCCCACATCCGCCCAAAGGGAAAAATTCTCAATTGGAACCTGTCTAACCTCGGCTCGTGGCTTTAGGTACTGAAACAACGTGGCCAGCGAAACAAGCACGGTCGCAGCTGCCAATCCCGCTACGAGGGGCCAGAGTGGCCCACTCGCACTCCCTGTTATTATAAGTGCTGCCGCCGCCAGCAAAAGCGGGATAATTGCAATTGGGTGGAAACGCATGCCCATCAATTTGAAGTGATTCACTCGTGAAAAAAGCTTTTTGTAACCAAGTTTTAAGCGAGCTGGGTACGACTAACTGGTGATCTGCATGGGGAGAATTTCGCCGCGGCATCCGCGAGCGGAATCGCTGCACATCCGCGAGCGGCTTGTTGAGGGCTTCAAAGTTGGCTTGGTGGTGCCCGAGGGGCTTGCGGCACATGGCCGTGGGGAGGCCTTCGATTATATTTTGGGTGAACAAACGACCAAGCATGCCCGACGCGCCATTGAGGCCGCTACTGCAATGCTCCTGCTGGCGGAACGTCCCGTGATCTCCGTAAACGGAAATGTTGTCGCACTCACACCAACCGAGATCGTGAAGTTAGCGAATGCCGCGAACGCGAAGCTCGAGGTCAACCTCTTTCATGGCTCGGTGAAGCGTGAGGCTGCAATCGCAAAGTGGCTCCGCAAGCATGGCGCAAAAGAAGTGATTGGGACTGGGCGAAAATTCTCAACTCGAATAAAAGAGGTGCACAGCGATCGCAGGAAAATCGATCGAAGGGGAATAGCTGCTGCCGATGTCGTGCTCGTCCCGCTTGAGGATGGTGACCGAACTGAGGCACTGAAGAAACTCGGCAAGCGCGTCATCGCGATCGACCTGAACCCGATGTCGAGAACCGCGCAGGCAGCTGACGTGACAATCGTAGACAACATCGTTCGCGCAATGCCGCTGATGGTTATGCGAGCTGGGCGCTTATCGCACTACCCACAAATAAAGCTTAGCGAGATAGTTAGAAATTTTGATAACGAAGCGAACCTTAAAAAAACATTCAGATTTATGTATGCGCGACTAAAAAATCTGAGTAAGAAAACTCGTTATGTTAATTCAAGTAAAAGTTTATGAGTGTTCTGTATGATTAATATGTGCCGGGGGTGCCGGGGTACCGCATTAGCGACCCGATAGCTCAGTAGGTAGAGTTCCCGGCTGTTAAACCGAGCACGGATGAAGAACGAACCTCAATTCCAAAGGACGACGTGTTCGTGTACAGCAACCGGGAGGTCAGAGGTTCGAGTCCTCTCCCCGGCGCCATCAATTTTAAAAACAGAAAAATTCAAGATGTCGGCCGCGTAGTGATTAATGGTGTCAAGTTGAAGGTGTTGTTACTCTCTCGAGCGGATGTCGAGGGACTCATTTCGATGCGTGAGGCGATCGAAGCCGTCGAGGGGGCATTCCGCGCAAAGGGGCTCGGCAAGGCCCAGATGCCCCCAAAATCTTATATTTATTTCGACCGCTACGAGGGCGACTTCCGAGTGATGCCCGCTTACTTGGAAGAGCAGGGTGCAGCAGGGGTGAAAATTGTCAACGCCCATCCTCTAAACCCGGAGAAGCATGGGTTACCAACGGTGATGGCGACCATTGTGCTCTTGGGTCCGGAAACTGGTGCTCCGCTCGCAATCATGGATGGGACATGGATCACAAACATAAGAACGGGTGCAGGTGGTGCCGTCGCGGCGAAGTATCTAGCGCGGGAGGATTCGCGCATCTTCGCGATGGTCGGAGCTGGAGTTCAAGCTAGGACACAGTTGATCGCCCTAAATGAAGTACTCGACATCGAAGAGGTCAGAGTCAATGACCTATCTGCAAAAAAATCAGAGCGCTACGCCGAGGAAATGAGCAAACAACTTGGTGTCAACGTAAAAGCCATAGGGGAGACCAAAAAAGCAGTCGATGGCGCAGATGTGGTCGTGACCACCACGCCCTCCAAGAAGCCCATCCTCATGAACGATTGGGTGTCGGAGGGCATGCACATCAATGCGATCGGTGCCGATGCCCCGGGCAAGCAGGAACTCGACCCACAAATTTTGGAGCGCGCGAAAGTTGTGGTTGACGATGTGGAGCAGGCCATCCATGGTGGGGAGGTAAACGTCCCCCTTTCAAGGGGCACCATCGCGCGCGGCAATATCTACGCCGATCTCGGTGAAGTGGTTACCGGGAAGAAACCAGGCCGCACCTCGCGCGACGAGGTAACTGTTTTCGACTCAACAGGCCTCGCCGTCCAAGATATCGCGACCGATTGGGTGGTCTACAATAAAGCGAGGGAAGCGGGGAAGGGTACAGAAGTGGAGCTGCTGTAGCTATCTCTTTATGGTTAGGTCCCTGCTTATCACCGGCGCGATCTCCTTCTTGATCGTTTCCAAGAAGGTGTCAAAGAGGTTGGCTGGAATCGTCGCACCAGCTGCGCCCTCGTGCCCACCTCCAGAACCCCCGAGGCGCGCGGTGATGTGCCGAAGCATCTCGTTTAGGTCTATCTTCGCCCCAGCTCGACGTCGTATACTCATGTCCACCTCGTCGCCGTTTTTTCGGGTGCAAATCCCCACATCCGTGCCCGTCACGCCCAGAGCATAGAGCGCCGCCTTCCCGAGACTGCCCGAGGGTAAATCATACAAGACCGCGATGTTCCCCTCATGCGCGACATGTTTCTTCACGTACTCGTACACCTCCCACTCGCGCTTTGTCGCTTTGAGCGCCCGGTCGACGATTTCAGGTATTTCGGTCGGGGGGTTGCCCTGCGCTAGCTTGTGCACGACCTCGCGCTTGTAGTGATAGTCCCCCGCCGCTTCGCCCAGCGCCTGGCTAAGCAGTCCCGCCTCCATATAAATCGTGCGGCGATCGTACTTGCTGAGCCCATCGTGCACGAACTCGGTTGCCTCGCAGTAATCGGCGATCGCACCCCAGAGGGCAACCCGATCTAGGTCCGGGTTGAGGTCCTGCCTGAATAACCTAAACGCCAACTCGGACGCGCTCACGCCAATCTCGTGCGCGAATCGGGTCGCGGGGACATCCTTCTTCAGCGTATCGGGGGGGAGAGGGTGATGATCGACGTAGATGACCTCATCCTTCTGCGCCAGCGCCCGCATGCGCTTGAAAATTTCCCCTTTGTGGGTCTCGCTGATAGCAATGTCAGAGATCACAACCATGGTGCCGAGCTCGACCTCGTTTAGGTCACGAACCAAGGTTATCGGGCGGGTGAACCAGACCTCGGCCTCAGGGAAACGCGCT
>CAZNRG010000056.1:0-7133 GCA_964575725.1 Hadarchaeota archaeon (SeqCode)
GCCAGCGCCGCGCGGTCCACTTCCCCCATCTCACTCTGCGTTGGGCGCAGCCTCCGCTTCACCTTCAGTGGCGCTTCCTCGTCGCGCAGTTTCGATGGGCAGTTGCAGAACAGCTTGTGGGTGTCGAGCTCTTGGTGAATCTCGAACCCGACGCGCAACCCCAGTTTTTTGTAGTCCGGCCCCATATCACCGCCCAGCCAATTTTTGATGAGGGGGTATTTCAGTAAATAGGTTGACCCGCGCTTCTCCAATACTTCAACTTTTATTAGAAGGGGATATTCGTCTAATGAGGGGCGAGCTTGAGCGACATAATTAAAATTGCCCTGATTCCGGCCCTGATGTTTTTGGGCGTGGCGCTGAGGCAGGCAAAACTGGGCCTCAGGGCATCGCATCTGGAGTTCTTGATCATCTACTTCACCGCCCCCATACTGATGTTTACCGAGATGCTGAAGATAGAATTGGACAGCCTTTCTCTCGGCGGCATTGCGGGGATATCCTTGACTTACCTAGCGCTCTGTTTCATGGTGAGCTATGGGTTATCGAGGCAATTCACGAGCCGGGTAAAGGGCACGATAATATTCAACTCAACTTTCTTTAACTCGATGTTCCTGCCATTCCCGCTGATTTACGCATTCTATGGGGACCTTTCCATTGCCCTCCTCTTCAGTCTGCCGATCATGATCGTGCACAGCACTCTCGGGATATTTTTGGCATCATATTGGGGGCACGGCAAGGTCGGGAAGAATGTCCTGATTCGTGCGATCACCTTCCCGCCACTCATAGCGTTTTTCGTCGGAGTGTTGGCGAGGCCGGTGTTCACAGGATTTGTCTCCAGCTCTGCATTCGGCATGTTGAGCAACTTGGGCTTGTTAACCGTCTACTTGAGTTTGATCTTTGTTGGTTTGGCCATCCCACTCTCAAAGGACTCGCTGTTTGTGTTTCGCAATCGTGTCCCCGGCCTAATCACGCTGAATCGACTGTTGATATCGCCCATAATTGCACTGATTTTGATAGTCGTTCTAAACCCGGCATGGATCGTAAAAAACACCATCCTTATAATGGCTTTCATGTCGCCGGCTTTCACGAATTTGATCATTGCCTCAAGGTTTGGCTTGGACGTCAAAGCGACCGCTCAGAGCGTTTTCATACCATCACTCATGAGCTTGGGGATAGTCTTCGCGCTCAGGCTTTTAGACTTTATCTAAAGTAGCAAGTGTTTTTTTAATGGCTTTTTTAATCATTTCTTTTGGTGGATAAGGATATTGTTTGCCTTTATAGAAATAGATTCTGCACCCACACACACATTCTTGCTTGACAAATTCGGCTGTTTCTTTTGTACGTTCAGCGAGTTCCTCACAAGGTAAACATTGCCCCTTGCTAACTTCTTCCTGTATGTCTTTTCCATTTATTCTGACGGTTGGGGAGCCCACGAAGTTGTATCTCTTTGCCTTTTCATCTGTGTCAATTAGAATGTCTTCTACTTCGGCCTTCACCCCAAGTTCTTCCAAACTTTCTTTGACTAATTTCTTAGTTTGTACACACCAAGGACAATCTAAAATGTATAAAAGTTGGATTTTTATTGTCATCTAAAATCTCCTGATCTCCCCACGCTGAAACCTCACGGATTTGGCGCGAAAGCTGGCTTCAGGAACACGTCGGGTCTGGTTCGTGGAGTAATCTCGCCGGCCAGGCTGCTCTGCATGAGTTTGGAAACTTTTTCTGGATCTTTGGTTTGAGCGAGCACCCACATCAGTTTCACCCAGGCAACTTCTGGAAGCATGTCCCCCCCAGGTATCACGCCCAGCTGGAGCAGGTCACGACCCGTCGAGTAGACCTTCATGTCGACCCGCCCCCAGAGACACTGCGAGGTCATCACCACTGGCACTCCCTTCGCCACGGCGCGTTTTATCCCGTCAAACAAGGATCCCGGCACGTGCCCCAGCCCGGTTCCCTCGAGCACGATGCCCCTGTCACCGGCCTTGAGCATGCCATCGATGACGCTCGAAGGCATCCCGGGCGTGACCTTCAGAAGCGCCACACGCGGTTCGAATTTCCCATCCACCGTTACCCTGCCCTTGGGTTTCGCTCGGTTGTAGTCATCGCGGAAAGGCTTCAGCTCACGCTTTCTGACCATGCCGATCGGGATGTCGTTGATGGTCTGGAAGGTGTCGCGGCGGCTCGTGTGGCATTTGCGAACCTTGGTGCCGCGATGGATCAAGCAAAAATCATCCTCGGTTGCCCCATGCATCACCACGCACACCTCCGCGATGTCGGACTTGCCCGCCACCGTGACAGCCGAGATCAAGTTGAGCGCCGCATCGCTGCTGGGCCGGTCTGACGAGCGTTGAGAGCCCACGAGCACGACGGGTCTGAAGAGGTCCTTGAGCATGAAGCTCAGCGCAGCCGCGGTGTAGCCCATGGTGTCGGTGCCGTGTGCGACAACCACGCCGCTGGCGCCCCCGTTCAGCTCCTTTGCTATCACATTCCCAACCTTCACCCAGAGCTCGGGTGTCATGTGCTCGCTGAAAACGTTGCAGGCTTCGATGACACGTATGTTTGCTAGATCGGCTAACTCGGGAACAGCGCTGTAGATCTCCTCGGGCGTGAACGCCGGGTAAACGGCCCCCGTCCGGTAGTCGACGCGCGAGGCGATTGTGCCCCCCGTGCCGATGATACTCACATCGGGTTTTGATGGGTCCCGTTTGATTTTGAGGGGGGGTATGCCCAGCTTAGGTGCCTTTCCCTTCTCGAGCTTCACCAGCTTCGCCCCCTTGCCGAGCTTTACACCGACGTTGTACCCACTTGCAAGCTTGAGGACGATGTGATTTGGATCGCCCAGCTCGGTTCGTGGCATGAGCACGCCCTCGTAGACCGAGCCAGCCTTCTCCACCATTATTTTATCACCAACCTCAATCGATGCAGAGCTCAGCAACTTCTGAACTTTACCCTTGTAGCCTGACATGGGCACCAGCTTGCACTAACGCGTGTCGACTTAAAAAATTGGTAGCCTTGGGGAAACACTTATGGGCCCGTTCGAGAAAATTGGCTGTGGTGCAAAGGTGAAAGTGCTCATTCAGGGTTTGGGTGAGATTCCGTCTACACTCGAGTTCGCATTGGAGAAGGAGAAGCCTGACGTCACTTACATTGTATGTTCCGAGTACCAGAAGAAAATCGTTGCATCAGCCGGCGGATACACCGAGCCAAATGGGGTTGTGGTGGAAAGAGCAGCTAAAAAAACCGACACAAAGGTCGTGTGGCAGCTATGCGATATCTTTGACCTGAAGGCGGTCGGCGCAGCAATAGGCGAGGTGATAAAGGTGGTCAAGCCAACCGACGAGATCGTCATCAACTACACGGGCGGTGCAGCGAGTGTAAAGATGCTCCTCGGTGCGAGCGCTGTTGTCCTTTCAAGATTTCTGCCGATTAGGATCGTCTATGCGCTTCGATACAAAAATGGGACCGAGATCTTCAAGGATCAGACCGAGGAGCTAAAGGCTATCTTCAAGCAGCTTTACGAGTTCTTCTAGGATTTGGGGAATCTGTCCGGCGTGATGTAGTCCCCATATTTTTCCCTAGCTTCCACCAGCCTTTGCTTTTGTTTCATCAATACTTTAAACACTATTTGCGGCGTTTTTGGGACTTTCTTATAGGTTTCAATTATCCTGCCGATCTTGGCCAAATTTTCCGGAACCCTCAATGTAAACTGTTTTATGTAGTCTTCCTCGGGGTAATCCTTGCCAAGCGTTTGTTTGAATAACCTCTTGAGGTCTTGGTATTTCGGTATGAGGCCCGTGGGTGTTTTCAACGCTCCAACTTCTTTGCTCGAGCGCAGCTCCATCCACTTGAGCCAGACTGCTTTATCATCCTTCTCATTCAGAAAATTCCCCGAGTCCCTTAAAAAGTAATTCACGGAGAAGATAAGAGGCGGCTCTTTCAAGGCACGGCCAAAATTCAAGTGATTTTCTATATATTCGCCTATAGGTATGGAGAGGAAGGATAAATTCGCCATGGGGTTGAATTTTCTAACCCCTTCCTTTCCCAATGCAGCAGCTGTAGTTTCTGACTCCAGTGATGCACCTTTGGTTATCACGCCATGTACCCAGTCAAAAGATTCCTCCACCGGCACCCAGGTATTCGAATCCCTTCCCCCATAGATCATCCCACTTACCGGGACACCTTCAGGATTTTCGAGTTCCGGATCCACGTTCTCCAAAAGCTTTATGTTAAGGGTAAACCGGGCATTTGGATGCGAAGGCGGTATCTCATTGCCTTGGGCATCTCTCTTGCCTGGGGTCCACTCCCCCGAATGATTGAACCCCTTTTTAGGGACTTCCCCATCCCCACCGATCCAGTAAACACTTTTCTCCTCGGTGACCAGCACATTTGAAAATATGATCTCACCCGGGCTGTGAAGTGTTTTCCATATTATGGGGTCGTCTTTAGAGTTTACCCCCTGTAGTATCCCAAATATCCCTTTCTCCACATTAACAGCGCGCATTTTTCCATCTTTTTTTCTTAGATAGACTATGTCATCGCCCACTATGGTTTCCCCTTTTATCATGGAGGTGGAGGTCTTCCCGCAGAGGGAGGGAAATGCCCCCGTGAAATAACTTACCCTTCCATTCGGGCCATGGACTCCCATGAGAAACATGTGTTCGGTTAACCAGTGCTCTTCTGATGCCCTGTGTATCGCCAAACGCATCGCTAGCTTCTTGTGGCCGATGGTGTTGCCGCCATATTGGGTGTTGGTGCTATATACGGTATCCTCTTCGAGATCAATGTATATCCTGCGCTTGTCAATATTTTTACTCACCCCCCGCTCAAGCTCCCCTTCAGAGTGCAGAAACTTGAAGAACGCTGGAGAGTCGCCCAACCTTTTGAACTCCCCATATCCCGGTCTATAAAGCAGGACTGACGAGTGGGCTACATAGCTGGAGTCTGTAAGCTGAACGCAGGGCAGGGAGAATTCAGAAGTCGTTGGCCCCAAACAAAAGAAGCATACGTACATTTTATGTCCCCGCACGGCGTTTTTTAGAAGGGCGTGAATTTCTTCGAGCCCCTTTTCCCTATCTGTAGCATTTATATGGGAACCCAGATCGACTCCCTTTGGCAGAAGAAATTTGGTATTTTTCTCATCCCTCGCCTGATCGTAATAGCCGTCAAAATGAACGGTGTGCCCTTCGGTGGCTAGTTTTCTCTCCTCCCCGCTCGATATCGCCTGTTCTCTGATGTGGCTGACATCCTCCGGCGAACCGCTGCAGACGAATACTTCATCGGGATTGCAGAGCTCCACGTACTTGGCGATGAATCGGTGGAGGAATGGGTTATCTATCGCCAAGAGTTTTTCTTGGTTCTCCTTCCCCAGTTTCTCTTGGAGCACGTTTTTCATGTTTGACCCCACCTTATTAAAAACGTTAACCTTTTAAGCATTTCTGTTAACATTGTGTTAAGGGCTAAAAATGGGGGAGTTGGACCGCAAAATATTGCTCCAGCTCGTAAAGAATAGCGAGCAGCCGATAAAGGAAATTGCGGCAAAAGTGGGGGCTTCGAGGCAGACTGTAGCCAAGAAGATAGGGCAGCTCAAAGCAAATGGGGCAATTGTTTCCTTCACGGCCAGACTTAATCCAGAAAAATTTGGTCTTACCACGAAAGCCTACGTGCTCCTGCGCGAGGATCCGCGTGCAGAACTCAGGCAAAAGAATGAGGCAGCGATCAAGAAATTCCATCAGGTTACCGAATTCTACCGCCTTTTCGGGAGGTACAGCGCGGTTCTGGAGGTTTTGGTGAAGGACAGCAGGGAGCTGACCGGGCTCGTAAAGCGAATCCATGGGCTGAAGGGCGTGAGGGAGACCGAGACCTTCATAGTCCACAGCACGGTGAAGGATGAGCCCGAGGCGCCCTTCGTGCAGGTTTTGAAATCCAAGGGCTAGTTTGTTTAGCGGCGGCCCTTCTTTGCTCCCGCTGTAGTGCGCCGTTACCATTTAAAACGTCCTTTTGTTAACTCCATCATTTTATCTAACTACTGATCGGGTTTCAACCAGCAGATTTCGAGTGACGCCGCACGCAGATAAAATAAAAATCTTTATAATTTCCCCCCTTCAGAGAGAACAAGGTGCGACAGAATGGGTGGGTTAAAATTTAAGAGTTTTTGCACGCTTGCCCTCTGTCTGGCGTTCCTAGCATCGCTCGCGGTATTTATTTCAAGCCCGCCGGTTTCCGCAGGTGCGCCGAGAATTGTTGGCAATCCTGTGCTTTTTGAGGGAGCCAATCTGATCGCAGGCGGGAATGAACACTCGCTGGCGCTCAGGTCGGACGGGACCGTCTGGGCTTGGGGACGGAATAACTACGGCCAGCTGGGGGACAACACGACCACGAGCGAAAATATCCCGGTGAGAGTGCAGGGGATGGAAAATGCGGTGGCGGTCGCAGGCGGGAGTTATCACTCGCTGGCGCTGAGGGGTGACGGTACCGTTTGGGCCTGGGGTTACAATTACTACGGCCAGCTCGGGGACGGCACGGCACCTAATGACAAACATACCCCGGTGAGGGTGCTGGGGATGGAGAACGCGGTGGCGGTCGCAGGCGGGTATTATCACTCGCTGGCGCTGAGGGGGGACGGGACCGTTTGGGCCTGGGGATACAATGGCCAAGGCCAGCTCGGGGACAACACGACCGCGGAGAAACACACCCCGGTGAAAACTTCTGATTTGCCCCTATCCTGCCAGGTCTGGTTCGAGTGGGGCGAGACGACCGGCTACGGGAACAGCACCACTAAGCAGGAAAAAACCGCCGTGGGTAGCTTCAGCGCGGGGCTCTCGGGGCTCACGTCCTGGACCACCTACCACTTCAGGGTCGTTGTTGAGAACTCAGGGGTGAAAAACTACGGGTACGATCAATCGTTCAAGACCACCGACAGCATCCCTCCCGCCACCCCGGAGGTCTCGAGCTCGACCCATTCCGAGGGGGTATCGACGAGTAACCCCAGCCCTTCATTTAGCTGGACCACGGTCGGTGGCCCCAGCCCCGTCACCTTCTACTGCAAGCTCGAGGGCTACAGCGATGATTGGGGGGCGGTTTCTGGCACGGGCAAGTCATATGCGGGACTCTCCGATGGCTCCTACACCTTCAAGGTT
>CAZNRG010000057.1:0-7113 GCA_964575725.1 Hadarchaeota archaeon (SeqCode)
GGTTGCTCTGCGGCGAGTTCGGGGTGAAGTGCGAGGCGGCTTTTCCGAGCTGGCCTAGCGCATTTTGATTTTTGACTAATAGTAAACAGAAAAGATGAAATTGTCTTTTTCTGCTCACTAATAACAGGAAATAGAAAAAGTGGAGCCGCCGGTGGGGATTGAACCCACGACCTATCGCTTTCTTGCCGAGTTACGAGGCGATCGCTCCACCGCTGAGCTACGGCGGCCCGATAGATATTGTGGACAACTTCGTTAAAAGTTCTGATGGCGCCGGGGCAGGGATTTGAACCCTGACGGCCCAAAGGGCCAACAGCTCTCGAGGCTGCCGCATTAGCCTGACTCTGCCACCCCGGCCCAGTCAAATTTTTGTCTCCTAGAGTAAAAATCCCATAGGTGATCGGGGTGAACCCATTCGGCATAGCTCGCTGGGTGTTCGACAAGTTCTGGCACTGGCTAGCGTAGAGCACACTATTCGCCTTGCTGATGCTGGGGTTGACGAGTGCGCTGGAAAACGACCTTGGGGTGGTGACGGCTTGCTCGTTTTTCGCCTTCTGGGGGACAACCTTCGCGATGGACTACCTTCGAGAGCGGGTATTCCGGCGCGTCGTCCGCAGTGGGCCCTGAGCGACATAGCTATGTCACTCGCGCTCAGCGCCACCTACAAAAAATCCGCAAGGCTCATCTGCCTGTGCGCGTCGCTCTCGAATACCGATTTTATATCACGCTGCGTCAGCTTGAGGCGCTGCTTTGTGTAGTCGCTTGCTTCGTAATCGTGCGCTATCTGCATCGCAACCTGCAGGTACTTCTCGACTCCTCCTCGCGTGACCGTTAGGATTAGCTTGCCCCCGCACCGCGTGCATTGGCCGCTTAGTGGGACGCGGCGATATTTTGAGTTGCAGCTCGTGCACCTGAACTGCTGGCTCGCGAACGCCCGCAGGTTCCCCTTGAGATCCGGGATGAAGTGGTGATCGATCAGCCGCTCGGCGACATCCCGCTCGTCCACCGCCCTAATTTTTCTGGCTAGCCCGAGCTGCGCCGAGGTCTTATCCTCCATCGTCTCGAGCGTCTTGTAGCGGCTCACGCGAGGGCCGGCCGCGATGTCTCCCGTATCGAACGAAAATCGCAGGCCCGCGTACTGGGCTTCGCTCCCTAGCCTACGCTCGACGGTCTCCATGAGCTGCGCGAGCTCGCTTGGATTTGTGTAGCGCAGGGTCGCCTCGTAGAACTCGAGCGGGTAGCGGGCCATCACATCCATGTTGTATGCTTCCTTGTCGATCTCACGGGGGTCGATGCGGGTGTTGAAGATAAGCGGGGCGTCCATCATCCCTCCGCGCTTCGAGGGCAGAAAGCGCTTGCTGAAGTTGAGTAGCGCATCGAGCAAAAGTATGACCGCATCTTCATCCCCATCACAGTCTCGGCGTTTTGCCGCGTGGAAGAACGGATGCGCGTATCCAACGTTTGCATTGGTGAAACCTATGATGCGCGCAGCTATGCCTACTGATGTGTGCGGTGCGAGGCCGATGGCGATGTGGCCCACTAAATCAGCTGGCCAGCTCGCGTTGTAGTACGGCTCCAGCCCATAGAACTTCTGAAGCAGCTCGTCGACGAACTTCGATGCGCATAATAGGTACCCGGCGCATGTGTTAGAGAGGATGATGTCCTGCACTTTCAGTTCTAAGATCTGGTCATCGCGCTCGAGCGGCTGCCCAGATACATCGCGCTCATAGCCCAGCTCCCGCAGTTTTTCGATGGGTGTACCAACTTCGCTGGGGCGGAAATGGGTCAGCGGAACATCTGTCGCATCAAACCTGACGGTGCCATCCTTAAAAACGTAAACGTGGTGTTTCGCCCGTAGAATCCCCTTCTCGAGGGGCTCTGGGATCTTGTAGGCGCTCGTCATGCCCCTGACTCCTTTAACCTCTGGCGGCGCTTCTTCCTGCAACCGTTGCAGTGCCTCGTCGAAGAGCGGTTTCAGTTCAACCCTCTGGCGGTTGAAATACTCTGCGCGAACGTTGCACGCGAGGCAACGCTCTTCCTTCGTGGGGCGCCCACAACGGGGACACACTCTTATGTAATTTGCTATCGCCCCACACTTCGGACATTTTCGAGTGAAGCCAACGGTTCCACACTTCGGGCATTCCAACCTCGCCACCCCAACATAGATTTCCCCGCGCTCCGCAGCCTTTACCACGCTGCGCGTCGCTCCACCACGCAGGCTGACGGGAAAAAGCAAGTGCACCGGGGGCTTCATCAACCGTGGATTTGCTTTCTCGGGCCTGCCCATTCTGCACCCTATGCGTGTGGGGGCTTTCTGCCTCACCGGGAAGCCTGCCAACACTTGAACTATTTCCATTACGTCTTTCGCGGGGTTCGCGCGCAGTGTCTCCTCAAGGCGCTCACTCGTCAGACGTTGCCCATCGAGCAGGCCCAAACACTTGCAGAGAGGCAAGGCATGCTCCTCGATCACGATTCGTTCGCCCTCAACGTTGTGCGGCACTCCGAGGACCTCAAGCACCCGCTTAGGCGTTTGATTTAGAATCAGGCGAAGCCCCTTGAGTTCATCACCCTCAAAATCAGGCTCGCCCCCTGCCAGCCAGCTGCCCAGCTCCCGCAGCTCCTCGATACCAACATCATGGAAAAAGTACGTGTACGTGGGGTGAAGCGGCACCTGGAGTCGCTCGGAGAGTTCTACCGCTAGGGATGGGGCTGGCTTTAGGTAAGGGGGTGAAAGGTATAGGGATAAATCTGCATCGAATTTCTTCTCCGCTAGCGCTCGCTCGACCTCTTGGGCCCACCACTCCTCAGAGTACCCAGCTGGCATGAGTGGGTGGTTGTTCTCGAGGAACTCGCCGAATCCAATGAGGATGTCCCCAAGCGACAAAATCTCGCTGACCCTGTCCCTGAGCTCAAGCGCCTGCTCAACCGAATTCACCTGAACCACTGAACCGTCGTCGAGCTTGACGATTGGCCCTTCGATCGAGTCCACTGGCGTTACAGCACCGCCCTTGCCCGGGCGCTCCATTTTGAGCTGAGTTCCAATTGCTATGAAATCATCACATATCGTCATCGCTGCGGGGTGGACGCCTACCGCAGCTATGCCTGTATTGCGGGCACGGCCGTAGCGAAGCCTGAACCCTCCTTCCCGGTTCGGGTAAGAGAAAACTGGCCTGCCGGCGATTACCTCATCCAGATACTTCTCTCCTTTCGGGTAAGCCAACGCAGCCTCCTCCTTTACCTGCGCCTTGGCGATCGACTCGGAAAGCCAGCCCCAGCCGTCGATGTTCAACTTGCTCACGTGCTTCATTATCTTCGGCGCCTTCTGCAGAACCCCCTCCACCAAGGCCAAGACCGCCCCTCCCCGGACGAGGTTGTGCCCTATCCGCTCGAGGTCGCGGTAGGCGGTTACCGAGACGTCCCGTTCGGTCGGTTCGCCCGTTATCTCCACGGGGATATTGCGCACGGCGGCTCGAATGTCGTCAGCGGACGGCGGGGTGTATTGGAGGTGGGCGACATCAGTGGCGTAGAGATCCACCTCCTCCACAAATCGCTCGATCTCGTTGTCGGTTGGTTTGTAGGGGCCTAGGTACAACTTTCGCCGCACGAAGTCCCCGGTGAGGACGGCAAGCGCAGCTGCTGTGCCCCCCGCTGACCTGATCGGGCCGGCGAAGTAAAGCGCGAGGTAGGACGAGCCATCAAAATTTTTCCTTATCTCGACATGGGTTATGCCCTCGAGTGGTGCTGCCGCAGCGATGCCCTCGGTGATTATCGCGAGTGCCGTCCGAACCGCCTGCTCGGCCGCTTGCTGCTCCTGAAATCCCCCAAACCTTCCGTCGACGATCATCTCAGCTATCTTCAGCGACAGCTCCTCGCGCGGCATCTCCTTCTCAAGCTTGCGTATCACCTCCGCCACGCCAGACGGCCCGACGAGTTTCTCGACCCTAGCGGCGAGGTCTTCGGCTCGGGGGATCTCCGGCTCAAGCTCGGGGTCATGCCCTAATGCCCGGGCCTTTTTGGCTATCTCGTAGATTTCATCGATTTGCCGCTCGAGTTCCTTGAAATAAGTTTCCATTTCCTGACTGGCAACCATCATGCGCCCACCAGATCCCTCATTCTGTTGATGACAAAATCAGGAGTAATTTTTCCCTTAGCTTTCACAACATCTCGCCTCTTGCTCACGCCGCTGAGCACGAGGATGGTAGTGACCCCAGCACGCTTGCCGGCAGTTATATCAGTATCGAGGCGATCCCCAACTATCGCAGTCTCGCTTGGTTTCGAACGGAGGATTTCAAGCGCGAGTTTTATCATCCGCGGCGATGGTTTACCCACCACCACGCTCGGTTTTTTGCCGGAGCAGCCCACGAGCGCACCTATCATCGCCCCGGCCCCTGGGGAGAGACCGTTCTCGGTTGGGTAGGCTGCGTCCGCATTTGTCGCGACGAATTCGGCCCCAGCAAGGAGGGCACGCAGGGCCCCTGTTAACTTCTTATTGTTCACCGTACGATCCAATCCCACCACAACGTGAGTCGCCTCCTCGGTCCTCGCATACGACACGAGCTTCAGGCCCGCTCGCTCAAGCTCCGACCTTAGCCCCTTCTCGCCGACCATGTAAACCTTAGCCCGTGGCGAGCGTTTTCTGAGATAAAGCGCGGTTAAATATCCGGATGTTATTATTTCTGACTCGCGTGCTGCGATTCCCATACGCGCCAGCTTTCGTGCATACGCTCTGCGGGTTTCAGCCGAATTGTTCGTGGAGAAAACTAGCGTCTTACCATGCTTTCGAAGCCATCCAACCGCTTCCGCTGCCCCCTTGATCGGGGCCTCGCCTAGGTAAAGCACGCCGTCCATGTCCAAGATGAATGACGAGATTTTATCAACCGCTTGAGCGAGTTTACGCAAAATGGATCACCCTTGCCTGACGGGTTTGTAGATCGATGACGGGCACGATTCCCGGCGTTGGCTTCACTCCAAGCCTCCGCATGTAGAGGGTCATCTCCTGGAAGGTTCCCGAGTTAACCACGTCCACATCGCGATACCGCTCGTACCCGTAAACGTGTACATGGCCGCAGTGAAACACGTCGGGCACCTCATCTATCACGAGGTAATCCTGCTGCTCCGGCGATATCGCCGTGCGCCCCCCATAAACCGGGGCGAGGTGTCGCTTCTGTAAAAGTTTGACCATGGGGGGTGTGGATTTCTGCCGGTTCAGCCCGGGCATCGTCGCGAACAGATCGTCAAAGCTCCTGCCGTGATAAATCAGAAAATTAACACCATGAAGGGATACGCGCGCCGGATTCCCGACCATTATCGAGTTCAGGTCGTAGAGGCCTCCCGCGATATCCTTTTGAATCGCTGGTTGTGGTTCAGACGGACGCACGGCATCGTGGTTCCCAGGTGCTATGATGATGGTGATGTGCTCGGGCACTTGAGCCAAGAGCTTAGCAGCGGCATCATACTGCTTGACGATGTCATTGATGAGCAACTCCTCCTCCTGCCGGGGGTAGACTCCGACTCCGTCAACTATGTCGCCTGCGATCACGAGGTACTTGACCCTGCTCGCTAGCTCCTGCTGCTGGGCGTTGCCCACCTCCCCTCGCAACCAATTCACAAACTTCATGAACACGTCCTCGAGAAACATCTCACTCCCGATGTGCAGGTCCGATATCAACGCCGCGCAAGCGGGATCCTCGGCGCGGGAGAACTCGTGCGTGGTGGGCAAGTCCGGCCAGATGATGTCCCTAACGAACAACCTGGGAGCGCGATCCCCGCTCCGCACATCCCCCATGACCCCAACTACCTCATCCACGACCACCTCCGCCGCCTTCCGCATGAGATCCCTCCGCCCCTTGAAGACCCACGCCGATGCCCTACCGCTCAAATCCTCGAGCTCCAAAACTACATGCCCTCCTGAGGTCTCACGCTTGTCTGAGACCATCCCGATCACTTTCACCAAGGCCCTATCCTCGAAGCTCCTCAGGCTACCGATTGGGGTTGCATCGTGGAGGTCGACGCGCTTCCGGAAGATGCGGCTCAAGCGCTCATAACGGTCCCTGAACACGTTCACGAAGTCCTTTAGCCCCCCCTCCGTGTAGCTCCGCCCGGTGATATCCTTAAGCACTTTGACGCGGGACTCGAACTCGCCGGCCTTTGGTTTGAATTCGATGCGGGTGGGCTCGGGTAATTTTTCTGCGACTTCCCTAGCTCTAGGCGCCTCCTCCGCTTCAGGGGTGCTCGGTTTAGGTGGAGGAACCGTGGGCGCAACCCCTTTTTCAACGCCCGCCTCTTCCAGAATTTTTGTGATGAGATTGGCCGTTACTAAAAAGGGCCTGCCCTCCATTTCCCTAAGACTAACTAGCACTCGCTCGGCAGCGGATTCCACGTTTTCCCTCCTGCGCAGCGCGTCGAGCGCGTCCGGCGTCAGCTGCATGTCCGCATCGATGAATTTGCGAACCAATGAGGCGTCGTCCATAAAAACATCCTACACGAGCGTCAGCTGCTGCGGAATGGAAAGCGTTTCAATGCTGCCAATAGGGTGCTCCTCCTGAATTGCCGCCCTCGCTTGAATTGGCGGGATACTCAACGTTATTTCCTTGGTCCGCCCGTAGCGACCCTTGCTGATGATCTGGGCGTTGATGATTCCAAGCATGTCGAGCTCGGATATCAAATCGCTGACGCGGCGCTGCGTTAGCACGTCCAGTCCGCCCTGTAGGCAGAGTTTGCGGTATACCGCGTACACGTCTCCCGTCACTATCTTGTGCGAGTTTTTCTCCGTTAATAGCACAATACTGAAAAGTACAATTTTCGACTGCGATGGCAGCGTCCGGACGACTTCTACCATCTTGTCCTGTTCCATCTTCTCGAAGGCCCTCCTGACATGAGTCACAGTGACCAGCTCCACACCCTCACGCTCGGCCAGCTCGCCCGCGGTGCGAAGTAGGTCAAGGGCTCGTCGGGCATCGCCATGTTCGCGAGCCGCGTGGGCTGCGCAGAGCGAAATCACCCCCTCGCCCAGCACGCCATCAGCAAAGCTCATCACTGCTCGTCTTTCCAATATGTCTTTAAGTTGAAGCCCGTTGTATGGGGGAAAAACGATTTCCTCCTCGCTGAGGCTGCTCC
>CAZNRG010000058.1:0-6082 GCA_964575725.1 Hadarchaeota archaeon (SeqCode)
ACGGCACCAAGCTCGACCAGATCGCCGAGGGTACCCACGTGGGGAGCAAGAGCATACGCAAGTTCATCGAGCAGAAGCAGCCTCTCGTGGCGCTCTGCGGCCACGTGCACGAGGCCCGAAACACCGACAAGTTGGGACGAACCCTGATGGTCAACCCCGGGCAGATAAGCAAGGGTTACGCTGCTGAGGTGACCATAAACAGCAGCTCCGAAATTCATGCCAAACTGCTCGAGCTCTAGCGGTTGCAAAGATGATGAAAAATAAACCGAAAGTAAGATACTGCCCTCGTTGCGGTTCTTCGAGGCTTAACTGGGCCTCGGGCTTGCCCCAGCTGTGGTCGGTCTACGACTGTCAAGAGTGTGGATATCGAGGTTCCTTGATCGTCGAGGACGGGGAGCTCGCCGGGAAAATTAGAAAGCGATGGTTGAGTGGACAAGAGGAGAAGCTAGGCTGACAGACGAAACACGCTTTTGGTTCTTTTCGAGATTTCCGTCTGCACCCTTTCCCTCTCGACCCCCGTGAACTCGTCTGCACTCAGCATTTTGCCGAGTTTGTCCACATAGTAAACTCTGAGGCTGTCGCTGCTGGAAACGCAGATGAGGTAGTGAGCCCCCTTCACCGCCCATACCCTCAAATCGGGCAGTCGCCCCCTCCTGAGCGATGCTTTTGCCTTGACCCGGCACACGCACACACGATCTGCTCGTTTCTCCTTCAGCTCTCGCGCGGCGAAATCTCGGAGAGATTTTAGAACAGACCTAGGCTCCATGTCACACCCATCAAACTAGATTACTTCAGTCGCACGAGCCAGCCGCTCCGCCGCGCGCTTGCTCAACCCAGCACCTAGCACGGTGTAGCGCTCGGGCCTTATCCGGTGCGCCATGATGAGAGCTTTAACGATGTACTTCACCGGGACCCCCAACCCCTTCGCACTCGTTGGGGTTCCAATTGTTTGAAGTGCCCTTCGAATCGTCTGCCAATCTTCCCCCTGAAGGTAAGCCATCATTATCGCCCCGACACCGCACTGCTCGCCATGGAGCGCGGGTCTCGGGGCGAGCTGATCGAGCGCGTGGCTGAATAGGTGCTCGGCACCGCTCGCGGGACGGCTGCTTCCAGCGATCCCAATGGCCACGCTGCTGGAAATCAACGCCTTCACGACCTTGCGCACGCTCTCCTCGGTGTGGCGGTGGATGAGCCCCGCGTTCTCCATCACGATCTGGGCGCTCAGACGCGAGAGGGCTGCCGCGTACTCACTGAAAGGTTCACCAAACAGGCGGCGGGCGAGCTCCCAATCCTGTACAGCGGTGAAGTTGGCGACAAGGTCTCCACATCCGGCCGCGAGCAGACGGTGTGGTGCGTGCTTGATGATGAGTGTGTCGGCGATGATCGCGATCGGGGGGTGGGTTTGGATTGACGTCGGCCTCCGCCCCCCCTTGATAGATGCCCTGGAGGAAGCGATGCCATCATGAGAAGCGGCAGTAGGTACTGAAATGAATGGCTTACCCTCCTTGAACGACGTCAGCTTTGCCACATCTATGCACGTGCCCCCTCCCACGCCCAGCAAAAAGTCCACCTTGCCCCTAGCGAGCTTGCGCACCTTGGCGACAGTCGCCATATCCGCCTGTTTGACCAACGAGCGCGAAACCTCAAACCCAGCACGCCCGAGCGAACGCTGGACCCCCGCCCCAACTAGTTTGAAAGTCGTGGCGTCGGCAACCATTAGGGCGCGTTTGCCGGGGCACAGGCGCTTGCAAACATCCGTGACCCGCGCGATCACGCGGGGGCCCATCCAGACCTCGCTGGGGAGCTCGATGTGTTTGGGTTCTTTCATCGGCTTTACCGCACTTCTGTTGGCGGATAAACTTTATATACGGTTAACGCCAGCTCTAAATTGCTGCTTCTGGTGCAGCATCTTTTCAAGCGAGGTATAGGCTTGGAAAAACCAAAACTTAAACATTTCGAGGGCACGACAACCGTTGGGCTCGCGTGTAGAAACGGTGTGGTTTTCGCTACGGATAGCCGGGCCACGATGGGCTACCTCGTAGCGAGCAAGCAAGCGCGGAAGGTGTTCAAGATAACTGACACCATCGGTGCCACCACCGCGGGAGGGGTCGCGGACACTCAGAGCTTGGTAAACACGCTCCAGGCCGAGGCTGGGTATTACCTGATGCGCGAGGGTGCCCCAATGAGCGTGCGATCAAGTGCCAAGCTCGCTGCCAACATCCTCCACGCGTACGGTCTATTCCCATACATCGTGAACCTGCTGGTCGGGGGAACCGATGCCTCCGGCTCCAAGCTGTTCTTCGTCGACCTTGATGGCACCCTAACCGAGGAAATCATGGTAGCCACGGGCTCCGGTTCACCGGTTGCGTATGGTGTGCTTGAGACCGAGTTTAGGGAGGGTATTGGCATCGAGGAAGCCTTGCCCATCGCGATTAAGGCTGTGCGAACGGCGATAAAGCGCGACATCGCCACGGGCAATGAGATCATGGTCGCCGCAATCACAAAGAAGGGATATCGCGAGCTTTCGCCCGAAGAGATAAAAAAGTTGGCTTAGACTAAACTGCTCGAAAGGTGGCCGCATGGCTGCGGAAGAACTATTGCAGGAGATTAAACGGGTTGTGCGAGAGGAGACTCCATTCGCCGACGCGATCTCCGATATCGATTTCGAGGGGCCGAGGGTCGTACTCTACTGCAAGAATCTTGACCTTCTTATGGAGAACGGCGAGTTGATAAAGGAGCTCGCGCGCAAGATCCGAAAACGAATAATCCTCCGCCCAGACCTAGGCATCCTAACCGAACCCGAAAAAGCTGAAAAAACCATCCGACACCTCGTCCCGGCCGAGGCTGGGATAACCGACATAATTTTTAGCCAGGATGTGGGGGAGGTCACCATCGAAGCCCAGAAGCCTGGAATCGTCATAGGTAAGGGAGGCTCCCTGCTCCGCGAGATAATGCGAAAAATCAGCTGGACGCCCAAGGTGGTCCGGGCGCCGCCTATTAAATCTGACATCGTGCGAAACATCCGCCTCTCGATGATTCAAGTGGGCGCCGAGCGACGCAACATCCTGCGGAAGATGGGCAGGCGGATCCATCGCGAGCCCAAAGGTAAGGGGGACTGGATTCGCCTCACGACCCTCGGAGGGTCGCGCGAGGTCGGACGCTCCTCGTTTTTGCTCCAGACCCCTGAAAGCCGAGTCATGATTGACTGCGGTGTGAACGTCGCGTCCGAGGACCGGGCTTTTCCCCACCTCGAGGTTCCGGAGGTAAGGCTGTCCGAGCTGGACGCGGTGATCCTCACCCACGCCCACCTAGACCACTGTGGGTTTATCCCCTACCTTTTCAAGTACGGGTTCGAGGGCCCCGTCTACTGCACTCCAGCCACGCGCGACCTCGCCGTGCTCCTTCAGCTGGATTACGTGGATATAGCGGAGCGCGAGGACCGACCGCTCCCCTACAACAAGCGTGACGTCAGCACTTTCATTCGCCACTGCATCCCACTCGACTACGGCGACGTCACAGACATCGCGCCTGATATCCGGATCACCTTTCACAATGCGGGGCACATTTTAGGTTCCGCGATTGTACACGCCCACATCGGTGAAGGGCTCTACAACCTTGTGTACACGGGCGACATAAAGTTCGACCGCACGCGTCTCTTCTCCCCCACCGTCTACACGTTCCCCCGCTTGGAGACCCTCATCATGGACAGCACCTACGGGGGTGCTGAAGACATCCAACCCTTCCGTGCAGATGCTGAGAAAGAATTCATCCGGATCGTGACCGAGACTACGGAGCAGGGGGGCAAGGTCGTCGTGCCAGCGTTCGCGGTCGGGCGTGCGCAGGAGATAATGGTCCTGCTCGAGGATTGCAGGCGGAGGGGGATGCTCGACGGGACACCCGTTTACTTAGACGGGATGATATGGGAAGCAACCGCCATTCATACAGCCTACCCAGAATATCTATCCAAAGACTTGCGCGAGCAAATATTCAGGAAGGACCAAAATCCATTTCTCTCCGATATGTTTGTCAGAGTGAAGGGCCAAAATCAACGTGCCCAAGTTATTGACGGTGAACCAGCGGTGATCGTATCAACAGCGGGCATGATGGCTGGGGGCCCTGTGCTTGAATACTTCAAGGCCCTCGCGCCCGACCCGCGCAACACCCTTGTCTTTGTCGGGTACCAGTGTGAGGGCTCCCTCGGGCGACGCATCCAGAAGGGATGGCGCGAAGTCCCCCTGCGCGGTGAGAAGGGACGAGTGAATGAGGTAAAAGTGAACATGGAAATCCGAACGGTCGAGGGGTTCAGCGGGCATTCAGATAGAGCCCAGCTGCTGAACTACGTGCGGAGAGCCTCACCCAAGCCGCAGCGCGTCATATGCGTCCACGGCGACGAAAACAAGTGTATCGACTTGGCGAGCGCGCTGCACAAACTCTTCAGGGTCGAGACGAAGGCGCCCCGCAACTTGGAGACCCTCAGACTCCACTAGCGTTGCGGGCTTCCTCTGAGCGATGCTAACTCCCGCTTGGTCAGCTCACGTTTCTTGGCCCGCTCTTCCACGATAGCGCTGTGCCCAAATGGGTCCATGAGAATCAGCCTCACCCTCCGCTTCCCGGCGCGCGCTTCAGCCAGCTTTTTTAGCTTCGTCCGCCCTCGCCTGCGCCTTGAAGTATCAACTTTTTTGATCGCCAGCTTTATGGCCCCCTCCACGCGGTCGAGCACTCCCTCGACGTTCGACACGTAGCCCTCGCTCGCGGGGCCGGGCTCCACGGTCACCCCGAGTTCTGGAAGCTTTATCGTCCCCGTGCTCGACTTCACTACCCTGACCTTGAGGTCTTCCTCGGATGTGATTTGAAACTCGTAGCGTAGCGGGGGTCGCACGCCCAAGCACATGACATCCGCGTGCCTGAACTTGCAGCTGGTGCAGCTTGCGGAAGTCATCATTAGCTCGCCGAGATATGGGATGTGGTCGATCCTGCCCTTGACGCGAAAAGTGCCCTTGGCCCCGCATATGGGACAATGTTCGATAGGGAGCAAGAACTCCCTCTTCCGCATGAGTTCACCAAAAGTTATGCGGCTGCCTTTTTGAACTGGATGTTGATGAACCTCGGAGTAGCCATTACCTTTGACTCCGTCAGGCGCCCAACATCCCCGCCCATAGCTTGACAGATCCCCTTCAGCTGGTCGATCGCCCGCTTGAGCTCGGCTGGGTCTTGGTTCATGAGCGTGGTGATGTCTAGAACCATTATGTTACCAGCTCGAAGTTCATCGGCGACCTCTTGAACGTCGACGAGGCTGTGAAGCTCCATGCTCTTGACGTAGATGGGCTCAAGTTCGCTGATGCCCCTCGGCCGGCCAACTGCTTTTTCCTCGATCTCCATTACCGGCACTTCCTCGACCGTCCCTGGCCTCGCTTTGGGCTTTCCGCCGAATATCCGCTTCAGGGATTTCAGGATAATCACCTTAGCAAATGGTCGATGGCTTTCAAGCTATTTAACCTTTTGCTTGAAACTGCCACACTTCATCGCCGACGTGGTGCATGTTCTTAACCACCTTTCCCTTTGGACTCCGCATCTCAGCTCCCGGAACGAGCGCTTGTCCGACCGCGATGGGCTTGCCGTGTCGTTCATCCACGATTGCCACGCCCTCCCCTGGGGCAACTTCCCCGTCCGCCGAAACCACCCCTGGGGCCATGACATCAGCTCCCTTGGCGACATGAGGCACCGCTCCCATGTCCACGACCACGCGCTTTAGTGGGATTCGATCGAGTGACTTTAGCGTCGGAAAAACACCCTGACCCAACCTGCACAAGAGCGCTTCACCACCAACTAGGATAATCTCTCTGCCTTCCCCTAGTTCCACCACTTCGATCACCCCCTTCAAAAGTTCGGCCGTGGGCTTGCCAAATCGCTCAGAGACTTCCTGTGTAAGCCGCCTAAGCAAAGCTTTTCGCACGTGATAACGGCGCTTTATTGACATCAAACAAAAGTGGCTCGATAAGGTTATATATGCAGCTAGCGAGGAGTTGATGATTTTCATGGCGCAGCGACCTCTAGACGTGCTTAACCGCGCCATTGGGTCATC
>CAZNRG010000059.1:0-1956 GCA_964575725.1 Hadarchaeota archaeon (SeqCode)
CGCAGTTCGTCTCAAGCATGCGGGTTACGGGTTTGATCTCTTTCCGTTCAACCTTAGGCTTCGGCCATTCCACTGGTACTTCAACTGGCGCTTTAACGGGCCCTATCCTCATCGGGCGCTCGCCTATCGGCGTCACCTTGACCTCTGGTTTGCCCTTACCGAAATCCCTTATCTCCACCTTAAAACCCCTCACGCCTGGGCGACGCTCGAACTCACGCGAATCTATCTTTCCGAACTCGCGATCGAGGTTCTTGAACATCTTGCGCATGCGCTTGAAAAACTCGTCGAATTCGTCGAAGGGTTCGTACGCCATGAGCTCACCAAGAGTTAGATTAGTCGACTAACACTTATAGTTTAGGAGTATTTTTAGGGTGCTGGTCGTCGCTCGGCATGAAAAAGTAGAAAATTGGCCCTGCTGGTGGAGACTATTCTTCTTCCAGTTCCTCGTAGGGTTTCACTTCAGAGTAGAGACATTCGCCGCTCGAGTAGTAGTCGCACTCCGGGCAGCACTCGTTCCGTTGATCGCACTCGTAATATTTCCAACATTTAGAACAGCACTTCGGCATTCTCCCCCCCCAAGAATTTCCGTTTGATATGAGCGAATATCGTTTATTTAAAGCTTTCGTGCTTTTTTTAGGAAAGTTTTTATGGAAGTTAAACCAATTTTTAATTGCGCCGGGAGAGCAAACCGGAAGGGCCTCTAGAATCGATCTTGGTGGATCCCACTGGTAGGGGCCTCAGAGAGTCAGGCCGGCTCGAAGGGGCTCTGAACAGCAGGCTGAGAGGGTTGATTCGAAAGCGCTCGAAGGGTTGCGGCGTGGAGAACTCGTAAGGGTAATCCGCACGATCCGTGAAGGATCGAAGCGATGTGGTTCGGCGAGCTGCCCAAAAGGCGGTTCGGGCGGGCTACGTCGTCCGCAGTCATCGAGATGCCCGCGGCTCTTATCTCGGCGCGCCTTTTGAGCTGGATAAGAATTTTCTGGAAGCTGAGAACAACCAAGTGCAATACTGGTGCGAGTTGTGATGGGGGAGCACCTAATTTCGGGAAAAACTCTCGGCTAGGCGATCGCGAGCTTCTTTTGGATTGGGGCGGGCTGCCATGGGCGAGCGTACTTCACCAACCTGTGCGCCACCATCGAGGGCTGTGCCCACTTAAACGCTCGAACGTCGGCGGGGCTTGCGTCAAGCACTGAAAACTCTGCCACTTCATCTGGGGCGATCGGGATCGAAACCAAGCCCGACTCCGGATTTAAGCTCATCGGCGCCAGCAATAGACCTCGCCTAACCCGGAGCTCGGAAAGGAGGCAGGTGTCCGTTCCTCGCTTTATCTCAAGGGGGGAAGAAGCGCCGTCAACGTGAACACTCGACCAGCGCTCGGTTAAGTGGCTCGCGATAGAATTTGTTAGCCCTCTCTGCAGATCGCCGAGAGCCTCGGGGCTGCCCATCCACGCCTCGCTTGGTATGACCTCTAGTGGAAGTATCAAGTCAAACCCGAGCTGTCCGGAGTATTTGACCCACGGCTCGGGAACCCCACCATCGACCAGTGCCTCAATCACCCGGGCCGTCACCGCCTTGGCGAACCTCAGCCCCCCTGTCCTCGCCCGCACGATCCAGACCAGGTCGTGTCCAAGCGGGCGGGAGAAGTCCTGGCCGGGATAGCGCCAGTAGGAGCAATAGAATGCCGTCGCTCCTGAGGCCAAGGCCTGGTCGAATGCCGCGGCCGAGTCCAAGACGATGGGGTGCTCGCTCAGGTGGCGCTGCATGCCCTTGACGCGGGAGTTGTAGAAAGCGCATTCCCGTTCGCCGCTGCCATTGCTAGCACGCGCGAAATCCATGATCGTTCGTCTTACATCCAGGCGCCTGTAGTAGTTCATCTTCTCCCCTCAAACGAGCGATTGGGCTGACTTTTTAAGCGATTTCGGGGGAGAGGGGTCGCCGGAAGTATTGATACTATTG
>CAZNRG010000059.1:2056-5599 GCA_964575725.1 Hadarchaeota archaeon (SeqCode)
GGCCAAGCAAGGCTCAAACCTGCGCGAGAACTCCTGCTCATCGGTCCAGTCAAGGGCAACGAGCTCCTCGGCCACGCGCAAGACATGCCGCGCCCGTTCAGCAAGCTCGGGGGCCAACTTCCCCTGCCTGGACGCAGCTAGGATCTCATCGATTTCGTCGGCGAGCTTCACCCGCTCCCGCCCGAGCACGAGGTGGGTAGCGAGAGCCTCATCCATCGCGCGCGCCCTGAGTTCGGCGGGCAAGAAGGCATCGAAGCTGTAAATCTCCATGGGCTGCCACCTGGGGTCCGAGAAGAACGCTTCGATGCGGGAGGCTGCTGCCTTCGGGACAGCGATGACGCTCTTCCCGAGCTTGAGGTGGGGGATCGTCCCGAGTAATCCCCGTGCAACGTGGGTGTAGGTCTTCGTGGAACCGTCCTTCAGGTCACGCTTCGTAGAGCTCGAGTACCCGAAGAGCCTGCGATAGAAAAGCGTCTTGCGGGTGCCAGTAAATTTCAGATCGAAGCTGAAGACCCTCGCAAGAGTCGTTTTTCCTCGCTCTTCCATGCCGACCTACCCCTTGGTTTCCACTGGAGCTTTATTTAATCTTTATTGCTCTTTTATGTTACTATTGTAACATACTATTAAGTGATAGTGGTTTCAAGTTTTCGCTTTTTCTTTTCTAACAGTGCGATCTCTACCAATAAACATGGTTTAGAAGTACTGGTATGAAGAGCTTGGAGTGGAAATTGAGGGCGTGGAGTAAGGAGTAGTTTCCCCGCGGTTGGTTGGGTATTCAAACCAATGCCTATTGAACCCTCATCTTTCCATCACCCCTCCTTCGACTATCGGGAGCACATCTTCTAGCGAGTTGCGCCCCAGGGGATTTTCTTTACAGCTGAGTAAAATGACAGACTATAGCTCGTGAAACTATGCAGTCAGTCCACCAAACTTAAAACTATAGAGGTGGCTTTTACTCACGGGGAAAAATGAGAAAATTTAGACACGCTGGTGACCCGCCTCCCGAAAAGCCCATCGTCATGATGGAGACCATACCCCGGCTGAAATACTTTTTCGGGAGGAAAGAGGAAATACGTGAAATATCTGAGTTCATGGATTCCGAAACTCACCGGATCTTGGTCCTGCGCGGCATCGCGGGCATAGGCAAGACTGCGTTCATCTCGAAGATTTTGGAGCTGTATACAAAAAAGAACGTCTTGTACATGAAAGTTTATCCTTACAGCAGCCTCAGCGGCTTGCTATCAAGACTAGCGGAATTTCTCCAAAAGCTTGGTAGGGAGAAGCTAAGCAAGTATCTCGCAGAAACAGAAGGAAAAGTCGAGTTCGAAGGGCTGATGTCGGCTTTGGAGGGCGATTTGAAAGAAAGCAACATGCTTTGGATCATCGATGATGTCCACTACGCGAGCGAAGAGATAAGCAAGATCTTCTCGCCGTTGAAGGATGTGCTGGATGCAACCGATGTCAAATTTGTGATAGTCGGGAGGAGCGCCCCGCGCTTTTACGATAAGCGCGATATATTGGTAAGGAAGCGTCTTAAGGAAGTAGCGCTCGGAGGGCTCGATAGGGATAGCAGCAGAGAGCTACTCAAACATCGTGGTATCGATGAATCCCACCACGAAAAGCTTTACTCGATCACTGGCGGGCACCCCCTCATGCTTGAGCTGGCGGTCCCCGAGACGATGGCGGACGCGGCAGATTTCATCGATAAGGAGATCATCGCACCACTCAGCGGTCCCGAGAGGAAAGCACTCGAAATAGCATCCGTGTTCAGGGCACCATTTCCACCCAGGGCGGTAATGATAGAAGGGGTTGATGAGGCGGCGGTGAACAAGTTGGTGGGTAAGCTCCTGTTAGAGAAAGTAAATGGAAACTACGAGGAGCACGAATTACTTAGGGGCATCTTCTACGGCAGGTTGACGGCGGATCAAAAGGTAGGCTACCACAGGCTCGCTGCGGAGTACTACGCGGGTGTCGGCACGGATAGCGCGTTGATCGAGGCAATTTACCACTTGATTAAGGGTTACAGGCAGGCCGATGCAGCTAGGTTTGCAATCGAGTGGGGCGAAAGGCTAATCAAGGGCGGGTACGCGAGCGCAGTTCTGACTGAACTAATGTCCCTCGAGCAGACAGAAGTCCCGGATTACTGGGCCTATGTGCTCATCTTCAAGGGAGATATCTTAAATCACATGGAAAAACCCGATGATGCTTTCAGGACCTATGAAATGTGCGTGGAGTATACTGAGAGCGCGCGTCCAAGAGGCGGGAGGGAAATCTTCGCGCACCTTTGGTTCGGTGCCTCTAGGGAACTCATGCGGGCGCGGGCTCTAGCGTATTTCAAGATGGGCCAAATTCACGTTAAGCGAGGTGAACGGGAGGCCGCGAAGGAAGCATACTCACAAAGCGTGAAAATCTTCAACGAGCTGGGGGATCCGGAAGCGGAGAGGGCGGAGAAGGCCTTAAAGGAACTGGCGGGCGTTTGAGGATTTTAAAAAGCTTTTAGTGTGGACGCTTACTTTTCGAGTGGTGGTTGAACGCAGCTCGATGAACGTTTCAAGCTGGCAATGCGGGGCGCGAGCGAAGTGGTGACGGAAGATGAGCTACGCGAGTTCTTGGAGCGCGAAAAATTCACTGCTTACTGCGGTTATGAGCCCTCAGGAAAAATTCATTTTGGCCACGCGTTGACGGTTCGAAAGCTGGTGGACCTCCAAGCTGCGGGGGCGCGGGTGATTGTCTTACTTGCAGACCTTCACGCCTACCTCAACGACAAGGGAACCCTCGAAGAGATCCGGCGCGTTGCCGAGTACAACAGGCACTGTTTTATCGCCCTTGGGCTTGACCCCAAACGCACGGAGTTTCTGCTTGGGTCAGACTTCCAGCTCAAGCCGGAGTTCTCGCTCGATGTCTTGCGGATGGCCGTCGACACCACGCTGCTCCGCGCTCGCCGCAGCATGGCCGAGATAGCCCGCCACCTGAAGGACCCGGACGTGGCGCAGGTGCTCTACCCGCTCATGCAAGCAGTAGACATGGCCCACCTCGACGTGGACGTGGCGGTTGGCGGAATCGATCAGCGGAAGGTGCACATGGTAGCTCGCGAGAAGTTACCGGTGCTGGGGCATCGAAAACCTGTTTGCGTGCACATGCCTCTGCTTCACGGGCTTGACGGCGCCGCCAAGATGTCTTCGTCAAAGGGCAACTTCATCGCAATCGACGACGAACCTTCAGCAGTCAAGGAAAAGGTGGCGAAAGCATTTTGCCAACCAAAGCAAACGAAGGATAACCCGATTATCGAGTATGCCGAGCACGTTATCATGCCCGCTCTCGGCAAGCTAGAAGTTAGCAGGGCTGCGAAGCACGGCGGCCCACTTGAGGTAAAGGATGCAGCAGAGCTCCGGAAGTTGTACGCGGCGGGCGAGCTACACCCCACCGACTTGAAAGCGGCGGTCGCAGAAGCGCTTGTCGAGGTGCTGGCGCCGGTCAGACGATATTTTGAGGAGCACCCGGATGCAAAACTCGCGCGGCCTTCTCAGGTTCTTTAAATCCAAT
>CAZNRG010000060.1:0-5512 GCA_964575725.1 Hadarchaeota archaeon (SeqCode)
CAAGCATTTCGGCAGGCGGGGGTCGATCGCGCGAACCCAGAAAAATGGACGGATGATGATTTGCTCCGATTCGTGGCGGAGGTTCGGAAAGCGAGCAAGCCCATCATGATCGCCGCGAACAAAGCCGATGTGCCCACGGCCGAGCCGAACATCGAGCGTTTGCGCCAGCGAGGGTACTTAGTGGTTCCAACCTGTTCTGAGGCCGAACTCATCTTGCGGCGCGCGGGCGAGAAGGGACTCGTGCGGTATAAACCTGGCGCCAACGATTTCGAGGTCATCAAGCCGGGAGAGTTGAACGAGCAGCAGCGCAAGGCGCTCGAGATGACCCGTGTGCTGTTGAAAAAGTGGGGTTCGACGGGTATCCAACAGGTGGTGGATAAGGCGATCTACGAGCTGCTAAATCTGATCGTGGTTTACCCCGTCGACGATGAACACAAGTTCACGGACAAGAAGGGCAATGTCATTCCCGACGCCTACCTCGTTCCCAAGGGCACGACCGCTCATGAGTTCGCGTACATCATCCACACAGACCTTGGCGAGTCTTTTATTCACGCTATCGACGCTCGGACGAAGCGAAGGCTTGGGGAGGATTACGTACTCAATGATAAAGATGTGATACGGATAGTTGCGGCGAAAGGCAGGTGAGCCGTTGAAAATTGTATTCATAAATCCAAACACTGGGCGGGCCGAGCGGATAGAGAACGAGGCGGCGTGGCCCCCGCTTGGGCTCCTTTACCTAGGGTCCGTGTTGCAAAATGCAGGGCATGAGGTCAAAGTCATCGACAACGCGCGGGTTCAATTACCTGTTGAGAAAGTCGTCGAGCGAGTGAAGCGGGAGGACCCGGGGGTGGTGGGGGTGAGCGCCCTCACGCCAACTTTCAAGCAGGGCATAAAAATTGCGAGTGCTATCAAGGCCGAGATTCCGGACGTGAAAACAGTTTTCGGAAATTATCACGCAACATTCACCTACGAAAGGCTGCTGGCTAAGTACCCCATCGTCGATTACGTCGTGCTGGGCGAGGGTGAGCACACCTTTCTAGAACTCGTCAAAGTGCTGGAGCAGGATGGGGGGGTAAAAAGTGTGAAAGGGATAGCCTTCTGGCACGATGGAAAGGCGGTCAAAACGCCTCCGAGGCCGTTCATCCAAAATCTCGACGAGCTCCCCATCCCCGATCGAACGCTGTTGGAGCAGGAGTATCGTTCCGAGCTGGTTGGTATACTCGGGAGCAGCGGAAAGTTCACTACCGAGCTGACCTCGCGGGGTTGCCCTTATAATTGCAGGTATTGTGCTTGCTCGGCCTTCTCGCTTCGAAAGGTCAGGTTCAGGTCCCCGGAGGCTGTCGTCGCTGAGATGGAGCAGCTGCAGGGGGAGGGTTACGAGGAAGTTGGATTCGTTGATGACAATTTGCTTTTGGACAGGCATCGAATGGAAAAAATTTGTGACTTGCTAAAGGAGAAGAGAATCAAGCTCAACCTCTGGGCGGAGGGGAGGGTCGACCAAGCGTCGCGTGAGATGTTGTGCAAGTTCGCGCGCGTCGGCTGCAAGACGATTTATTTTGGGGTGGAGAGCGCCAGCCAGAAGGTCTTGGATTACTACGGAAAAAATATCTCGCCCGAGCTCAGCCGAAAGGCCATGCGCAACTGCAAGGAGGCAGGCATCGAGAACGTCATAGGTTCCTTCATCGTTGGGGCGCCTATCGAGACCCATGAGGACGTGCAACGGACCTTCGACTTCGCCCTGAGCCTGAAAGGAATGGACTTTCCGCAAATGAACGTCCTCATGCTCTCCCCCGGAATGGACCTATGGAACGCAGCGGTGCGTGAGGGCCATCTCGACGAAGAAAAACATTGGGATGAGGCAATCGCAGCGGTAAACGTTTTCCCATCCCACCTGAAGGAGAAGGATCTCTGCAGGATGATTGACCGCTTTTACGCGGAGTTCATCAAGCGGCCGACATTCTTGGTCCCGCAGCTGTTGAAGACAGTGCGCAGCAAGTATCGCTTGAAGATTATCTTGGCAAACCTCAGGGCTAGGACGAGCTTCAGGGCGACCTTTAGGCAGCTAACGGGCGGGTAAATCGAAAATCGCGTAAATAACTTAAGTAAGCGCGGTTTAGTTTAGTCGAGGTTGGGAGATTCACTTGGCGAAAATTTTAATAACTGACAAAATCCACGATGATGGTATCCGGCCGCTGCGGGAGTTCGTGGAGGTCGAGGTGGCCACGGGCTTGAAGCCGGCCGAGCTGATCGAGAAAGTTAAGGGGTGCGATGTGTTGTTGGTGAGAAGCGCGACGAAGGTAACGAAAGATGTGATCGACGCCGGCAAACAGCTTAAAGTGATCGCTCGAGCTGGGGCTGGGCTGGATAACATCGATGTCAAAGCCGCCGAAGCAAGAAAAATCAAGGTGATCAATGCCCCTGAGGCACCAACCATTGCAGTGGCTGAGCTGGTGTTCGGACATATGTTATCGTTTGTGAGGCACCTACCGAGTGCAGACGCAAGCGTGAAGCAGGGTAAATGGGAGAAGCCGAAGTTTGTAGGCACCGAGCTGCGCGACAAGACGCTCGGGATTGTGGGGACGGGCCGGATCGGGCGAGCGATCGGGTACAAGGCGAAGGCGTTTTTGATGAACCTGCTTGCGCACGATGTCGTACAAAACGCGGAGTTCGCCCAACGAACCGGCGCAAAGTATGTTGACCTAGACGTGCTGCTTCGAGAATCCGATTTCGTGACGCTGCACGTGCCCTTGGTGCCCGGAACCAAACACATGATGGGAAAGCGCGAACTCGAGCTCATGAAGTCAACAGCGGTTTTGATAAACACTTCGCGCGGGGGGATCGTCGATGAGGTGGCGTTGGTTGAGGCCATGCGGGGTGGAAAGATCGCTGGCGCTTGCTTGGATGTCTACGAGCGAGAGCCGCCCGAGGACAGCCCGCTGCTTAAGTTGCCGAATGTGGTGCTCACGCCGCACCTCGGAGCCTCGACGCGCGAAGCGCAGCGAGATGCAGCGATGATTATAGCCCAGAAAATAAAAGAGGCGCTTGTCGCGTAGGGTGTTCGGATGTACAGGTATTTGAGAAAAGAGCAGGGATTGGTCGAGTCGCGGGAGCTCATGCGAAGGCGAATGCAGGATTGGCGGCGTGGGCCAGCGATAGTGCGGGTCGAGCGCCCAACCAGGCTGGACCGCGCTAGGGCGCTGGGGTACAAGGCGAAGCAAGGCGTTGTCGTTGTTCGAACGCGGGTGCGGAAGGGCGGGCGGCGGAAGGTGCGCCCTTGGAGGGGGCGAAGACCGAAGCGCATGGGAGTTCGCAAGCTCGTGCCTAAGAAGAGCATCCAGCTCATCGCGGAGGAGCGGGCAGCTCGGAAGTACCCGAACTTGGAGGTGCTGAATTCCTATCCACTCGGCTCCGACGGCACTCGCGAGTATTTCGAGGTAATCATGCTCGACCCGAACCACCCGGCGATCCTTAGTGACTCCCAGCTCGGGTGGGTGGCCGGCGAGGCGCAGCGTGGGCGGGTTCATCGCGGGTTGACGCGGGCCGGGAGGAAGACACGTGGTCTGCTTCGGAAGGGCAAGGGTGCTGAGAAGGCTAGGCCGAGCGTTCGGGCCCGCCGGCGTGGCTGAAGTGATCGCGGATGGAATTTCCGTTCAGGAGCGCGGCCGTGAGCACGTTTGTATATGCGACCGAGGACGAGCAGCGAGTTTTGGAAGCCCTTCAAATTTTACTACCCGAGGAAGCCGAAGTCCGCCGGTCGGAGCTCAAGGGCCACCACGGCAACCCGATTGTAAACTTGGAAGCGAGGGTCGGGCAGAGGAAGCCCCTGCGCGAGCTCTGGCAGCGTGCATTGATTAGGCTGCGTGCGGGCGAGTTGGAAAAGCTCGGCAAAATTGTGCCCGAGAGGATCGATAAGGATTGCTTTTTTTACTTAAGGTTCGACAAGCAGCTAGCGCATGCCGGCGAACTGGTGCTCACCGACAGCGGAGATGCCGTTCACCTCAGGTTGAAGGTCGCGGCCTACCCAGCCAAGCGTGAAGTTGCGGTCAAGCTGGTTGAGAAGTTCATGGGGGTTGGATTTGGATGAGGCAGAGGCGCAGGTACGTCGCATTTGAGCTAACGGACGGCAAGGCCGGTAAAGGTGACATCATGCGGGCGGTCGGTCACTCCCTCCAAACCCGTGACCCAGCATTCGACCGGAGGATGCTCAAGCTGGTTTTCCACGATGTCAGTTCGCGGCGGGGTTTGCTGCGCTGTGGGCATAAACAGGTTGGTGAGCTTAAAGCTGCACTAACGAGCATCAAGAAAATTGGCGGTAAAGAAGCGTCGTTCGTGATTTTGGGGGTTTCAGGCACAATCAGGGCGGCGAAGCGCAAGTTCTTAGCGCCCGCTTAACCAAAGTATTATAAATGTTCCCGCTTTAGAAACAATAGTCACAATCATCCATTAACAAGGTGGAAACGCATGGCTTTTATGCCGCCTGGAGCGGGCTACGACAGGGCGATTACCGTCTTCAGCCCTGACGGTAAGCTCTTCCAGGTTCAGTACGCCCAGGAGGCCGTGAAGCGGGGCCTTACAGCTCTGGGCATCAAGGTAAACGAAGGAGTGGTTTTGGCTGCGGAAAAAAGAATTCGGAGCAAGCTAGTGGAAGAAGTGTCGATTGAGAAAATTTTTCAGGTGGACGAGCATATCGGGGCTGCGGCTTCCGGGTTGATCGCTGACGCTCGCGTGTTGATCGATCATGCGCGCATCGAGGCACAGGTTAATCGCCTGCGCTACGATGAGCCGATGAGCGTGCGGGCGCTGGCGAAGCGCATCGGCGACATTAAGCAGCTCTACACCCAACATGGGGGCGTCAGGCCCTTCGGGGCTAGGCTGCTGATCGCCGGCATCGATATGGAGAGCGCTCACCTCTTCGAGACCGATCCAAGTGGCGTCGTTGCAGCGTACAAATCCCAAGCGATAGGGGGTGGAGCCCCGACGGTCACCGAGTTCCTCGAGCGTCGCTACGATGAGAAGATATCGCTTGACGACGTGGTTATTCTCGCCCTAGAGGCGCTGCGGACGGTGATCGAGGGAGAGCTTGACCCAGAGAAGGTTGAGGTTGCAGTCATCCCGAGCAAGACCAAGCGTTTTGAGAAGCTCAGTCCCGAAGATTTGGCCAAATACATAAAGCGAATGAGTCCCAAGCCACCAGCCAAGCCCGCCAAGGAGTAACGGGTTATGGTAAGGCTTGAGGACGCGGTCATCGCGAGGCTATTTAGTCGCGGTACGACTTTTGAAGTGCTCGTTGACCCCGAGTTGGCCCTTGCTCTAAGAACAGGGGAAGAAGGAGACGTGCGTAGTGTGCTCGCTATCGACAAAATTTTCAAAGACTCCAAAAAAGGCGAGGCGGCTTCTGAGGAAATGATGCAGAAAGTATTTGGCACGCTCGACGTGTTCAAAATCGCTGAACAAATAATCCGAAAGGGCGAGGTCCAAGTGACCACCGAGCAGCGCCGCAAGATGCGCGAGC
>CAZNRG010000061.1:0-5308 GCA_964575725.1 Hadarchaeota archaeon (SeqCode)
CGATCCCGCGACGGCTAGGGCAGCTCGGCGCGCATCCTCCCGGTTTCGCGCGTTTTTCACCTGAACCTCGATCAGGTGCGAAGCCCCCTCCCCATCTTTGGCGATCATCCACGCGAGCTCGATGAGCACGCAATCGAGCCCGGCCTGGAACTGCTTATCTTGGTGTTTGAGCGTAATTGGGCGGTTGCGTGCGCGCCCGTTTGCGAGCGCGAGCACCATGTCGCTGGTGCTGGTCTCGTTGTCGATGTTGATCATGTTGAAGCTTTGGTTGACTGAGTTCTGGAGTGCGGCCCGGAGTGCCGCGGGGCTTATTGCGGCGTCGGTGACAATGAATGCGAGCATGGTTGCGGTTTGTAGATTTGGGTGGATCATCCCCGCGCCTTTTGCTATGCCAGCGATAGTTACGGGCGTTCCATCCTCGAGGTCGACCCGGACGGCAATTTCCTTGGGCGTGGTATCAGTCGTCATGATCGCCTTAACTGCGCTCAGGCTCGCCTCGCGTGAATTCGAGAGATCTTCGACGGCCGCGCGGATTCCAGTCTCGATTCGCCGCATGGGCAAGCGCGAGCCTATCAAGCCTGTCGATGCAACGGCAACGTCGCCCGTGCGGAGTTTCAGCAGGCGCGCCACGAGGCGGGCCATCCTGCGCGCGTCCCGCAGCCCCCGCTTTCCCGTGTATGCGTTCGCGCTCCCGGAGTTCGCGACCACCGCTGCAAGCTCCCCATTCTTCACGTGTTTCATCGTCACGAGCACGGGTGCACCCTTGATCAAGTTGGTCGTGAAAGCCCCCGCGGCAGCTGCTGGTCCATCCTCGCTAGCGAGCAGCATCATGTCAAGCCCGCGGCGCTTGATCCCCGCCCGCACACCAGCCACAAGAAATCCAGGAACCCTTGTCACGCCACCTTCTAACACCGTAATCATGCGAGCACCAATCTCAAGGGAGCGGGGGCATCTTTAAAGTTTGTTGGAAAAAGTGGGTAGGGTTATAATGAAACGGAAAATGGCGTTCCCGATAGCGACGCTTGCGTTAATCGCGCTGAACGTTATTATTTTTGTGCTCCTGCGGGTCACCGACTCGCTCGAGTGGGCAACTTACGAGTACGGGTTGCGCCCAGCTGCAATCCTACAGGGGGAGCATTTGGAGGCATTGTTTACTTCAATGTTTCTGCACGGCGACGAGTCGCACCTCATCTTCAACATGATCCCCCTCCTCATCTTCGGCATCATCCTCGAGCGGAGGTTGGGCACCCCCAGATTTTTGGTAATTTACCTCGTGAGCGGTTTTGCAACTTCGATGTTCGACTTGGCAATTCGGCCCAGTTCTTGGATCGTGGCGTATGGGGCATCTGCGGCTATCATGGGGGTGATGGGTGCATGCCTAGTGGGCTACCCAACGGCGAGGGGCCCGCTCGCCTATCTCATCTGGTTAGCTTGGCCGCTACTCTCGTACTTTCTGCCATGGCCCATAGGATTTCTCGCGTTTTTCTTGGTCCTCATCCCAGCCATAGTCCTAACGCTGACGATGTTCGTACCCATTTGGCCTTTCCTCCTGGCCTCCATCACCTACCAGATTATAGGTGGAGTGGGGGTTGCAACAGCGGGAATAACTGGGGGAGTTCACTACTGGGCGCATATCTCAGGCATCGTTGCAGGGATGTTGCTGCTCCTGTTACTGAAGCCGAGGGAGCCTAGCGAAGAAATCAAGTCACGCGAAGAGATTCCAGCGATTCGTTAGCAACAAAAGCTATGGTCGCAGCGCCGGGGCTTTTAATCCCTCCACCTCATCAAACCCGAACATCAGGTTCATGTTCTGGATTGCCTGCCCCGAGGCGCCCTTGATTAGGTTGTCAATTGAGGCGGCCACGACCAATCTATTGCTTTTCGCGTCAAGCTCGAGTCCAATATCGCAGTAGTTCGACCCAACCACGAAGTTCACTTGCGGCAGCTCCTCGATTACTCGCACGAACGGCTCGCGGGCGTAAAACTTTCGGTAGAGGCCAAGCAATGCTCTCCTACCAACTGATTTTTTCAGAAATACATGCGCTGTCGAGAGGATCCCTCGCACGATCGGGATGAGGTGTGGGGTGAAGTGAGCCTTGACCTTTCGTCCGGCCAGCTTGCTCAACTCCTGGTCGATCTCAGGGGAGTGGCGGTGGGTGGTAGCGGCATATGCCAAGATGTTTGCGCCGATAACGGGATGGTGGGTCACCTCGCCGGGGGCTGCTCCAGCTCCAGAGGTTCCAGTCTTGGCGTCAATGATGATGTGGTTGGGGTCGATGAGGCGGCGCTTGACCAGCGGTGCCACGCTGAGGATGGCTGCGGTTGGATAACATCCGGGGGTGGCGACCAGACGAGCGCGCTTGATCTTCGCACGGTGGAGCTCGGGCAGTCCATAAACCCTTTTGATTCCTGGACTCTCATGCTTGGTGTAGTATTGCTCATACACCTTGATGTCATCGAACCGGTAGTCCGCGCTGAGGTCGATTACCCTCGCTTTTCCCTCAAGCAACTTCGGTACAAATTTCATCGCGACACGGTGAGGGGTGGCCACGAAGATGACATCAACCTGTTTCCCAATTTTTGCATAGTTGGGTTCTGCTATTTTCAACTCAACTATTCCTCGGAGGTTCGGGTGAATCTCACTTACACGCTTGCCGACGTTGCGGATATCGTAGGCCCCTGCGAGCTTCACTTCGGGGTGGCCAGCAAGCAACCTGAATAGTTCCACACCCGCGTAGCCCGAGGCCCCGACGACCGCAGCTTTGATTGTCATCGCGAATGCCTCTTGGCTTCCTTCAACAATTTTACCTCTCCCTTTGTGATCGCTCGTCTTCGGGCGCGCACGAGCTTCGCGCGGTTTTTCGTCTCATGCTTTATCAACTTGAGCTGCTCCCTAACGGCCTTAGGCGCGGGCCCCCCTGGCAGCGCCCGGACGGCTATGCACTTGTCGAGGTCGAGCGCCCCCCTCAGCTCCTCAAGCGTGAGGTGGACCCCCTTGCCGAGGACATCTTTCGACGCAGTCCGCAGATCCTCGACGTTCAGCTCCCCCGGGGCCCGACCCTCCTTGACCGCTCGCGCGACCATTCGCCCGACCACCGCGTGGGCATCCCTGAAGGCCAGCCCCGCCTTCCGCACGAGCACATCGGCGAGTTCTGTGGCAGCCGCGAATCCCCCCTCGGCTTGCTTGCGCATCGTCTCCCGCTTGGGCTCGACCGCACCCATGAGTTTCGCCATCACCTCGGCACTGCCCCTCACTTCATCGATGGAGCTCCACAGCGAGGGTGTAAGTTCTTGGAGGTCGAGGTTGTAGGATTGGGGAAGGGCTTTCATCATCGCTAAGCCACTGGCTAAATTTCCGAATACTCTCCCGGCCTTCGCGCGCGCGATTTCTGCAACTACTAAATTTTTCTTCTGGGGCATGATGCTGCTCGTGGCCGCGAACTCCTCGGGAAACTCAATGAGGTTGAATTCAGCCGAGCTCCAGAGCACGAGCTCCTCGGCAAGCCTGCTGAGGTTGGTCATCGCGATCGCCAAGGCGCCCATGGTCTGCAGGGCGAAGTCGCGGGAGCTGACGGCATCCATGGTGTTCTCATCGATGTGCTTGAACCCGAGGAGGTGTGCCACCCGCACACGGTCGATGGGAAAGCCGGTCCCCGATAGCGCGCAGGCCCCCATCGGGCAGGAGTTTGTGGCATCGTAAGCCCGCTCGATGCGCCAGAGGTCGCGGAGAAGGGCAGAAGCGTAGGCAGCGAGCCAGTGAGCAAAGGTCGTGGGTTGCGCAACCTGCAGGTGGGTGTAGCCAGGCATCACCGCGTCAGTATTTTTCTCTGCGAGCGTGACCAGAGCGTTGACGAGTTCCAGCAACTTCTCCTCCACATCGAGCAAATTCTTGCGCAGGGCCAGGCGGATCGCCGTGGTGACTTGATCGTTGCGGCTCTTCGCGGTGTTAAGCTTTCCCCCGATCACTTCCCCCGTTGCCTTGGTAACAAATTCCTCGACCGCCATGTGGATGTCTTCGAGTTCGGCACGAAGTTCCAGTTCTCCGATGCCACCCTCGTGAAGCTTGTAAAGTGCTCGGAGGATGGCGGCCGCGTCCCCCTCTGGGATGATTTTCCGCTCAGCGAGCATGATGGTGTGAGCTAGGTTGACCTGCACCACCGGATAGAAAATTCGGGCATCTGCTTCCATCGAGGAGATGTACTCGCTCGCCAGAGGGTCCATGGCCCGCCCAAAACGTCCTTGGCGAAGCATCCTAGGCCCCCTCCCGCTTGCGCAGTATTTTACTCTGGAGGGCGTGGAATTTGATCACCCCTATCGCATCGCGCTGGTCGAACCCATAGCGCTCAAATGAGACAAGCTCTTCATCGTAGAGCGAGAAGGGCGAGCTGCGGGCCACCACACGCGAGTTGCCTCGATTGAGTTCAACCTTTACCTTACCCATAACTCGGTTTTGCGTGCTATCTATGAAGGCATCCAGATCCTCGCGCAGCGGGTCGAACCATAACCCGCCGTACGCCAGGTCCGCCCAGGTTTGATCGACCACCTGTTTGAATGCCAACTCCTGCTTTGTTAACACGAGTTGCTCGAGTGCTCGGTGGGCTTGTATCAGGACAGTTGCCGCGGGGGCTTCGTAGTTCTCCCGTGCTTTCAGCCCCAAGATCCGATCTTCAATGAGCTCTATCCTGCCGACGCCATAGGTTCCAGCTATTTTGTTCAGCCTCATTATGAGATCAAGGCCGCCCATGCGCTTTCCATCGAGCGCAACCGGCACCCCATTTTTGAACTTGATCTCGACGATGTGCGGCTTCGTGGGTGCATTCGCGGGGGAGCGGGTCCAAGCGTATATCTCCTCAGGCGGTGTTTTGTTTGGATTTTCAAGCGCCCCCCCTTCGATCGATCTACCCCAGAGGTTCTCGTCGATGCTATAGGGTTTGCCAACATCGACTGGCACGGGGATGCCCTGTTTCCGCGCATATTTGATCTCCCACTTTCGGTCGAGGTTTAACTCGCGGATGGGGGCGATAATTTTGAGTTTTGGCGCTTTGATCGCAATGGTCGTGTCAAAGCGGAATTGGTCGTTTCCCTTCCCCGTGCAACCATGCGCCACTGCATCGACCCGCTCCCTGCGCGCGACCTCGACCAGCTTGCTCGCTATCGGGTATCGCGCGAGCGCTGTGGAGAGAGGATAACCCTCGTAGAGCCCGTTCGCCTTGATGCTGCGAAACACGTATTGCTCGACGAACTCCTTGCGCGCGTCGATGTGGACGTGCTTGATCGCCCCCAGTTGCTTCGATTTTTTCGCTATCTC
>CAZNRG010000062.1:0-5169 GCA_964575725.1 Hadarchaeota archaeon (SeqCode)
CACTGAGATATTTTATGTTGAACATCGCGTGCGCCGGTTGCTTGACGCTGAGCTTCGGCAGTGCCTGATCGCCCTTGCGCAACTTGAGCTCGGAAGTGCCCTTATCGCTCTCGGCAGAAAGAAAAAATCCATCCTCACCCAATTCGAATTTCACGTTGTCCCCCACGATCTCTGCATCTTTCAATCCGTCTTGGATCACCCCCGCCACCACGTCAGCGGTCGCGTTGAACTGAAGCTTTGGCTCGGGCAACTCCGCCTCGCTTATATCTATGAGCGGCAAGCTGAGGCGCCTCGTTGACGCGCCCTTGAATGTGAGGGCCAAACGATTTTTCTCCTCATCGAGCTCGAGAATAAATTCATCCTCCGCCTTGGCACGCCCCAGAATCTTGTTCATCTCGGTGAGGTTTATGCCCAAAGTAGTTGGTTGCTTGACCTTGTACTCCTCAAACGCTGAAGCCGGCAACTCAAAATCCAACAGCGCAACGTGCGAGGGATCCATCGCCTTCATCCTGATGCCCTCAGGGGTGAACTTGAATGCCGCCTCGTCGATGAGGTTCACCATCGCGCCCACGCAGGTCTTCCAAGTCTTTGAATCCGCCATTCGGGCACTAACCATTTCACCTCGCCTCCTCAAGTTCCCTTTCCAATTTTTTGACCTCGCGCCTGACCTCATCGTACAACCCCAGGTCCAGCCCTTCGACGCTCTGCACGATCTCGGCCCGCAGCTCGTGGGTGCCGGCAACATTCAGCGGCGTCCCGAACACCCTGATTCTCGAGCCTATCTCTATACCCTCAACCACCGCTGGATCATCAAAAACTACGGTGAGGCGACCTGAGCCATCGTCGAGCACAAACTCGGCCTCCTTTTTGTCCACGACCAGTCCAACCACCCTCACTTGCTCATCGCCTATTTTTATCTCGGAGATTTTTCTGCTGCGCGCCGGCTTTCTGCGCGGTCGAAGTTCCTCCATACTCGGGCCCCCATCCTTTTGTCATATCTCTCTTTTACGTTTTAATCCCATCTAATGTCATGTGTATTCTCTCCAAGTGTGACCGCACTTTGCGCAACGGTAGAACCGTGTCGTCGCTTCGTCTGCTGCGCGTGTCTGTTGCAGCCACCAATGAGCTGTGTCGTGCCCGCATTTAGGACATTTGGCTCTAGTGGTTGGCAGAGGCGGCTTGACTTCCTCCTCTATCACCGTTACCATCTCTTCCCGCTTGGCTGGTTTGACGACTTTGTATTCCTCCAATTTTGCCCCCTTCATAACATAACCACAGGAATTACAAACCAAGACCGAGCCTTCCTCGATTTGCTTGGGCAGCATCAGGCCTCCACACTTTGGACAGAACTGCATGCATTCACCTAAACCCCACTTCCTTTAAAATCCGTGCGTGATCGAAAGCCAGCTCGCGCCAAGGGATGTGTTTGAAAACTCTTGTCTCTCGAGCATCACTCATGGCTCTCAACCTGCCGCCTGCCCGTTCTGCCGAAAAGCATACGCTGACGACATGGCCCCGTGGATCGCGCTTTGGATCCGAATACACGCCCACGAGCTTCTCAATCTTGACCTTCAAACCTGTTTCCTCCCTTGCCTCGCGTGCCGCCGCGTCTTCAACCCTTTCGCCGTAGCGCACAAAGCCGCCGGGTAAAGCCCACCTTCCCTTATAGGGCTCGTTCTTTCGCTTGATCAGCACCACGCCATCAGGGGTTCGAATGATCACGTCGACCACGAGTATGGGATGCCGCTTTATGCCATCAACTCCCTCGGAACCAAAGCGATAGATGGCCGAGGTTCGGAACCACGAAAATTATCTTACCCCTGATTTGCGAGGGCTTTATTGACTCCTCCACTGATAAAATTCCCATGTTGCCGTCCCCTTTCGTAGTTAACCGAACCTCCCCGTTCTCGTTTCTCATATCTACGACCCGGTGAACGAGCGGTATTGATTGATCGATATCAAACACGATGACATCGCCTATCGAGATCTCCGCAATTGAATCCACGCCTCGGATGATGAGCATGTCCCCGCGCTCGAACCCGCCTTTAAGTGGAAATTGGAAGGGATCATAACCGCGAGTCTCAAAATATTCTCTCCAGCTCTCATCGTCATGCTTCATGCTGTCGGATACGACCGCCATCCAGTACGTGTCGGTGCGCAGGGCCAAGACCAGAATGCCACTCACACCAAAATAGAGGATAGCTAAGATCAAGATGAATTTCAGCACTTCTTTGACGATCTGGCGGCCAAATATATTCATTACAAACTTCTTACTCGCACGTAACTTCTTCCATGATTTTTTTCTCGCCAAGCTAGGCCCTCCCGTAACTCTCGCCTCGCACCATGGCCGTGGCAATCAAGTGCGCGACCCTTAACGGCTCCGGGATTAGGCTGCGCGTCGAACTCAATTTTACCACTCGCTCAGCATCGGCGCGCCCCATGCCGACGAACTGCATGTAGATGGATGCCGCTCGGCGTTTTGTCTTCACCGGATAAATCTTGCCCGAACCCTTAACTATCTTCCACCGCTCGCGCCAGTTGGAGAGGTGCTTTATTGCTTTCCTGACATCCGTCATGTTGGGTTGTTCCCTAGAAACAACGATGACCGGCAGGCCCGTTTGCTTGAACACTTCCTTGATGTCGAGCACGTTGAAGCCCGCGAAGGTCACCCCGTCTGCCATCACTATTCTAAGCTGCCCCCGGTGGCGGCTTCGGTTGATCATCTCGACCACGCGCTCGGTCACATCGGTTCCATCTTGCTCGATTGTGGTGCCCAGAACTCCGTCGAGCCATCGGCCCCCCCTGAAAACAACTCCCACGAGCAGAACTTCCCCTCCCGCGCGCGGCTCAAATGGCCCATCGTCTATGCCGAGAATCCTTATCTCTGGTTTTATCCGCCAAAATTTGACTTTTTGCAACTCAAGCCCCCGCGAGGAGCGCTCCGCGGTTATTTCTTGAGCCCTCGCTGTAACTGCTTCTGCAGCTCCTTCAACTGTTCCGCTACCCGCCCAGCCGCATCCGTGAGGGCACGTTCGGGCGTCTTTCCCTTTTTGGTCTTCACGTATAACTTGGGAGATTCCGTGAGGGGATGTTCGATTGCATAGGATGCCGCAACGACGTATCTATCATCGTGCAGGGCCTTGCGCAGGAGGTTGCAGAGGGTGTGATCCTCCCCCCTCACCTTTATCAGCAGGCTTCCATCGCCCTTCTCGACTAGCTCAAGTTCCACGGCTACACCTTATCCAATTTTGCCTCATCGACTTATGAGGATTGCGGGTTTGTGAGGAGCTCCCTTATCTTGCGCTCCAGCCCGCGAGCCTCCTCCTTCGAACCAAATACCTCTATCTTGAGTGCCCTAGGACGCGACTCCGCCACCAAGTCCACTTTCAGCTTCCCAAGCTCCTCCATCAACGCGATAAGCTGGGAGGTGTCTTTCACCCGCACGTTGATAGTTCGTCTTCGTTTTTGCATCAGAGGGCTCCTTGGCGGTAATCGCTTGCGAGCTTTCTAAACTCTACATTGCCGCACTCCGGACAGCGAAGTTTGGAATCTTCTCGCTCGAGCGGCACACGGCAGCGTGAGCATGCCGCGACAATTACCCCTAGGTCGTCCCCGGCCGTCGAGAGCTGAACGGGCTCCCTGCGCGCGTTCAGGACCCGTGCGCGGACGATGTCGCCGGGCCTGAATTGGCGGCGCATCTCCTTGACGTAACCGGTGTGAACCTGCGAGACGTGGACCGTGCCCATGTTCGGAAGGGGGAGCTCCCGATCCTCGCGCCCACGCAGGACCCCTATGTAAACGTTCGCGGTCTGGTCTCTTACTTCCTCGACCCGCCCGACCACCACGTCGCCGCGCTTCAGCGCCGGCGGCCCAGCGATACGAGAGAATACTGAGATGTGCTTGGTTTGAACATCGACGAGCACCACGCCGGTAGAGGAGGAATAAATCTTTCCGCCTTCTTCGTATGCCCCATCGCCGGGAACGAACTCCTCAGCGGTTGCGAGGAAATCCCCCGGAACGACAAAATCGCCTGTTTTTACTTCTGTCATGTTGGATTCACCTTAACAACTAACCCAACCGAGTTTAAATTACTATCCTTGGGCCCGCTAGAAATCTCCCTTGCTCACCTCGTCCACCCGGTAGGGCTCGAACTTAACCTTTCCAGACATGACTTGGGCTTCAAACGGTGTTAAAACTGGTTGTTCAAATCGCTCTGCGTCATCGGTTGGTATGCGCGGGCAGGCGGCGCAGATAAACCCATCGAGCCTAAAATCACCTAGCTCCTCCGGCCTCACCTCATCGACCGCAAGTACATGCGCAATCTTGCCAACCAGTTTGAGCTCCTTAGCTAGCTTCGCCGCGAGCTTGAAGCGGGCTTGCCCGGACTTGGTGCTCACTACTACACCGAACCGCTCACCTACTGCGGCTCGAGCGATGAGTGCCTTTCTCCTGCGAAGGAAAACCTCAACATCCGGGACGAGCGACTTGATGCCCTCCGAAATCGGGTTTACGGTTAAAACCTGCTTGCCGGTCGCGAGTACTGCACCCAGTGGGTGAAACTCGCCCGTGCCGATGTAAAGAAAACCGTCGACGCTGGCGGCAACCGAGCGGGCGCAGCCGAAATCACAGCCCAGGAGTTGTCCGGGGTACTTCGCCCTTGGTCCCGGCTTGCCGATAAACGGTTTGATCCCGCGCGAGCGGAGGAGCTTCGCGACCCTCCGCAGGTGGGCGATGTGCTGAACCGTGGTGAGTAGCCCCACGCGCTTGAACCTCAGCTCGGGCAACGCTTGCTCAACCGCCTTGAGCGGGTCGGCCGACATGCGCGCCTCGACGTAGAGGGTCGGCAAGCAGGCGGACACCCCCATGTCCGCGTGGCCGTAGTGAACCAGCACGTCACACCCGAGCCGCTTCGCCTTTGCATCGGCCAAGTCGCAGGCGCCGTAACAACTGTCCGCCAACACGAGCGCCTCGACGCCCGCCTCGTTGAAAGTCGTTTCGATCTCAGGTAGGTACTGCCTCAATCCCGCAGGGAGTTGAATCGCCGCTCGTCTCGCTCGATGTTGCCTTAGAAACCGCTTGACTCGCGCCCGTTCGAAATCGTAAAGGTTCAAATAATTTTCACCATTTATTTGTCAACGCATAAAGTATAATGGATATCGTATGCTGTCG
>CAZNRG010000063.1:0-4803 GCA_964575725.1 Hadarchaeota archaeon (SeqCode)
TAGATGTCCCCGAGCCTAACGAGTAATCGAAACATCCGCTCAAGAACTTCCCCCTGCCCCCCTGATAGCATCTGCTCCTGTTCCTTCGTTAGTTGCATGCAATCACTTCAGGTAATCCTCGGGCTTCAGCTTGAGCGGTAATTCAGGCTTCTTGAAATCCTTGGGGTCTCTCCCCGCAGGTATGGTCAGATCAAATCCCATTTTGGTCGTCATGCGCGTCTCGAGTTCCGATGATGGGTCGAGCGACGAGCCCTTCTCCTTTTTTGTAATGATATCTCGGTCACCCTGAAATCGCGTGGCCATGGCCCACTCGACCTCGTGCGGGTTGTGCACATCTATATCATCGTCTACCACCCAGACATGTTTCAACGACTTGTGCCCCTTGAACGCGGCCTCGATCGCCTTCCGCCCGTCGTCCGGGTTCTTCTTCTTGATGCGAACGACCGCGTGCAGCCAGGAGCAGCCGCCTGGGGTAATCAACACATCCTTACACCCGCAGACCTTGCTGACCTCGCGGAAAACCGTCGGCTCGCGTGGCATTCCCATCAGGAGCTTGTGCTCGAGCCCCCCCGGAAGCAGCGCGTGGTAGAGTGGGTTCTCCTTCGTGAATATTTGCTTGATGCGAGCCACCCGTTGCTTGCGCACGATGTCGGGGGTCTCGGTCAGGTCGAGGAACGGGCCCTCGTCGTGCTCCTCCCCCGTCATCTCGGCTATCATGACGATCTCGGCCTCGGGGACCTTGTGCCCGCTCAGCTCGATCAGGTTGGTTTCGACCAAGGCGTTTGCTATGCTCAGCTCGCTCTTCCCGGGACCCACTGACACCGCCCCCGCTACCAAGACCGACATGGGGCTCCCTATGCAGATTGCGAACTCCTTATTTCCGCGCTTGAGGAAGGCGTCAAAGTCCCGCGGAAGAATCCGTATCACGATCTTGTCCTTCCCGATGACCATCATCCGGTGATAAGACGCATTTAGGCCGAGCTCCGGGTCGCGCGCTATGATGACTCCCGACGAGATGTATGGGCCACCGTCCAAAGGATAGTGAAGCAGAATTGGAAACTTGGTTAGATCGGCTGGCGCTTCACGATAGCCCTCCGCCCTCACGACCTTCGGCTCTTTCGGCTTTTCGATTGCCCCCGCTAGCTTGGCTATGATCTCATTCGGCTTTATCCCGAGGCCCAACGCGACCAATTCGCGCGTGGAGCTGATGTTCGCCACCACGGACGTCGGGAATCCCTTGACCTTCTCGAAAAATAGCGGCTTCTCGTTCATCAGCTTGGCCAGAGTCGCGAGCTCGTACTTTATGTCCAGCGGGCGCTTGACCCGCACGAGCAGCCCACGCTCATCCAAAAGTTTTACAAATTCCCGGAAGTTCACTCGATCACCCAATCCGTGTCATCAGGAACTCGAATCCTTCCTTTTTAATCGCTCGCGCCACTTGGTCCTGCAGGTCCTTCCCCGGGGTAAGCGCTACCATGTTTCCCCCGAGGCCCCCTCCAGTCATCTTCGCCCCGTAAGCCCCATTCGCGCGAGCCAACTCTACCAAGCTGTCGAGTTCCTTGCATGAAACCTCGATCGCCTGCAGCTGTCTGTGGTTCTCGTCCATGAGCTTCCCAACCGCTTTGAGATCGTAATCCACCAGGGCCTTCCGTGCCATGAAGGCTAGCTCCTTCGCCTCATTAAAGAGCTTCTCATATCTTTCAGGGTATTTTTCCTTCCGCTCGCGAACCCCTACGACCGCGGCCTTCGTGTTCGCGACTAGTCCGGTATTGCCCATCACCACCTCGACGGGGCGCTTGATCTTTATCCGCTCCATCACGTTCGGCTCCCCTCGCACAAACCAGATTAATCCACCGTAAGTCGCTGCGGTGTTGTCAATTCCAGAGGGGGTCCCGTGATATCCCTTCTCCCCCTCATAGGCGAGCTCGTTTATCCGACCGTCCGAGAGCCCCAACTTGAGTTCATCCGACAACGCCCGAGCGAGCGCGGTGCATGAGGCGGCGCTGGCCCCTATCCCGCTCGCCGCGACCAGATCTCCACCGAAGGTAATCTTGACCGGGTTTTTGACTGGGTCTACCCCTGCGGCTTTCAATATTCGGTCGATTGATTCCTTTTGGTGCTCGAGCTTTTCCTCCTTGTACCCGGGGGTGGCCTGCCTGCGGTCGTCCAAAGTCCAGCCAGACCCCCTAAAGGGCTCAACGGTGGCGGTGGTCGCCTTGTCGATTGCCGAGACAATCGATGGCACGTTGTACACCACAAAGTGTTCGTTAAACAGGATCACCTTTCCAAATCCGCTGCCTTTCCCCATCGTCCACCCTCCGAACTACTTCTCCACGGCCTTTCGTATCTTCCTCAACTCTTTCAGCATCTCTTGGCCGATGTCGGGCGCTGCAACTCTAGGCATTCCGAAAAGGGGCCTCCCCCTCACGAGCCCGATTATCGAATCCCTTATCTCCACAAAATTCGGCACGCCCCAAATGGCGGCCTCGGCACCTCTAGCGCCCGGACCCGCAGTTCCGCCCCTCATGCCGGTATAGCCAGCCGTATGCACGTGCACGGAACCGATGCCGAAGTGCCTCGAAATCGGCCCCTGGATAACGTCGACCGACATCACGCGCGCATACGGGACAACATGCTTCATCTTCCACCAGACTCCTCGCCCCACCATTACCTCATCTTCCTTAAGCGTGTAGGAGATCGAGCGACAATATTTGGAAATCCAATAGGCTAGGAAGCCGAAAATCACGAGTTCTATGATTAAGAGTATAAGGAGGTATGCCCCTGCTACTTCCCCGGGGGCAAAGGTAAACACTGCCCAAATCGGTATCAAAGTTGCAATTAATGGGATAATCGCTGCGAGTCCGAGGTAGGTGTAGTAAACTTTTTTCAAGTTCGGGTGGGGAACGAACTTTTTACCAATCTTCAACTCAAACCCCATTTATCCTAAGCCGAGTACCTATTTAACTTTCGAGCAAATATCCCATATGATTCAGATGGAACTCCTGACCTCAAGCACTGGGAGCTACCCGCGGATAGGCGACCGCCCCGAGCAGCAACGACACCGCCAAGCCTATGCAAAACGGGAGCGGGGCGAGATCTCGAGCGAGGAGTTCGAGCGGGTGCAGGACGAGGTGACGCGGGAGATCATCGAAGAGCAAGTGAAAGCCGGGCTCGATGTGGTGACCGATGGGCAGGTGCGCTGGTACGACCCGATCTCTCACTTCGCGCGAGGACTCGAGGGCTGCGAGATTGACGGGCTACTCAGGTTTTTCGACACTAATTTTTATTTTCGCCAGCCCGTCATCAAGGGTGAACTCAATCGGCGCGAGCCTATCGTGAAGCGAGAATTCACCTTCGCAAAGGAGGTCTCGAAGCCCGTGAAGCCTGTAGTGACCGGCCCCTACACGCTCGCGAAGCTCTCTATCAACCGACGGGGCACAACCCTTTCTTCGCTCGTGGACGAGTTTGCGGCCGTTATCGCGCAGGAAGTCGGCGAACTCGCCAAAGCTGGAGCCAAACTAATTCAGATAGACGAGCCTGCGATCTTGAAAAATCCTGATGACCTTAAAATGCTAAAAACCGCCATCGAAAAAGTAGCAGCTGAGAAGGGCGGGGCGAAACTCGCGCTCTACACTTACTTCGGCGATGCTGCCCCACTTTACAAAAAATTGATTCGGTTACCCGTCGATGGACTCGGACTTGACTTCACCTATAGCCCAAAACTGCCGAATGTCATCGCTCGCCTGGGCTGCGAGAAGGAGCTCGGGCTCGGACTCATCGATGGACGAAACACAAGGCTCGAGAATGAACGGGAAGTGCTCGGCGTGATAAAAACAATTCTGCTGAACGTTGGATCCGAACGCATGTACCTCAACCCATCATGTGGACTTGGGGAATATCTGCCCCGAGAAATCGCCTTCAAAAAATTGCAAAACATGGTTGCCATCGCTGAAAAAGCCAAGGAGTTGACCTAATGCGCGGGAAATTGGAGAAACTAGGATTGAAGCTGCCTCCCCTACCGACCACGACCGTTGGAAGTTTACCCAAGCCGCCCCATCTACTCGATGCCAGAAGAAAGTTTGCTGCAAAGCAGCTTGGCGCCGAAGAGCTCAAACAACTCGAAGAGCGGGCGACTCGCGAATGGGTGGCGCTGCAAGAGGAGATCGGTCTCGATATCCTTGTTGACGGGGAGATGTACCGGGGAGACATGGCGACCTACTTCGCGCGAAACCTCGAGGGATTCAAAATCAGCGGGTTGGTCCGGAGCTACGGCAACCGCTACTATCGAAAACCCATCATCACGGGCGAGGTGCGGTGGCGGGGGCCGATAACCGTCGATTGGTGGCGGTTCACCCAAGGGCTCACGAAAAAACCAGTAAAAGGGATGGTCACGGGACCCTACACGATGATGGACTGGTCCTTCAATGAGTACTACCCTAGCCGACGTGAAGCGTGCTTGGCGCTCGCGAAAGCTCTACATGGGGAAATCGAGGCTTTAGCGAAGGCGGGAGCGAAGATAATCCAAGTAGACGAACCAGCAATTTCAGCTCGGCCTGAGGAGCTCCCCGAGTTCGCGGTTGATGCCATGAAAGTGGTCACGAAAGGCATCGACGCCTATTTTATCTGCCACATCTGCTACGGGGCGTTCGAGTTCATCTACCCGGGGATGCTCGAGCTCCCCGTGGACAACTTTGACTTGGAGATGTCGAACTCGGAGCTTGATCTGATGGAGCTGTTCCGGAAGCATCCGTTCACCAAAGATCTCTCATTTGGAGTGGTGGATGTACACTCGCACGTGGTCGA
>CAZNRG010000064.1:0-4184 GCA_964575725.1 Hadarchaeota archaeon (SeqCode)
TTAAAACATGCAGGGGTTAATCAATACGGAGGCTGAATTATGCCCTACCTGTATTGCGATGTAATTAAGTGCACGGGGTGCAGGATATGCGAGCTTTATTGCGCATTAATCCGTGAGCACGTTTTGAATCCCAAGAAGGCGCGCCTCCGGGTCGAACGAAGGGAGCCAGCGTTTGACAAGGCGATTGCATGCAAACAGTGTGCCGACCCGCCATGCGCAAAAGTTTGCCCGACTGAAGCGATCATACGCAACCCGAAGACGGAAATCGTGCTCGTGAACGAGAAAAAATGCATAGGTTGCGGTGCATGCGTCGAGGCATGTCCGTTTGGGGTGATATGGCTGCAACCCGATCGAAAGAAAGCGATAAAGTGCGACCTTTGCAGGCAGTGTATACCGCGATGTCCGACGGATGCGCTGTCTGTTGCAACGTCAGAAAAGATCACCAGCGAGAAGCGTTCGGTCTTGGTCGAGCGATGGAAGCCGGTCATGCTCGAGCGGATCCAGGTCCCGAGGAAGTAGGATGTTCAAGTACGGCGGTTATGCGGGCCAGGTGCTCGAGGTCGACCTGACCCGCGGGAAGGCGATCGCGAAGCCCTTCGATGAGGCGCTGGCGAGGGAATATTTGGGCGGCGCTGGCTACTGCTCTCGGGTGCTTTACGACGAGATCGGTCCGCGCACGAGGCCTCTAGGTCCGGAAAATGTTTTCATCATCGCGACTGGACCACTCACAGGCACGCTTTTCCCACAGGCTTCACGCCATGTCGTTGCGGCGAAGTCGCCCCTCACAGAAATTTGGGGTGAAGCGCATGCGGCTGGCCACTGGGGCCCCGAGCTGAAGTTCGCCGGGTTTGACGTGATAATCGCTCGGGGTCGCTCACCAAAACCCGTTTACCTCTGGATTGAGGACGGCAAGGCTGAAATCCGAAACGCTCGCCACCTCTGGGGGAAGGATGTATACGAAACGGATGCTGTGCTCAGGGAGGAAGTGGGTGATGGTTGGAGCGCTAAGATGCTGTACATCGGGCAGGCCGGGGAAAACCTCGTCCGGTTTGCAGCGGTGATGAATGATCTCGATCGTGCATCCGCCCGAACTGGTGTTGGTGCGGTGATGGGGTCGAAGCGCCTGAAAGCCGTTGCCGTTCGGGGAAGCAAAGACATCCCAATTGCAGATGAAAAAAATTACGTGAAGCTGATGGACGAGCTTCGCGAGAAGATGTTAGCCGACCCCTTCACCCAGGGCCGAGCCGATTATGGCACCCCCAGCCTTGTCGAACTCATGAACGAGATCGGGCGGCTCCCGACGCGAAACTACGAGACGGGGGTGTTCGAGCACGCTGAGGAAATAGGCGGCAAGATAGTAAGGCAGCGGTACCTGATCAAGCCGCGGGCCGACTTCGCATGTGTCCAGCGCTGCGGTCGCTACACCTGCGTGCCTGAGGGCCCCTACGCATACGTTGGGGGAAGCCCGGAGTACGAGACGCTCTCGTGCGTGGGGTCCAAGTGCGGGATAGGCAACGTCGAGTCGATCCTCTACGCCCACCACCTTGCCAACCGCTACGGGATGGACACATGCAGCCTTGGGAGCACCATAGCTTGGGCGATGGAGTGCTACGAGCGCGGCATCTTGACAAAAAAGGATACGGGCGGTCTCGAGCTGAAGTTCGGCAATCATGAAGCAATGGTGGAGCTTACCCGGCTAATCGCCCTCCGGAATGGTTTCGGTGACCTGCTAGCAGAGGGCAGCTACCGCGCTGCGCAGAAAATAGGCAGGGGTTCCGAAAAATACGTGATGGCAATCAAGCGACAGGAGCTCGCGGGGCAGGACGGCAGGGCGCAGAAATCCATGGGGTTGGGAAACGCGACCGCAGCCCGGGGGGCCGACCATCTTTACGCTTTTCCCGTGCTCGATGAGGTAGGGTTTGAGAAGGCGATTAAAGAACGATTTGGCACGCGTTATTTGCCCGAGATCGGTCAAAAGCTGAACCCCAAGTACAAGGGGCTAATGGTGAAGGAGTGTGAGGATTTCGCAGTAGTCGTCGAGTCGGTCGGCATCTGCAAGTATGGCACGATGATCCCCCCCACTTTTTACTACAAGGACGTGCTCCGCGCGCTAAACGTGACCAGCGGCATGAAGCTCACCGAGCGAAAGCTACGTCGCATAGGCGAGCGGATCGTCAACCTCAACCGAATGTTCAACGTGCGCCATGGGATAAGGCGCAAGGACGACACCTTGCCCGAGCGATTGCTCAAGGAGCCCTCACCGGAAGGGCCGCCAAAGGGGCACGTCGTTGAGCTCGATTACATGCTCGATGATTATTATAGGCTTCGAGGATGGGACCTCAGGACCGGGCTCCCGACCGCCAAGAAGCTTCGAGCGCTGGGGTTGGGTTTCACGGTAAAGCATTTACCAAAGCACAGAAAAAGTCGTTAAGCAGCGATGTAGTAGATAAAGCACGCTTTTCAAAAAAATTTAACAAAAAAGTTCAAACCCCATCGAAAATATGGCCTCCAACTCATGTGGAAAGAGCTCTCACCGTAAGCGGTTGAGCCCACGTCTAAATGCGCTTTACGATGTTTCTCAATCGGAAATATCTCCGTTGAGGTAAAAAAATTATTTATAGAAGTTCAGCTCTTAGAAAAGAACGGCGGGGACGGAAGTCCACAGAGGTGGCCGAACCGAAGTCTACGGACAACGGTGAGCCGCGGAAAAACGTGGGCGAAAAACCACGGATGGTCGCGGATAAGCGCCTGGAAGCATGGTGCGAGGCAGCGACTGTGGGAGAAAGGCCCCAACGAGAAAAAACGGCGAATGACGGGAGTGGTCGAGTTTCCGAAGTTCGTCGAGGGAGTAACGGAAGGGCCGAAGTCCCCGCCTTTTTTGTTTTTAATGTTTTAGTCAAAATTTCCCCCATATAAACAACCCCCGCCCCAATCCGAGGTGGCGGTGTGGTAGCCGGCCGTAGAGTCAACTTTTATCCAAAAGCGGACGATTGTTCTAACGGTGGATATGAAAGGTTTACTACTAGATGTTGACTACGCGGAGGAGGAAGCGCAACCCCGCATTAGGCTGTTTTTGAAGAGCGGCGCCGAAACCGTGGTAGCCATCGATCCTACCTTCGAGCAATATCTCTACGTCATAACCAGCGATGCTAAAAAAGCGAAGCTCATCTCCAAGCTCGAGCTCAGCGAGTACGGGCGCATCCTTAAGCCAAAGTCGGCCGAGCTGGTCAAACGCACCTTGCTAGGCCGCGAAGTTGAAGCTGTAAAGGTGACTTTTCATCACCCCAAGGACATGCCGGCGCTGAGGCATGCGATGCGCGAGTTACCGGGGGTGAAGGAGGTCTACGAGTTCGACATCCCCTTGACTAGACGTTACTTGGTCGACCGTGGTCTTGCTCCGATGTCGGGCGTCAGCGTGAGCGGCGAGGTAAAAGAGGAAAAAGGCGTCAAAACACTAATGCTCGATGGGCCACCCAAGCCAGCTGAGGTCCCTGAGCCCAAGCTGAACGTGATGAGTTTCGATATCGAGGTCTACAACCCTGCTGGTAGTCCTCGCCCGGACAAGGATCCGATCATCATGATGAGCTTGGCCGACAACCGAGGTTTCAAAAAAGTCATCACCTGGAAGGACCTCAAGGCGAAACTAGGCTACGTTGAGGTCGTGGGAAGCGAGAGGGAGATGCTCAAGCGGTTTGTCGAGTTAGTCGAGGAGCGGGACATCGATGTCTTGCTGGGCTACAACACCGACCTCTTCGACTTCCCCTACCTGCGAGAGCGGGCGAAGCAGCTAAAAATCAAGCTGAAGCTCGGGCGAGACGGCTCGGAGATGATAACTCGCAAGCGGCGGTTCGCGACAGCCACTCGAGTTCGAGGGCGGGTGCACATCGATGTTTACACCATGGTGAACTTCCTTGCCACGATAGGGGCGATAAGGCTAATTCACTACACCCTCGAAGACGTCTACCGCCACATGCTGGGGAAGGAGAAACCAGATTTCGAGTTTACCGAGATGGTCAAAGCTTGGGAGCGCGGGGGGGAACTTGGAAAAAAATTGCTCGAATATTCGATGTCGGATGCCGAGGCGACGCTCGAGCTGGGGCTCGAGTTGTTCCCGCTATTTTCTGAGCTAACGCGGATCGTCGGACAAACGCCATTCGATGTCAGCAGGATGACGCCAGGGCAGC
>CAZNRG010000065.1:0-4091 GCA_964575725.1 Hadarchaeota archaeon (SeqCode)
CAGGCATGTGAATCGCCAACTGAGTCTTTCTTAGATTTGTCGAGGCACCTATTAAGCCGTTCGAAGGTGGCGCCGGGGAGGGGATTCGAACCCCTGAGGCCCAAAGGACCACGAGCTCTCCAAGCTCGCGCCTTAACCTGGCTAGGCTACCCCGGCAGCCAATTTATTTGTAGTTTTAGCTCTATAATCACTTTCTTGCCGGGGCGCGGCGACCGAGAGGAGCTGGGCAAAGAGTCCCAGATCATCTCGTAAGACATCAAACGCTTGTTCGCGGTCGATTTGCCAAGCGAGCTCGAGCAGGCGGTCGAGGTTTCGATTGCACGGGTGGGTTTGCTTTGGATTGAGCCACCGCCGAATCGAACGTGCAGTAACACCAGTGGCAGCCGCGATCTGTTCGGTCGACAGCCCATCGTGTTTCAACATTTCGACTAACCTCACCCTAGCGCGCCGTGAGATGAATTCCGCAAGCCCGTCGAAGCGATAGCTGTAGGACACATGCATCCCGCCGAGGCTTTGGGTGGGGGTTCTTTAAAAGGAGAAAAATTGGGGCAGCGATGTTGGTGGCGGACACGAGGGGGTCCGCTTTCGGACATGGGGATGTCCTTTTCGGACACGGGGGCGTCCGCTTTCGGACACGGGGGTGTCCGTTTGTGGACATGGGGGCGTCCGCTAAAAGCGTAAAACTTCAAAATTAGGTTATTTCCACTTCCGCGGGTAGGTGCCGGGCGACATCACCACACGCTCAGGCTTCGCGACGATTCCATGGTCAGCTTCGTAAATCTGCTTCGAGGTCATCGTGGCACGAGCTAGCGCCACGACTTCACCCTTGAGCGTCATCAGTGCCACAAGATCCTCGGGCGAGACCCCTGTCTCCACCGTGAGCACCCCCGGGGCCGCGAGGCTTGCGCCGTGGCAAAGCGCATCCACGGCCCCATCGCGCACGACAAGTTTGGGCAGGTGTTCAACCGCGGCCTCCGCGGGCAAGATGACCTCGCGCAGGTGTTTTTCATCGCCATCTTCGCGCCAGAAGGCATAGGCGTCAGCTAAGTCGTGTAGTTTGGCCAAGGTGCCATCCTCGCGAAATGGGCCCGTCCGCGTCCGGCGAAGCTCGCGCATGTGGGCACCGCAACCCAAGGCTTCCCCGACATCAAACATGAGCTTTCGCATGTAGGTCCCCGCCTCGCACCCCACGCGCATAAGGACATCGCGACCATCCCGCTCCAAGGGCTCGATGTAGTAAATTTTCCTCGTCCGGAGCACTCGCTTCACTGCAGCTCGGAGTGGCGGGCGTTGGTAAATCTCTCCCTCAAATTCCTGCAACACCTGCTCGAGGCGGTGCTGGGGCACCTCGCCATGCAAGTGCATTATGCAGATGTATTCCTTCCCAGCCGGTAGCAAAGTCTGAACCATCTTGGTGGCGTCCTCGAGAGCGACCGGGAGTACCCCGGTAACCTTTGGATCGAGCGTGCCCCCGTGCCCGGCGCGCCGAACCTCAAGCACGCGCTTCACCCAAGCGACGATTTCGTGCGAGGTGGGGCCGACCGGTTTGTCGAGGTTGATAATCCCCAAGCGTAAGTGTTCCCGAATTGGGCGCTTGGTAGGCGCACAGCCATGACTGGGGTCGGTCACGCCCTGGGCCCGGACTAGAGCCTCACGTTTGACATCAGAAGGTAACTTGCCCACTCAAAACACCTATGACCAAACGTTAGGCGGTGCCTTCCTTGGGTTCGGTGGGTTTCTCCGGTGGTTTCTCTACCTTTACCAAACCCGCCGCTTCGAGCGCGCGTTTGACATCTTCATCTGGCGCATCTTTCGCGATTTCAACTTTTTGCTCGAGGGGTTCGAGGTGCGCGATGTTGCATCGGCGCCGTTTGACCCCGGGGCCACTCACCACCACGTAAACGCTATCGAGCACATCCACCACGGCACACCGCCTGCCAGCTTCATGTCCAGCGAGCTTAACGCAGACCCGACCTACTTCCATCACCATCTTACGACCTCCTTCGAATGAGCTGCCCGACCGCGAGCTCCAAAATCCGCGTAGTCTCCTTGGCACTAAAGTGTTGGGTGTTGAGCACGAGGTCGAAGGGGGAATGATCGTTGACATCTATGCCGTAGAATCGCTTGAAGCGCTTGGCCTCGCTCCGCTCACGCCTCGCCGTTTCTTGGAGCACACTTCGGTAACTCCGCCCTTCCCTTTTGGTGATACGTCGGACACGGACCTCTAGAGGCGCGGTGAGCAAAATTTTCAGATTGGCCCGCTTTGCCATCCAGCCCGCTAGCCTTGCGTCGATGAGCACGTTTTTGCCCTTCGCAGCAGCTGCAGTTTGTAGGTCAATCATGCGGTCTATGCGGGGGCGGCGTTCGGCGTAGCGGGAAAACTCATCGAGCGTCATCCCCCGCTCTTTTGCAAGTTGCCTGAAGACGGTCCCAGCGCAGACGTAGCGGAGTTTGAACTTCTTCACGAGCGTCCGTGCGGCAGTCGTCTTGCCGGTGCCGTGCAAGCCGCTTATAGCAACGACTACCATTAGCTCACGCTCGCGCTGCTTCTTTGACGGCTTGGCGCGCGCAGGCCGGGCAGAGATAACCACCGTAGGGGCGATTTGGCATGCGGGAGCTGCGGGGCAGGGACCGCAGCTCGCTCGCCCTAGCTCGGGGAACGCCACCCAACGGGCGCCCACAGGAGGCGCATCTCGCCACTCCAGCCCGCCCTTCCTTGTAGCGTACGGTAGTCCGGCCCCCTGGCGTGCAGACGAAATGCTGTTTGTATCTTGCAGAGCGGTACCTTCGCGCGGGCATCTCAATCACGGATGAGTAACTTTCGCCAGATCTGGGAGAACCCGAAGTAGGTGATGAGGTACCAGCTCAGGAAACCGCATGAGACCCAGGAACCGAAGAAGGGTAGATCCAGACGGAATGGGAGCCAAGCCACGACCCACCCCGAGTACATGCCGGATAGGATAAACCAGAAGATGAAGTAGGGCACGATGTAAAAGAGCATAGGCTTAAAGTTTTCCTTCATCATCTTTCCTTGAAGCGAAAGGATTTGCTTTTGATCTTGCTGGAGCTTGTGGATGCGCTTCATGTCATGCTTGCTCTGGGCGTCGCGGAGCTCCTTCTGAAAAGCCGATACCTTAGCTTTGATATCCCTTATAAGCTCCCAGTTCACGACGCGCCGGTTTATAAGCGTGATGAGGAGAGCGACGAATACCCCAACCCCGAGAATGATAAATAACGCGTATTCATAAATTGGAGATAGCGCAATCCCGAGCTCGCTCGTCATCAGGGATATGTCTGAGCGCAGTGCCCGGATATTTTCCTTTTGAGCGTCTTTTCCGAGTGAGATGAGGGTAGCAAAAGTGTTGTCTATCTGATTGTCAAGATCTATGAGTTCCTGATTGTTGTCAAAATCTTCGTTCTCGTACCTCCCCACAATTAGATTATCATACAGACCCCGAGCGCTCGACAACGAGTCTGAGGGGTCGCCACCCCTCCTGAGGCCCCCGATGGAGCCATCTATACTCTGTAACAGCTTCTTGTACGTTTCCTGCTCGTCTGCTGTCCCTTCGGCACCCACGACTGCCCCAAAGCTCGCGAGCAGGAGAACGGCGATCAGCGGGTAGACGAGTATACGTCGCATAGGTTCACCTTAGCGCCTTGATCATTTCATTTACAGTTTCATTGAGTTTTCCATCCCTATTATGGATTATCCTTACCGTCGCGCCCGTGAGCGCAGCGTAGGCCATCGCTGCAGCGCGGTTGAGCTGCTGGTGTTCCACGACTTCATCCAAGAGTTCTTTGTCCCGCCCCCTCGCAGCGTCCTTGGTGCGCCGCCCAGCGACCTCTTCAGGGGTTGCCTCGATTATCACGACTGACTCAGGCTTTAACTCCTCGAGCACCCACTTGGGAAGGCCAGGGTAATAGCCCTCCGGTTTCTTGACCAAACAATGGGTGTCGACGAGGATCGGTTTTCGCCGGGCAGCACGAGCGATACGCTTTCCCGCTTCGCGCTGGATCTTGCGGTAGGGGTCAGTCGGAACCTTCCGCATCTCGTCGCGGTCGGTCACCCCCTCGCGCTCTCGCATGAGCTC
>CAZNRG010000066.1:0-3911 GCA_964575725.1 Hadarchaeota archaeon (SeqCode)
CGTCGATGTGGACGTGCTTGATCGCCCCCAGTTGCTTCGATTTTTTCGCTATCTCTTTCAGTTCCTTTGGATCCTGCCCAACGTCGACGGAGACAGTGATGACGTTGGCTTTGTATTTTTCTTGAAGCAAACGAACAGCTACGCTAGTATCCAATCCTCCACTGTAAGCGAGAGCGATTTTCACCATACTACCACTTGTTGTTAATAAGGTTGACATAAAAAGTTTGAGGTAGTTTGCGTTAAAGATGACCGAGCCACCACTCCCGAAAACCTTTTAGCGGTCGCCCCCTATCGCTACGGTTGAGCCTTTGGGTGGAGAAATGGCGAGAATAATTTACGTGGGTGATGGTTGCACGGGCTGCAAAACTTGCTCGGTGGCATGCGTTCACGCCCACGATCGCGCCTTCGGCCTGCGAGCCACCCGCATCTGGGTCGTTAAGGGGGAGCCGCTCACAGATTATCCAGTCGTTTGCCATCAGTGCGAGAAGCCCCCCTGTAGAGACGCATGTCCGGTTGGGGCCATCACCAAACGCGATAACGGCCTCGTGGTGGTCGACGAGCGAGTCTGTATAGGGTGCGGGGCGTGCGTCGAGGCATGTCCGTTCGGGGTGATGGGGATGCACCCGACAAAGCGCGTGGCGATCAACTGTGACCTATGCGGGGGGGCCCCGGCATGCGTGAAGGTCTGTCCCCCTAGCGTGCTGAAGCTTCAGGTGTCCGAAGCGGCGGCGCAGGAAAAGCGCTTGGAGGGCGAGTAGCATGCCATATCCGTTAGGCGGCTACATGGGTCAAATCTTGCGCGTCGACTTGGAGAGGAAAAAGGCGCTTGCCGAGTCGTTGCCCAAAGAACTCGCGCTTAATTATTTGGGCGGCACGGGCTTCGCAGCACGAATACTGTTTGATGAGATTCCATCTGGTTTGGACCCATTAGCCCCAGAGAACCGACTCATTTTTGCAACAGGCCCGCTGACGGGCACGCTATGGCCGACTGCCGGACGCTGGGCCGCTTACGCAAAAGCACCGCTAACTGGCATTTGGGGCGAGGCACACTGCGGTGGGTTTTTCGGCCCTGAGCTCAAGTATGCAGGCTACGACATGCTTATCCTACAGGGCCGCGCGAAGGGTCCGGTTTACCTCTGGATCGATGACGGAACGGTTGAAATCCGCGCGGCGAAGGATTTGCTCGGGCGCAACACCGCGGAAACTACAGACATGATCCGCGAGCGTCACGGCGACCGGGAAATAGAGGTAGCCTGTATTGGTCAGGCGGGGGAGCGCCTCGTTCGCTTCGCTTGCATCATGAACAACTACCAAGACGCCCTCGGTCGAACTGGTTTGGGGGCAGTAATGGGTTCCAAGAACTTGAAGGCAGTCGCGGTTCGTGGCGCAAAGGAAGTAACTGTTGCCAACGATGACAAGTTCATGGAGCTGGTGGATGATGCCCACCAACGGGTGCTCAAGCAGCCCCAGGCCCAACAGATGACTAAGTATGGCACTCCTCTGCTAGTCGCATACAAATCGAAAATAGGCGAGTTCTCGACTCGAAATCACCAGACGGGAATCTTCGAGGGCGCTGACAAACTCAACGCAGACACGATTCGCGATAAGTACTACGCGAAGACCCGCTCGTGCTTCGTCTGTGCGATTCAGTGCAAGAAGATGAACCGTATCCAGAAGGGAAAGTACAGTGGCACGATATCTGGTGGTCCAGAGTACGAGTCGATTTATTCACTCGGCTCGAACTGCGGTATCGACGACTTCGGCGCCGTGCTCAAGGCGAATCAGCTCTGCAACCTTTATGGGCTCGACGCGATCTCAGCTGGCTGCGTCGTCGCATGGCTCATGGAATGCTACAATCGAGGGCTGATTACCAAAAAACAGTGCGATGGTATCAATTTGAGGTGGGGCAACGCTGACGCGCTTTTGGCGCTGATTGAACGAATCGCATTCCGGGAAGGCATAGGTGACCTGCTCGCGCAGGGCAGCCCCCACGCTGCGAGGAAGCTCGGTAAGGGCACTGAGCGTTACGTGATGCATGTGAAGGGAATGGAGATTTCAGGGCAAGATGGCCGCACCCACCGAAGTGTCGCGCTCACTCACGCTATTTCCGTGCGAGGCGCCGACCACCTGCGTTCCCTCGTGACCGTTGACCAGCTCGGCTATGAGGAGACGGCTGCGAAGCGCTACGGTAAGGATAAACTTCCAGAAATCTGCGACCCCTATAGCGAGAAATACAAAGCGCTTGTGGTTAAAGATGCCGAGGACGCATTCGCGATACGCGACAGCCTTATCGTCTGTTGGTACTCCTGCGGGTGGCCGCCAATTTTTTGGATGCCAGACTTCTCCGCAGCAGCTGCAGCTGCGACGGGTGCGCAAGAATTCGGCAAACTCAAAAACATGTATCGCGTCGCCGAGCGGATATGCAACCTTCGCCGAGCCTTCAACGTGCGGGAAGGGCTCGGCACGAAGGACGACAAGCTGCCCGATCGTTTTACCAGCGAACCGATGCCTGGGGGGCCGGGGAAGGGGCAGGTCGCTAACCTTGATATCATGCTGAAAGAATACTACCAGCTGCGCAAGTGGGGAGCTGATGGGAAGCCGACCGAGACCGTGCTCAGCGAGCTTGGTCTAGCAGACGTAGCGGCTGAACTCAAGCGCCTCCGAAAGTTGTGATTGGATGGAAGTAATAGTTAAATTGCACGGTGACTTGCGTGAGCAAGCCGGCACCGGCACGATAAAGGTCCCGATCGACGAGGACGAGACCGTTGATATCCTGCTTATGAAACTCAGCCGGCGCCACCCCACGGTAGTTGAAGCGATTTTGGATCCAACGACGGGGGAGCTCCGAGAGTATTTCAACATCCTGCTCAACGGCCGACGAATCCAGCAGATGCGCGGAATCCACACGAAGCTTAAGCACAAGGACGAGATCGCGATTTTTCCACCCGTGGCTGGCGGTTAGTACAGCGATGTGACTCGGCTGCCTTTAGAACCAATTGTCATAAGCCGTAATGCGTAATTAGCTCAACAAAATTTATTGGCGAGTTTTTCAACATCGGTTAACAATCTCAATATCGAGGGATCCGCAAGTCGGTACATTATTTTCTTACCCTCGCGCCGTTTGCGTATGAGGCCGCACTTCCGCATAGCTTGCAAATGGTGTGATATCAGCGATTGCTCTTTGTCGAGCTCCTCCATAATATCACACACACAGCGTTCACCTTTTTTTAACGTTAGGATGATTTGGAACCTCGTCTCGTCCGCCACGCATTTGAGCAGCCGGAGTTGTTTATCAATCACCAACTCATCAACCTCCTTTAGCTGGGAACCAGTGTTGGGTTTTGAGGCAGATTTTTACAAGGGTGAGCATCACGGGCACCTCTATCAACACACCAACAACGGTTGCGAGGGCAGCACCCGATTCGATGCCAAAAAGCATTACTGCAACGGCAATTGCAACCTCGAAGTGGTTGCTGGCTCCGATCTGTGCAGTCGGCGCCGCATCTTCGTATGGGAGGCCAACTCGTTTGGAAATGCCATAGCCGATGCCGAATATAAGGAACACTTGAATCAACAACGGTACCGCGATCATTCCGATGATTAGCGGTTGTCTGACGATTACCTCCCCTTGCAGGCTGAAGAGCACAATCAATGTGATCAGCAGAGCGGTGATTGCAACGTAGTGTAGCTTAGGGGCAAAGTGTTCCTCAAACCATGTGCGCCCTTTCCTCTTGAGAATTTCTTTCCTTGAAAAATAGCCCGCTACAAGCGGGAGCCCGATGTAGATCCCCACGGAGAAGGCAATAGTCTCCCACGGCACTGGAATTCGTGCCACCCCCAGCAAGAATGCGGCGAGAGGGGCGTAAAGGAAAAGCATTGTCAGCGAGTTGATAGCAGTCATCACTAACGTA
>CAZNRG010000067.1:0-3469 GCA_964575725.1 Hadarchaeota archaeon (SeqCode)
GGGGCACATCGACGAGCTGATGGCCCAAGTGGCTCCCAACCTACGTGCAGTTGTCGGTGGGGCGATCGGGGCCCGTCTGATCTCGCTTGCTGGGGGTTTGGGGGAGCTCGCCCGCCAGCCCGCGAGCACGCTTCAAGTACTCGGGGCGGAAAAAGCTCTCTTCAGGGCCCTCCGCACCCGAGCGAGGCCCCCAAAACACGGCGTGATCTACCAGTACCCTGAGGTCCGGGGGGCACCCAGGTGGCAGCGCGGAAAGATAGCCCGCGCCCTCGCAGGAAAACTGTCGATAGCCGCGCGCGTAGATGCGATGTCGGGCGAGTTCGTTGGGGACAAGCTCGCCGACGACCTGAAGGTGCGCATATCGAACATCAAGGCGAAATACAAGGAGCCGAGAAAATGAAGGCGACCAAACACGAACGCTTCGCGGGGGTCTACTGGGTCGAGCTCGAGGACGGGACGCGCAAGCTCGCCACGGTCAACCTAGCTCCGGGCACCCAAGTCTACGGCGAGCGGCTCCTCAAGATTCAGGGGGTCGAGTACCGCCTATGGGATCCCTATCGGAGCAAGCTCGCGGCTGCCATCCTGAAGGGAATCAAGGAGGCTCCAATTGATCAAGGTAAACGGGTGCTCTACCTTGGGGCCGCGAGCGGTACGACCGCAAGCCACGTGTCGGACCTCATCGGACCGGGCGGCTCAATTTACTGCATCGAGATTTCATCCCGTCCGCTCCGCGATTTGTTGGTGGTCTGCAACTGCAGGCCGAACATGACTCCCCTCTTAGCTGACGCGCGGCAGCCTGGAAGCTACTGCGCGCTCGTCGAGAAGGCGGATGTTGTCTACCAGGATGTCGCTCAGCCCGACCAGACGGAAATCCTGCTGGCGAACGTGAAGGCATTCCTGCGCGAGGGCGGGCACGCGGTGCTGGCGCTCAAGGCCCGGAGCATCGACGTCACCAAGGAGCCGCGCGAGATCTTCAGAGATGAGATGGAAAAACTCGAAAAAGAACTTGAACTCGTCGACGCGAAAATCCTCGACCCCTATGAGAAGGACCACGCTATGCTCATACTGCGGAAATAAAAATACAGGTAATGTCCAGCACCGATATTCTTCGTATGGATGTTGGAAAATTTCGGTGATACTTGCCACCGATATTCTCAACGTGTGGTCACTTCGCACCCCTGCTCGGTCACTATTACTGTGTGCTCGGCCTGTGCCACCTTGCCCCCTGCTCGCTCGGCAAGCACGTGATAGGGCCAGAGCGCCCCGACACCCACCAGCTCTCGCAGGGTCAGCTCCAGCCTCAGCTTTGACATGCGCTTGGCAAGCCACCGCTCAGCAAACGGTAAGCCATCGTAAACCCGCTTGACCTCGAGGAGCAGCTGCTTTGCCATCCGAAGTCGCACGGGGCGATCGCGGAGGTAGCGGAAGATGTAAATTTTTCGTTGGTCCTCAACATACCCGGCCCCATCGGTCACGAACGGCTCGAGCGCCACCACATCGCCAACCTTCAGCTTCTGCCCAGTCTCCTCCTTCACGTTCGGCACCGTTATCCCGGCGTGCAGGTTCCATTGAGCTAGGCTGTGACCCGTGAGGTTCTTTATCGGTTTGAAGCCGGCTGTAGTTGCGGTTTCCTCGACGATTCTTCCTATCTCGCCAACATCAATACCCGGCTTGATCGCGGCGATAGCGGCCTCAAGCGCTCGCTCGACCGTCTGCACAAGCTCCTGCTTCTCACCAGTTGCAACGGTAAAGGCGGTGTCGGCGATGTACCCATCGAGGTGGACGCCTAGGTCGACCTTGACCATGTCACCCTCTTTGATGCTCGCGTCGTCGTTCACGGGGGGGCTGTAGTGGGCTGCGACCTCGTTGACCGAGACGTTGCAGGGAAATGCTGGTTTACCCCCGCGCTGCGCGATCGACTCCTCGACCACCTCGGCTATCTCGAGTAGCGTGGTGCCCGGCTTCACGAGGGGGCGCGCTTGCTCGCGAACCTCGGCCAAGAGCTTGCCCGCCTTTCGATATGCCTCGAGTTCCTCTTCAGTTAACATTCAATGCCCCCAAGCAAAAGTTGTTTAATCTTGCGTCCAAATTAAACCTGATGTCATGCCTAAGGATACCTTTCTAACCGAGGCGCAGGCGCGGGTGCTCGAACTCCGGGCGAAAGGGTTAACCCAAGCGGAGATAGCTCGAAAGTTGCAAACCTCGCGCGCTAATGTCTGCATCCTTGAGCGCCGGGCAAGAGAGAACATCGCGCGAGCCGAGCGCACTCTCAAGCTGGCAGCAAAGCTCCGTGCCCCGGTTGTGCTTGAGGTCAAACAGGGCAACGACATCTTGGAAGTGCCCAATAGGTTGTTTAAAGCGGCAGATGCTGCGAAGATCCGGGTCAAGCTCAGCACCCCCGATATCATAGCCAAGATCCGTGAAGGGGCGAGGGATAAACTACACGGTCGATCGGCAACTCAAAGTTTTGATGTAGTTTTAACCTCGGAGGGCGAATTGCTCATTTCATGAATTTCTCAAGCCCTACCTGTTTCTCACGCTCGAACCGAAGGTCCTCCTCCCGGTACCCAAGAACCTCCATGATCCGCATCACCGCCGGCAGGACCTGGTGCCCCACATAGTAGTCAGGGTCGTACTCTCTGCCCTTGAAGTCCTCAACAGGGACAGCGCGCTCGCTTATGCTCCCCGGGCCCTTGGCCTCGATGTAAGCGATCATCATACCCGGCTCAACCTCATGCCCGAGCTCCCTAAGCCGCTTAGCTGCGACCACATGGGGGCCAATCGCTCGGTAGCTCTCGATTGGCATCTTGAGCTGGGTGTAAATCACGAGGTCGTCCAAGCTGACACGGCCCTCGAGCACGTCGCGGGTGGTTTTGCGTATGCGCTCGGCTGCCTTCTCCGGCGAGCCATCTTTGAGGATAGCTCTGAGCACTTCTTCTTGGGTTTTCTTCGCAAGCGCTGCCCAATCACGACGGACGAACTCTAGGCCTTTGACTATCATTCTCCCTTCCTCGTCGATCATGGCGTAGCGCTTCTTGGTAACAAAAACGCCTCGTGGGTAAAAGTCCTCGAACTCGAGTTCCATGATGCCTGGTAGACTCTCGTTCACTTGCTCTAAAAATTTCGTTGCATCTTCGCGCTTCTTGCCGTTGAGTTTACAGTACAAACTATCAGTATCTGAGTAGATCACGTCAAAATCAAAATCCTTCGCCATTTTGATAGTTTTGTGAATGTAGTGGCGGCCAAAGCTTGTGACGCTCTCCGCGCACTGCTTGAAGTACCACCTTGCGCGCGGATAACCTAGCATACCGTAGAAACTGTTTGCGATGATCTTGAGCGCTGTTTGCTGCGCATTGAACGAGCGATATTCCTTGCTCCCCCGCTTGTATTTTTTTAGTTCTCGCTTCAACCGCACGCGCTCTTGAATGAGTCGTTCAAGCGTCAATGGTATGAAACCTTTTCGTTTTGT
>CAZNRG010000068.1:0-3287 GCA_964575725.1 Hadarchaeota archaeon (SeqCode)
CGCATTTTGGGCATGTATAAAATCTCTCGTGGATCTTGAACTTGCTGCCGCACTCTATGCACTCCAGCCGCAAGCTCAGCCCCCGAGCGTTCGGTGAATGTCTATCAGATCACCGAGCAATGAACTAGAAGTCTCCTTTGGGCCCGCCCCGAAACCCGTGATTGAGATCTCCCGCGCCAAATCGAGCTCAAAGGTCACCGCGTTCAACGTCCCCCCAACGGCGAGCGGGTGCCCAAGCGGAACTAGCTTCGGCCCCACCTCGAGCGAGCCGCGTTTCGCGATGGCGACGAGCTTTATCGTTTGTCCCGCCTCCTGAGCCAGCCGGGTTGCCTCAGGACGAACTCGCGTGATGCCCGCCACATTGACATCCTTGAGCCTCGCGTTCATGCCGAGCAGGGAGTTCGCCAGAATCGTGATCTTGCATGCGGTGTCGATGCCCCCGATGTCGAGCGTCGGGTCCTTCTCGGCCACGCCAAGCTCCTGGGCCTCCCGCAGGACTACCTCGAAGGGGGTGCCCTCCCTGCTCATGCGCGTGAGGATGTAGTTCGTGGTACCGTTGAGCACGCCCCGGATTTCGCGGATCTCGTTCCCCGCCAACAGCTCCTTCGCCAGCCCGATTACCGGCACGGCTCCGCCCACCGAGGCTGAATACCTGAACTCCACTCCGCATCGTCTGGCAAGCGAGTCGAGCTCCCTGAAAGCGACCACGAGTGGGCCCTTATTCGAGGTTATGACGTGCCTTCCCGTCCGCATCGCGCGCTTGATGTGGGTTAGCCCCGGCTCTCCCGTTTTGATGTTGGTGGGTGTGAGCTCGTAGACAACATCCGCCTCGACATCCTCGATCACTTTGAGGGCGAGCTTACCCCGCTTCCCGCCTTTTGATGCTGCCACCGTTCCCTTTCGCTCGGCGGTTTTGAGCAATCTCTGTAAATTGAGCCCCTTCTTATCAACTGCGGCACCGAACTCATCGACGACTGCAACCACGCGTGGAATCAAACCATGGCTCTTGCGCAGAAAGCTGGCTTTTTGAATGAATGTGCGGCTGAGCCCCCTGCCCAAGTTTCCGAACCCGATTAGCACTATCCGCATCACACCGCCTCAAGAGAAGTTATCATGAGAAGCTTTTTCCTGTCGGCAATGCGCTGGAGATTAGAAATGGCTAGGTTCGCTCGCTTCTCATCGTCTGCCGTAATCGTCATTCGGGCCGTCGATTCTTTGCCTGGGGCCCCCATCGCAAGGCTCAGGTCGGACACCATTACCCCCTTGAGGGAGTTCAAGCGATCGATTGTATCCCGGATGTCGGTGTGAATGATGTGGCCTATCAACAAGGCCGTTGCCCTCACTGCACCCGCGCGCTCCCCGAGCTGGGTAATCCGCACCCCCATCGCCCGGAGTGCCGCTAGAATTCGCTTGAGCCTCGCCCGATCATCGACTTCAAAAATTAACATTACCGGTACTCGCCCAAGGGGTGTCTTCCGCTCGCGCTGGTGCATTATACTTTGAATGTTTCCACCGAAGCGAGAGATCGGCTCGAGTGCCTTGAGGAGCTGCCCTGGGACATCCTCAAGCTCCATCACGATTCTTACCAGCAATTTTTCACCCTTTCTCGACTACCCGAACCATTGGCGTGGGCGCCCCCGCTCCAACTGAGGAGTGAATCACTTTAAATATTGCTTTCGACGCGGTGGCACCCCCTAGCGGTTTAGGAGCAGTTTATCCATGAATTTGTAACCCTCTAAAATGCCAAACGATCCTCCCTTAGCAGAAGATTCGTCAAAGGATTTCACCGCATCTTTCCGATTCCTCGTCGAGTAAATCGCAAATGGCACAGGATCCGGGACATGGACCCTAACCTTTATTGGCGTTGGATGGTCGGCCAGGATTGCGATCGTATATTCATTTTTTAACCCGCCCAATATTTTTCCGAGCAGACGCGAATCAATATTTTCAATGGCTTCGATTTTCCTTTCGATGTCGCCCGCATGTCCGGCTTCATCCGGTGCTTCCACGTGAATGAAAACCAAGTCGTGGCCCTTCAAAGCGTTCAGCCCAAACTTGGCCTTATTTTCATAGTTTGTGTCGTAGTATGCAGTGGCCCCTGGAACCTCAAGTTTGCTCATGCCGGCGCACACACCTATTCCCTTAACTATGTTCACAGCCGATATGATGGCTCCTTTAATCCCATATTTTTCAACCAGGGTTTCCATCCTCGGCTTTTTCCCCTGCCCCCATACCCAGATCATGTTGGCCGGTTTTCTCCCATTTTTTACCCTGGCGATGTTCGTCGGGTGATTTGAGAGGATTTGTTTTGAATTTAGGATCATCCGGTTCAAAGTTTTAGCAAGTTCGCTGCTCTTCGGCTTGACTAAGTGTTCGCTGAGTCTCTCGCCAACAATCTGGTGTGGCGGCGCAGTTTTGAGTTTATCCGAGCCCCTTGGCGCATTTCTCATTACAAATAGATGGCGGTAGCCAACGCCCACGTAAAAATCGCCCCAATGTCCATAAGCTCCTTTCACCGCGCTCATTAATCTCTGAGCTTCCTCGGTGGTTATGTGGTCAGCGCTATAGTCTGCTATTGCCCCACTTTTCTCCGTTATCAGGTTACATCTGAAGGCTAGATCTTCTTTCCCCAATTTAACGCCCATGCCGGAGGCCTCCAATGGGCCCCTGCCAGTATGATGCTTCCTCGGATTGTGCCCAAGTATGGACATTATCGCGATATCGGAGCCCGGCTCCATCCCCCTCGGAATGGTTTTCAGCAGCCCGCTTCTGCCGTGGGAGGCGATCCAATCCATGTTCGGCTTATCTGCGACCTGTAGGGGGGTTTTCCCTCCGAGTTCCTCTAATGGGTAGTCGGCCATCCCGTCCCCAACAACTATGATGTACTTCATTTGTCCACCCCGATTGATTTTGATCTTGTAAACTCCCCAGGTTACACATTAAGTGTATTCACAATATAGTCCCTTAGGCAGGTAAAAAATAGGCCAATTACCTGGTGCGCAAATATCGTCTTCGCCTCGGAACCGAGATGATCAACATTCCTTCTTTGAACTCGACCTCACGTTCACCCGGTGCGGCATCCGGGGGGAGTTCGAATGTCCCAAAATATGCCTCACCACTGGGTTTCCGCGCGATGACCTCAAGCGCGTTACCAAGTTGCCTTATCTCAACGTCCTCCTTCCTAACCCCCGATACTTGCATCGTCAGCACTACTTCGTCGAGGCGCTCGATTTTCCCGCAGTTCGTCTCAAGCATGCGGGTTACGGGTTTGATCTCTTTCCGTTCAA
>CAZNRG010000069.1:0-3061 GCA_964575725.1 Hadarchaeota archaeon (SeqCode)
GGCCAGCTCGGAAAAGCCGCCTCGCACTTCACCCCGAACTCGCCGCAGAGCAACCTATCGAGATTTTGGAATAATCGATTAATACGTCCAAACAGGGATTTCCTTCCACTTCGCCCCATGAGCTTCCAAGGTTCTGGTAATCATCGACGCCTTTTCGCGCGAGACCAGCAACACAGCTTTCCCTATTTTCAAAATACCGGGCCGCGCCGTGAGCCCTTCATACCTACGAACGTAGAGCTTCCTTCCGCGCTTGACTGCCGTCGAGACCCTACCATACAATGCGTGGCTCAATTTATTTCGAGAATTTCTGTCTAACTCTGTCGTGTTGTATGCAATTATCACCATGGGCTTGAGTTTTAGCTTCTGGGTCTGCAGCACCACAGGCTTACCAAATAACAGAAGTCCCTCTCCGCTTAGCGCCCCAGCCAAGGACACGTTTTTTTCGAGCTCTTTCTGGGTAACATGCACGATGTGGGTACGCGGCGGGGCCAGCCTCTCGACCCGCTTCATGACCGCCTCATTTTTCTTGGTGTAGATCACGGCGATGTCGATGTCGCTCTCGATAGTGGCCTCGCCTCGGGCGGCGCTGCCAAATAGCGTTGCCGCCAACACGCCGGGCAGCTTGCCTACCTCCTCGCCAAAGTCGAATAGCTCCTTCAGCCGAGCACTTGCATACATGCTTCTTGCACCCTCGCAATCCTCTCTAATGCCCGCCTAGCAACTCCTCCATCACTACCCTTACCGTAGATGTGCCTTGGCCTGAGTTGCTCCAGCGCATCGATGGCATCCCGAACCTCAAGAAGTTCCCCGACGCGCCGCCGCTCGATCTCGCCAGCCAACTTGTTGTGTTTGATGTCCCGGTCGGCTGGGGTTATCCTAAGCTTATGCAACGCGGCATTCGCGTAGTGGGCAGAGATTAACATGCAGAGTTCGACTATGGCCTCGTAATCGGCCCCCTCGTCTAATTTGTTGAGCGTTTTCTCCATTCCCTTCAACTTTTGCAAATGATCCTCGATTTTCACGTAATCATTTCAATATACAAATAAGGTAGATTTAAGCTTTTTGATATATAGATATACAAATCGACGTGGATGTATATTGGAATACAAAAAGACCGAAAATAAGCTTTTTGCCATATTGATATACAACTTGGCTGGGGCCTGTATATCTGCACTTTAAAAAGCGCTAGGCCCGCTCGGAAAAGCCGCCTCGCACTTCACCCCGAGTTTTCCGCAAATCGCCTCTACCATCGAGCAAATCTGGTGCCAGGGCTCCGACCCCTCCCGGATGAGTCCCGGCAATCGTTCTGCCAGCCCAGGTCGCTCCCCCTCTAGCACAGGCCCCAGCCGCTCCATCACCCACCGCTTCAGGTTGAGCCGGTCGTAGATGAGCTTGCTCCGCGTCCGTGCTGCCACCTCGATGACCTTTTTTATGCTTTCCTCGTCATCGTTGAGCCCGGGGATGATGGGGCCCAGAAAGAGCCATGTCTCCACGCCCCGCGACGAGAACTCCTCGAGCACTTGGGCACGCACATCCGGAGGCGATGCCCTCGGCTCGAGCCTGCTAGCAAGTTCGCGATCCATCGTGGTTAGGGTTACCCCAACGTCGAATTTTTTTGGGGCGATTAGGTCGGCATCGCGTAGGACCAGCCTAGACTTCGTCTGGATCGACACAGGGAAATCATACTTCGATAGCAGTTCGATGCATTTCCGGGTGAGCTCAAGCCTAGCCTCGAGAGGCTGGTAGGGGTCGGTCACCGTGCTTACTCCCACCGTTTCCTTCGGCTTCCGCTTCACCTCGCGGGCCAACACCTCAGCGATGTTCTGCTTCGCGCGGACAAATTTCCCCCAGTTATCAGAAAGCTGCTTATTCTTCAACACCGACGGGCTGTAGCAATAGATGCAGCCGTGCTCGCACCCGACGTATGGGTTCAGCGAGTATTTTAGCCCCGGCAGCCTGCTGGGCGAGAGGGCGGTCTTGCAGGTGACGGATGAATATTCGACACTCATGGGACGAACTCCGTGATTTTTCTCTGGAATAGGGCCCGCTTCAGAAGTTCGCTACTTTCAATCCATTTTTTGGGCGGGATGGTGAGCTTTGTCATCGCGTGGTTCAGCGCGGCTTGGAGGTTGTCGAACTTCTGCGGTTCGTCTTTTATCATCTCTCTAACGCTTTCTCTCACATTCCAAACCCCCACCGGCAGGATGTAACCGGGGTGAATCTCTCGAAGCATGAGCGCTGAGGCCTGTCGCCGCTCCCTATTCAGCTGCTCGGCAACCGCGAGCCTACAGGCGTAATAGCACCCACCAACATCAGGGTAGGTCGTCCGCCCGCGGTATGGCTCGAAGTCACCCATCATCGCTGGCGCAGCCACTTGGTCGTCTGGGTTCCAAGTGGTCCCCGGGAACCAAGCCTCTATCCACTCAAAGCGCCACCTTTCGGGCATCAGGATTGTGACGAACAGGTTATCGAGGTGTTTGAATGAGTAGGCGCGGTACTCGTCGATGGTGTCGTGCTGTTTTATCTGGTCGATGAGCTCTTGGGAAAGGATGGAGTCCACCGCGGTTATGCTCCAGCGGGTGGGGACGAGCTTCCTTCGCTTGGCGGTGCCGAACATCCCTAAGCTGAAAGCCCGCTGGATTCGTGTGACTAGGACATCTGCCTCGTAGAGTTCGACCACTGCATTGGCGGCCTTCAGGTCGCGGTCGTAGAATGCTCGCTCCACTCTGCGGTCGACACTCACGTCGGAGGCCCTGAACGAGCGCAGCGGTGCGGAGGGGCCGAATGGTTGGGTCTCCCCACTTAAGGTTATCACCCGATTTGGAACTCTCGTGAGCACGGCTTCAGCGTCAACGGGCCGCTTCCCCATCGCCAGCTCCTGAAGCACGTCGATCAGCTTCCCGCCGGATTGGGCATCGTACACGCTTGCTCGCGCTTTCCCGCGGATTAGGGCGAAGCGATAGTCGATGATGTCTTGAATGCTCTTCCCAAGCCACAGCTCGGGGGTGTCGAGGATTTCGGTGTCGCCTCGGTAGGGGGGCACCATGGGGCCGATGTAAAC
>CAZNRG010000070.1:0-3055 GCA_964575725.1 Hadarchaeota archaeon (SeqCode)
AGGCTTCGCAGGGCACTCGCCAGCGCGAACGGTTTGCGTGATATGCTGGCCCCGTCGCGATCCGCCCCATATTCACGTCCACGGGATATCGAGAGCCTGACCAACATCGCGCAAAATGGTATCAGGATTATCATCAAGATGGCTAGAATCCCGCCTCCCCCGTCGCGCCTGCGTCCGCCACCCGCGAATATCGAAAACCACATCACATAGGTAATCACAGCCCCGATGATCGCCGCCATGGTGTTGATCAGCATGTCGCGGTTCTTCACGTGGGCAAGCTCGTGCCCAAGCACTCCCTCGAGCTCCTCCTTGTTCAGCAACTTCATCGCGCCGCTCGTCACCGCGACGACCGAGTGAGAGGGGGAGCGTCCGGTTGCAAAAGCGTTTGGGGTGTCATTTGGAACAATCGCCACTTTGGGTTTCGGCAGGCGGGCGTTCGATGCCAGACGCTCCACTATTCGATGTAGTTCCGGCTCCTCGGATGGGCTAACCATCTTCGCCCTATACATCCTCAGTACCCACTTGTCGGCGAACCAGTACATCGCGAGATTCATTACCACCGCCATGATGAGGGCAAAACCGAGTATCCAAACCAGGTTACCGGGGCTGATGAGGTAACCAGCTGCAAATGCCATCAGCATCAAAAGTGCCGTAAGGGATACCATCAGCACTCCGGTTCGTGCGGCACCGCCCATTTTATCACCATAGAGATATCATGCTGAACTTGTTAAAAAGTTTCCTGAGTTGGTGGACCTCTAATCGTTTGAACCCAAAATTTTCCACTTAAAAATAACCTTCATCCAAAGGCGTGGGGGTAGCAGATAAAGAAGACAAAATTGGATCCATTGGAATTTCACGCTTTGTAGTATTCCTCCATCCAGCTGATCTTTCCGGGTTTAAGTGAAACTTTCCCCACCAACGCATCCAAAAACAATCTCGCTGCCGAGCTGGGTTTTAGTCGTGTAGCATCAATCTCATAAACTCTATTGGTACCATGCGCGTGGACCGCCTCCCACAAAATTATGTCCAACGCCTCAGCCTCAACGTTCTCGCTGGTTTTGGCCTTTGGGTAACCACGAGCGCGAAGCCGCCGCTTGAGCACTCTCGGCCTAGTCCTGAGAACGACGACATGGGTGAGGAGCTTTTTTTGCAACAGGTGCGCCAGCAGCCCCTCGACCACGATTGGGCCGCGAGAATATCGAACCACGCGAGCAAACTCTCTCAGCATCTTCGGGAGATTTGCGACCTTTGTGCCATCGGAGTCAAGTGTGTAAATTTTCTTTCTGCTAATTAGTGCGTTGAGGTCTATCACTTTGGCCTTCAGCTTTTTCGCGAGCACCCGGGCAAAAACCGACTTTCCCGTACCCGGGGTACCACTGACCGCAATTACCATCCGCGTCATCAAAGCTTCTCCGAGCGGAGGTCGATCACGTTCTCGAGATCCTTGCCCGTCGAGATAAGCGTGACCGGCACTTTGAGCTCACCTTCGATGCGCTCGACAAACGTCTTGGCATCGGCAGGGAGTTGCTCATAGCTCCGAGCCCCCGAGCTCCCCTTGAAGAGCCGGTCGAGGCAGGTTATGGTGAGTTGGGTCGCCCCGTTTATCATAACCGAACGCTTCGCCAGCTCGAAGTCGAACTCTCCTATCCGCCTCCGCCGCCTGGTAACCGTGCCGTACTCAACGATCCCGAGTCGCTCGGCTTCTTCTTGCGCCATCTCGGTCGGGAAAGGTCCCCCACCCACCCGGCTCACGTACGCCTTAAAGATGAGCATGACATCATCCACATTTGTTGGTCCCACTCCCACGTCCGCCGCAAGCGTGCTCGCCGAAGTGTCCTTGCTCGTGACGTAGGGGTAGGTGCCGTGAATCAAAGAAAGGCCGAAGCCCTGCGACCCCTCAACAATCACGAGTTCATTTTTTCCCAACGCATCACCGACCTCCTGAGGAACGTCTGTGAGAAAGCGTTCGAGTTCGGGTACTTCCTCGGCCAGCTTCGCGGCGCGGCTCACCCTCGCTACATTCGCTGGCCCGCAGCCTGTCCCAGTGGTGCCTATCTTACCCTTCAGGTGGGCCGAGGTGCGATCCTGCTCGATGTGCGATGGCTCGATGACCGTGCAGCGCCTATCCACACCGAACCTATCACCCACGCCCGTCAGCTCAACCTCCTTCAGCACGACCTCTGGATTGATGAGCACCCCGGGCCCGATGAGCAGGCGCGCCCCTTCGTAGACGAATCCACATGGGAGCTGGCGCAGCCCCAATTTTTTTCCCTGGGAGTACACCGTGTGCCCGGCGTTCGGGCCCACCCCCGCGCGCGCGATGATTTTCGGCTTGTCGTGGAGCGCGAGGTAAGCTACGATCTTTCCCTTGCCCTCGTCACCCCACTGGCCTCCCGCGACGATCATGCAGGGCAAACTCTTCACCTCTGCTCACTGGGGGGCGCCTCCTTAAATTTTTATTGAAACCCACCAGTACAAAGCGTGCATTAGGCTGAGTGCGAAAAACGTCACGTGAATTGGAACTTGTCCGCGGTTAGCGTGAGCTGAGGTTGAGGTTTTCCCCACTGATGCAGAGCCATAAAAAAACTTGATTTTCACCAAAAGCACCGATTTAAAAGCCCATTTTGGGAAAGGTTTAAATACCGCCCAAATAAATGGAAAATTTGCCCTATAAGTGGCTTGAAATAATTGAGGAGGCGAATAAATGGTTGAATTGCCCGTAGCGGCGATAGATCGCATCATCCGAAAATCGGGTGCCAAGCGCGTCAGCGAGAGTGCAGCCGTCGCGTTGGCCGAGGTTCTTGAAGAGCGCGCCCTCACAATCGCGAACGAAGCAGCTAAACTCGCGGAGCACGCTGGACGGAGAACCGTTCGAGACGTCGACGTCAGGCTGGCCGCGAAGAGGGTCTAATTTTAAATTCTCATCGCCCCAATAATTTTGGGGATTGATTGAGCGAAGCCGAACCACGCGTAAGCGAGATGCCGCGCCTCTACAATGTTTTCGACATGCCGAAGCTCATGTCGGTGCGAACAACCACAACGCTTCGCTCAAAGG
>CAZNRG010000071.1:0-3032 GCA_964575725.1 Hadarchaeota archaeon (SeqCode)
GTACGAGTTGTAAAGAGCCGGTGGTCGCCGAGGAGAGACAACTGCCCGTGAACCCCGCAAAAGATAAACCACCAGTTGAGCGATGTTCGAAGTGCAGCAGCGCGGGCTTCGAGCCCGAGCGGGATGTACTCGACACGTGGATGGACAGTTCAATAACGATCGCCGCGCATGCCGGCTGGCCGGAGCTAGACCGACGCCTCTTCCCAGCGGACCTCCAACCCAATGGGACCGACATCATCCGCACATGGGACTACTACCTGCTAGTTCGACACCTAGCGCTGCTGGGCGAGGCGCCATATCGCACGGTACTCATCAACGGCATGGTCTTTGGTGAGGACGGGCGAAAGATGTCAAAGTCGCTGGGGAACTACGTCGACACCACGATGGCAAGAAGCAAGTATGGTGCCGACGCCCTCCGTCAGTGGGCGGCGATAGGCGCCTCCACGGGCTCCGACATCCCATTCAGCTGGAAGGATGTCGACTTCGGCTACCGGTTCATGCGCAAGTTCTGGAACGCCGCGCGCTTCGCTGGACCCCACCTTAACGCGAAAATTGCGAGGCTCGACCCGAAGAAGCTCAAGTTCAGACCCATCGACCGCTGGATACTAAGCCTCCTCAACCGCCTCATCAAGCAGACCACGGGCTGGCTCGAGGACTTCCAATTTAACCACGCGTTAAGTGCGATCCATACCTTTGTGTGGCACGAGTTTTGCGACATGTACATCGAGGAAGTCAAACACCGCCTCTACGGTGATGATCCAACTGCCGACGCCGCCCGCTACACGCTTTACCACGTGATATTAACCGCCACCCAACTGCTTGCTTCCTTCACGCCACACTTCTCCGAGGAGGTTTACCAGACCCACTTCGCCAAGGATTTCCCGTACCCTAGCATTCACGTCTCGAACTGGCCGGAGGTAAACGAGAAATTTATCGATGAATCAGCCGAGCGAGCCGGCGAGGTCACAAACTTAATCGTGAGCGTCCTCCGGCAGTTCAAATCCGAGCGCAAGATGGCGCTTAGCGGGGAGCTTCCATCGGTCGAAATTTATGCTTCGAGTAGGGGGGCGGCAAAGCAGCTCAAGCAGGTGCGGGACGACATCGCTGGCACCATGCGTGTGGGCAAGCTCAACATCAAATTCGGCAGGCCGAAACTGGCCGAGCGCGTGCTTGCGATCGAACCCAAACTAGCAAAGCTAGGGCCGCGCCTACGCGCAGATGCAAAACTTGTCGTGCAAGCTCTGCGTGAGGCGAAACCGGAAAAACTAGCAAAACAACTTGCAAAGGGGAAAGTCAAGCTCCGCGCGGGCGGAAAACAATTCGAACTTGGGCGCGAAGAGGTGAGGGTGATAAAGGAAACTGCAAGCGCTGGACACAAGGTCGAAGTCATAGACATCCAAGAACCAGCACTAACCCTCCTTATAACGCCCCCATAAAACAGGTCGGAGAGACTACCCCCCAATGGAGGATAGAACTAGGATTACCACGAAGAGCGCGATGAAGACCGCCATCATGATTAACCTAGTACGTGCCATGCGTTTCTGTTGTTTTTTGAAGATGTCCTCGCAGGGGGGTGAGCAGAAAAATTTGTCTGACTCAATCGCCTTCCCACATACAATACAGTGTCGATGATCCTCAGGCATTTCATCACCCGGGCACAATCGTAGTGCCACTATGTTTCGCTCCTCTTAAAATCTCTGGCAAGCGTTTGATCTCATGCCTACCCAGCACAAACGTTCGAATACCACTCCGTTGAATGAGCTTTGCCCCCACAGGGTCGATGATCACGCTCATCCCCGGCTGCACTTTTTCCTTAGCCACCAATTTCAGAAGTTCTTTTGCGGTCATTGTTCCGAATTTTTTCGCCTTGGGGTTCCGCTTCGGGTCTGCGGAGTAAACCCCCTCCACATCGGTGAAGTATACTAGTAGCTCGGACTTGCTCGAGATCGCAAGCATCGCCGCAACGGAATCGGTGGTTTGTCCCGGCGCGGTGCCACCCATAACTGGTATCTTGTTCCTGAATGTCGCCCTAATCGCAGCCTCAAAAGTCTTAATTGGTTCTTGCTCCGCGAGATCTCCGAAAGCAGCAATCAGCAGGCGGGCGTTCAGGCGCGTGCCATTTATACCTATAAGATCGCAGCGGGTGCTTGAGGCCTTGAGTTTTCGCGCCGCCTCGATGTACTTACGTGAAGGAGTCCCGCCGCCAGTGATGACGAGGATTTCATGTCTCCGCGACTTGAGCGCACGAAGCGTTTGAGCTATCTCTCGAATGCAGCCCACGTCCGGCTCATCCGGCGCCAAGATCGAGCCACCGAAGCAAAGCGTCACACGCATTTTATCGCCAAAGTTCGGTGCCATGTTAGTGAACTACCACTGGTCAAAGACCGGTGGCTTCTGCGCTCACCAACCTCTCCGGCTGGTTCATCCGCTGCTCGGGGTGGTTCAACTGCACCCCTCGGCTCCGAGGCTCTGCCAAAAAAATGGAGCCGATGTTTATGGCAGCGTTGAAGTCGGCGTTGTAAGTTAGCCCGCAGTTGTAGCAGTGAATAGTCGATTGTCTCAGGCGCTCGGTGTTGCGTGAACCGCATCGGTGACATGCCATCGAACTCCACCGTTCATTTGATTCAACGGCTTTAATCCCTTTCTCAGCGCATTCCTCTCGCACGTAACGGATTATCCGCCCGTACGTCCATCTTGTCATTAAGTGCCGCAAATTCCGTTTGCCGTTGCCTCGATAGTTCTCATACTTTATCCCTTTCGGGTAACCTATCGCAACAATGTACCCGCTTGAGATCTCCGCTATCCGTTTGGCGGTTAGACGGTCGTAGTACTCCGCAACCCTTCGTCGCTTCCCGCGCATCTTCCTCAATGCCTTCCACTTTTTCGCTCGCTGGAGCTCTGCAACTTGCTTGTTCAACTGGCTCAATCGCTGCCTTTTCAGCCCATCCCGGATTACAGAGAAGTCCTCCCGGCGCAGGGGTCGATCGGGGCGCAACAACACGGTTGCCGCGCTCCGCCTGATGCCGAGGTCC
>CAZNRG010000072.1:0-2969 GCA_964575725.1 Hadarchaeota archaeon (SeqCode)
TCGTCCCCCTTGGGCACCCACTCGCCGTTGGTGGCACCCTGAACGCCGTAACTTTTGAGCTCGATTTGGCGCGGGAAATCTCGATTACGGGTTTCGGGGCGGGCCCGAGGGAGACCTCAAGCTCATTGCTCGGAGATCTAATAGACATCCATCGAACGCTCGGGGGCTAGACTTGCGGCTGGAGTGCATCGAGTGCGGCAGCAAGTTCAAGATCCACGAGAGATTTTATACGTGTCCAAAATGCGGAGGCCTGCTTGAGGTCGAGTTCGAGCCAAGCGAGCTGAAGCGGAAGCTCGATCGCAGGCTCTTGAGGACCGAGCCGCCAAGCGTCTGGAAGTATCGCACATTCATGCCGATCTTAGATAAATCGAAAATCGTTAGCCTGAGTGAGGGGGGAACGCCCCTCTACCGCTGCGACCGCCTCGCCCGCGAGGTCGGGGTCTTGGAGCTCTACGTGAAATTTGAGGGAGGCAACCCAACGGGCTCCTTCAAGGACCGGGGAATGACGGTTGGGGTCACGAAGGCGCTCGAGCTGGGAGCCCGAACCGTCGCGTGCGCCTCGACAGGAAACACTTCAGCTTCACTCGCAGCATACGCGGCTAAGGCTGGGTTGAGGTGTGTGGTCCTACTTCCTCGCGGCAAGGTGGCGCTCGGCAAGCTCGCCCAGACACTGGTTTACGGTGCTCGCACGATCGCAATCAAGGGAAATTTCGACCAAGCACTGGCGATGGTGCGCAAGATATGCGAAGAGCAAAAGGACATCTACCTCTTAAACTCCCTAAACCCGTTCAGGCTTCAGGGCCAGAAATCGATAGGGTTCGAAATCGCCGATCAGCTCGGGTGGAAGGTGCCAGACCGCGTGGTGGTCCCCATGGGGAACTGCGCCAACATATGGGCGATTTACAAAGGCTTTTTCGAGTTCGACGCGGTCGGGCTGACGAGGGGAATACCCGTGATGGTGGGAATTCAGGCTGAAGGAGCGAAGCCGATTGTTGACGCTATCAAGGGGGGACTTGACAAATTCAAACCCGTTAAAAAACCCGAGACGATAGCCACGGCGATTCGCATAGGTAACCCCGTGAACGGTCCGAAAGCGATTCGGGCAATTCGGAGATCAAAGGGCACGGCAGAGGCGGTCAGCGACAAAGAAATCATCAAGGCCCAAAAGTTGATGGCACGCTTAGAGGGGATAGGGGTGGAACCCGCCAGCGCATCCACGATCGCAGGGCTCAAAAAGCTCGTGCGCCGAGGGGCTATCAAACGGGATGAGTGCGTGGTCTGCGTGGCGACCGGGCACATTCTCAAAGATCCTGAAGAAGCAATTAGGGTTTCAGAGCGCCCACGCGAAGTTCCGGCGAAGTATAGGTAATTTTATAGATTTAGGAAGTCGTTGTGAATTGATGATGTGATGCTGCTTGATGAGGAGATTGTGCGCCTCGTTGGTATGAATAAAAAAGCTCTCGTGCTGCTCAGCGAGCCGGACCGAGTGATCCACTTCAGGCTTCGAAGGCATCTTCCAGCTGAATACGGGGTTGGCTTTCCCGTTCACGTTTATGTGGTCTACCACTCTGCTGCCCAGGGCCCTCCATGCAAAGGGGGGATAAGAATGTCTAGTGATGTTACCCTCGAGGAAACTATCCAGCTTGCGGAGACAATGACCTACAAGAGTGCATTGATGAACCTCCCTTTCGGCGGTGGAAAAGCAGCAATCGTTGCAGATAGCCAGCTACCCCCTGAGGCAAAGGAGGTCTTGGTGAGGGGATTTGCCCACGAGATCCGATACGAACTCGTATCTGGCAACTATGTCCCTGCCCCCGACCTAGGGACCAGCTCCCGGGAGATGGCAGTGATTTTCGGGGAGACCCACATCAGGGAATCGGTGACTGGCAAGCCGGTTGGTATCGGTGGCTTGCCGGGAAGGGAGGAGGCGACCGGCTATGGTGTTGCGGTCGTCGCCGAACGTGCTGCACGTGAGTTCTTGGGCAAGGAAATCTCCAATGTTAGTGTTGGAGTGCAGGGATTCGGAAACGTGGGCTCTTGGGCATGCACTTTTCTGGCCGAAAAGGGGGCAAAAATCCTCGGCGTCACAGATAGGGGCGGGGGGATGGTGTATCGAAAGGGTATCGATGTGGAGGAACTCAAAAGCTACGAAAAGGAGCACGGTAGCGTAGATGGTTACGGTGGGAAGCACCTGAGCAACCAGGAACTGCTCGGACTAGATGTGGACCTCCTAATTCCCGCGGCGATCGGCGGGGTGATAACAAAGGAGAACGCGGGAAACATCAAGGCCAAGCTCATCATCGAGGGTGCCAATGCCCCCACCACAAGAGAGGCCGATGAAATCCTTGCACAAAAAGGCGTAACCCTGATGCCCGACATCCTCTCCAATGCTGGCGGAGTGGTCGCCAGTTACGACGAGTGGCGGAAGGGGAAGTCTGGGAGCAGGACGAAGCGGAAAGAGACCTATGCAACGATAAAAGAAACGCTCCTCGATGTATTTGAAGAGGTCTTGGAATACTCGTCCAAGGAGAAAATATCGCTCAGGAAAGCCTCTTTGGCTCTGGCAGCGACCCGCCTGCTTGACACGATGAAAGGAAGGGGATGGGTCTAATTGCGTGTTACTAAACACCTTAAATCAATGTGTGTGTGAGTGAGATATAGCGGAGCGTAGAGAGGAGATAAATGCGCCCGAAAGAAGCATACGATCGGACATTGGGACTGTTACAAAAGCATCACGAGTGGTTTAAGACAGTTTTACCGCTGATAGCTAGCGAGAACGTCCCCTCCCCGGCGGTTCGGGAGGCGCTCACTACAGATTTCGGGAATAGGTACGCTGAAGGCTGGCCGGGGGAGCGGGTCTACGCAGGGTGCATTTTCATCGACCAGGTCGAGCTGCTCGCCATGGAGCTGGCCCGTAAACTCTTCAAAGCGGAGCACGCGAATGTGCAGCCGGTTTCAGGGCTCACTGC
>CAZNRG010000073.1:0-2910 GCA_964575725.1 Hadarchaeota archaeon (SeqCode)
ACCGTCCCTTCCTCAAGGATCGAGACGAGAAGCGCATCGTGATAAACAAGCGCAGGAGCTTCGAGCTCATCGCTTCGCTCGTGAAGGATGGGGTGTTGCCGTTCACAACCAAGCCAGTCGATCCCTCCGACTTGGTCAATAACAAGTTGGACTTCGAGCTTAGACCGTACCAGCGCGAGGCATGGGGCGTTTTCATGCGGTTCTCTAACATCGGTGTCTTCTACCCAGCCTCGACCGGAAAGACCGTTTTGGGCCTCTACCTGATGACGCATCTCAGGCCCCCGCACTTGGTCGTGGTTCCGAGCATCGTCTTGAAGGAGCAGTGGGAGGCGCGGATAGAAACACACACGGATCTCAAGCCAGAGGAGTACACGGTCTGTACCTATCACACGGCGATTAAGAAGCACGCTGGGAAGGAATGGACGAGCATGGTGATCGATGAAGTTCATCATCTTCCGAGCGACTGGTTCTCGAAACTCTCATTCATCAAGCGGAAATATTCCCTTGGATTGTCAGCGTCGCCGCAGCGCGAGGACGGTCGCGAGGAGTTCATATTCGCTCTCACGGGCTTCCCGGTTGGCCTAGGTTGGGAGCACTTCAAGCAGCTGGGCATCATCAAGTCCCCAGTGTGCCATGTCTGGATAGTGAAGAACTTCGTGGCCAAGATCGCCCGCCTGAAGGCGCTGATAGACCCCGAGGTCAAAACGATAATTTTTTCCGATTCGATAGAGGTGGGTAAGACCATAGCAAAGCGTTTCGATGTCCCTCATGTCTACGGCCAGACCAAGGGGCGGTTGGAGCTGATCGAGAAAAGCCCAGTGGCGGTCGTCTCCCGCGTGGGCGACGAGGGGATTTCTCTGCCCACGGTGGGTAAGATAATAGAAGTGAGCTGGCTCTGGGGCTCGCGGAGGCAGGAGCTCCAGCGCTTCACTCGCCTCCTCCACGGGTTTGAAATCAAGGGCGAGGGCGAGCACCACATCCTGATGACATTGGACGAGTACCTGCACGATCGGAAGCGCCTTTTCTCGGTGATGGACAAGGGGTTCAAGGTCGAGATCCACCGCGAGGGGGTCAGCGAGCGCACGGTTGAAAAGAGGCTGGCTGAAACTTGGAAACCTAGAGAGGTTGCGAGGCCAAGAAAAAGGGAGCCGGCCCCCCCAATTGAACCAGTTCCCCAAGGACCAGTAGCCGATGTCTTGAGCTTGCCGGGCGTCCAGCGAATCATGCAAACCTTGTCGAAGAGCGAGCAGCGGTTCTGGAAGCTTCTCCTCCAAAACGATGGGTCGTGGTTCAGGCGGGACAAACTCCCGCTCTTGCTGGGCTATACCTCCGAGGACTCGATGAGGCATTCGATAAGGTTTGACAAGCTGGCTGCGCGGGATTATATCGAACAGATGAAGATAGAGGGGAAGCTCGCGTACAGAACGAACATGAGGGCGAAGGTGGGGTGACAATCCTCAAGGAGATCAAGCCGAGGGAGGACCAGGCGGGCGGGGGAGGTGAGGGCCATACCCGCTGGCGCGTTTTGCCCCATTTGGCTTGACCGAGGAGGCTGGGGGCCTCGGCCACCGCGCCAGCGAGGGCCAAACTTTCAAAAAGGTGGCGGCGGATGTGGGACCCTGACGAGCGCGGACGGCACGAGGTCGAGGAGGCGGTATTGGAGCTGCTTTTCGACAACCCGCTGACGACCCCGCAGCTCGCCCGGCTCGCCAAGGTCGACGAGGGGGAGATGGAGTGGGTGCTCAAGCGCATGGAAAGAAGAGACATCATCCGCCACCAGGGCCGCCTGTGGTTCATCCGCACGAATTTTCTGATCAGGCGGGCGATATCCGACGCCCTCTCGAGGGAAGATTACCCAGAGGACAAGTTCGGAGAATTTCTGGAGAGGTACGCTGCCGGGCGGAAGCTCGGGCTCACCAAGGACGAGGCTTGGAGGCTCGCGAGGCGGGGGGTGTGAGGTGTCAAATGGCGACTTTGCTACCCAAGTCGGTGTCTTTTGGCGACGGTGTTTCAAGATGTGTGTATGCGGCACACCCGATCCATCCCCGCACCAAAACATTAAACCACCAACTTTACTACCGAAGTCGGCGACTTTACTACCGAAGTCGGCATTTCGCCCTACCTACTACCTACTACCTACTACCTTACTATACCGACTTTACTACCATACTACCATCACTTTCTTCCCGTCTACCCGAGTCGGCACCTTCGGGGGTCGAAGAATGACGAAGAAGATAGGGATCAGCGTCAGCGATGAGGATTACGCGGAGGTCTGGGAGCGCTTCAAAATGCTCTGCCTGGCGAAGGAGACCAAGCTACACGGCGTCTTCAGCCGGGAGGTGACGCGGGCGGTCAGGGAGTACATCGACCGCGCCCCCCGCAGCGACGCGTACACACACACCATCACGAAACACACGCGGGCGAAACTGGCGCGGATAAAGAGGGCCTACGATATCTTGCCCGACGGCCGTGAATTCCCAGAGCACGACATCGACACGGCCATCCGCGGCACGCACATAACCCACCGCGCAACCATCGGCGACTACAAGAACTTCATGCTCGGTCTGGGGCTCGTCCTGCGGGCGCGCCGGCCGGATGGCGGGATAAAGGAGAGCAGCTACGAAAAGGGCATCGTCCCCCCACTGATGGAGAAGCGCCTGGAGGGGAAGATATGAAAGGGAAACAAGGGGTTTTTATAATCGTATTTCCATACATCTATTGCTACAGAACCGAGGAGGTCGGACAAATTCCTGAGATGAATGTCGCGGGGCGTAGGAACCGGTACGACATCATCGCGGAGATCCTTTCCGTCGCCCGGGGCGGGGCGAGGGTGAGCCGCATCATGCACAGGTCGAACTTGGATTTCAGGCAGAAGGAGAGATACATCGGCCACCTGCTGGGCACCGGGCT
>CAZNRG010000074.1:0-2897 GCA_964575725.1 Hadarchaeota archaeon (SeqCode)
CAAGCTACCCCACGGCCCCACAGAGATTATTCGATGAGGTCTTATTTGGGTTTAGCATAACCCCACTTCTCGAGGGCCCCCCTGAGCTCTTTTCTTGTTTTGGCGTACTCGCCAAGCGAAACGCTTTTCAAAGCGGCATCGATTGCTTGTCGAACCGCAGCGGCTCCGGCTCGTCCACCCAGCGGATGACCCCAGACACCACCCCCAACTTGGATGATGATGTTTTTTCCAAGCATGTCGATGATTTCGGGTATCAAACCGGGGTGCAGCCCGCCCGAGGTGACGGGGAAAACGGGCTTAATTGTGCCCCACTCTTGGGCTAGGATTTGTCGCCCGCCTTTAACATTACGACTCATGATTGCTATTTGTAGTGCCAGCACTTCCTCTCGCGGCGTTTCAAGCTTCCCTATTGCGGTGCCGATGTGGAACTGGTCGACGCCCACGAGGCGAGCGATTTTTGCAACGACCAACATCGACATCCCATGCTCTGGTTTGCGCGTGAATGCAGCGTGAAAGGCGCGGTGAGCATGAATTGCGAGCCCCAAGCCTTCGCACTCGTCGCGCAGCGATTGAACTCCAGCCCATCCCGCTGTTAGGATGTCGACCATCACGTACTCACCACCTCGCTTTTTCACGAATTTCGCTCGACGAAGCATTTCTCGCGTCTCGGCGGTCACGTTGATCAAGTAGCTCTTTCGTTCTCCGGTCTCGCGCTCGGCTCGGTCGCGCAGCTCGAGCGATCGCGTTACCCTCCGCTCGAACTGGTTGAATTGTTGTCCCGAGAGGTTCTCGTCATCCTTCAGCAGGTCGATGCCACCCATCCAGGCCGCGTATCCTGCTTGGGCATGTTCCTCGCTGCCCATCCCGACCTTCGGCTTTGGTACCGTTGCAGTCAGCGGCCTGTCATTCACCTTGAAAATTTTCCTAATCCCATCGATGCCAAACTGTGGCCCCCTGAATGATTTGATGAGCCCAGGAGGCCACCGCACGTCCTCGAGCCTCAGATTGCGCACGGCCTTCATTCCAAAGATGTTGCCCGCGATCGAACTGAGCACTTGGGGCATGTTTCCCGCTTCGAAGAGGTCAATCGGGTAGGCTACCTTCACCCATCGCCCCTTAATTTCGTAGGCCTTCGCCATGAGTCGTCGCTTTTCGGGCGTCATCGTCGTGAGGGTGGTCCAGGTGCCGATCGAACTCTCCGAGGCCACGCGCCCCACGGCTTCTCGCATGCCAATGTCGCTCGCAGGCTCAACTCTAAACAGTACAATCAAGTCTTCACGCGAGGGCTTGTAACTCGAGTCGACGAAATCTAGGTACCATTCAGTCTTCATACCATCAGACCAATTTACAATATCTTCTCAAGTAAAAAATGCGCGCCTAGCGCTTGAACTTCGCAATTTCTTCGGCCAAGTCTATGCTAGTGAGCATCGTGCTCCTGCAGCAGTAGCGCTTGATTCCGAGATCGTCGAGCACGCGCTTGGGTTCCTCCCCCTTTTTGATGCGCTGCTCAAAATCCTCGTACTTGTCGCCTAGCAGCTTGCCGCAAGTTATACAACGGACCACCCGCATGCAATCACCTATAACTCTTCTGATATTTTGCGCGCGCTCCGGAACCCCCAGGTTTTTTGGATTCTTTGAAGCGCACATCGCTCTTTATTAAAGTCCAATCGTGTTGTTTAAAAAGCTCACGCACTTTTGGGTCACCCGACCACTCGATGAGCCCACGGGCGATGGCCGTGCGGACAGCATCAGCCTGCCCCATAAAACCCCCGCCCTCGACGTCGACCTCGATATCGACACGCCGGGCGAGCTCGGGCGCTAATGCCAACGGCTCCAAAATTTTTAATCGTGCGAGTTCCGGCTCGTAAACTTCGAGCGCACGACGGTTGACGAACACACGCCCCCTGCCATCCCTCACCGTGGCACGAGCGAGCGCTGCCTTACGTCTGCCAGTTGCAAGCACAACCTTCAGAATCTCGCCCCCAAGTGTTTGCTGAGTGCCCCAATTCTTATAAAGCGTCGTGTGCCGAGCCGCTTGAGGCTGGCCTCGGGCAGGGATTGCACCTCCTTGCCAGCGAGCTCCTGGGGCACTCCGATATAAACGCGGAGGTGACGGTAGGCTACTCGTCCTCTAGGTTTGTCAAAGGGCAGCATCCCTCGAATCGCCCGGCGCACGAGTTCCTCGGGGTGCTTGAGGTGGAAAGGCCCCTTGCGGGGATTGGTAAGGTTTCGAACCTCAAGCCAAGCGTCATAAGCGTCAAAGGTGGCTTCTTTTCTACCGGAGACCACGACTTGCTCGGCGTTCACCACGGTCACGCGTTCGCCTTCGAGCAGGCGTTTCGCTGCGAAGCTCGCGAGTCTCCCCAAAACCAAATCATTCCCGTCGATGATCATGTCCTCACTCCATCAGCCGAACGTCCTTCCCGTTCGGGTTTTGCTCGACCAACTGTTGAATGGTCAGAGTTTTGCCGCCAGCGGTTGTGATTTTCCGTCTGGCTGCACCTGAGAACTTGAAGGCAGCGACGAAGATCGCGTGGTTTAGCTTGCCAGCCGCCAAGACCTTGCCGGGCACGACGATGGTGTTTCCCTCGCCCGAGTAGCGACTCAGCTGGCTGAGGTTGACTTCGGCCCGAGCTCTGCGAGGGCGCTCAAGTCGCTCCGCTAGGTCAATCCAGAGGCGTACCCTCTGCTTCTTGCCCGCGGCGCGAAGCTCTCGCACGAGCATCCGCAGCACGGGGTTCGTTGGTCCTGTTGGTCTTGGCATCTTGGGCACCTTGAGCGATTGACACATTTTATTGCTCTTTCTAATAAGCCTTCTTAAGTGGTGCGGGGGACAGGATTTGAACCTGCGAACCCCTTCGGGACCAGACCCTAAATCTGGCGCCTTTGACCTGACT
>CAZNRG010000075.1:0-2832 GCA_964575725.1 Hadarchaeota archaeon (SeqCode)
CCAGCCTGTGTTCGACCGCATCGAGCACCGCCCGCGCGTTCGCCGCGAGCTCCTCGTCGCTCATGGTTTCAACACCTATGTGAGCGTTCAGGGCTGGCTGGTCCTTCGTTCGCACCTTTAGGGTTTTCTTGAGGCGTTCGATGAGCGGTCTTGGGTCGGTCGTGGGTGGGATCGGTTTCGGCATTTTTCCCCTAGGCCCAAGCACAGGCCCGAGCGCTTTGCCTATCATGAGCATAAAATCGGCTTGGGCGAGGAAGAAGTGGAATTCGTCGGCCAGCTTCTTTGCCCGCTTTCGCTCCCGCTGGAGGGCCTCGATATCCGCGCGCCCAAGTACGAGGTCTGCGCCAGCGTCACGCGCCCGGCGCGCCAGCTCCCTCTCCCCGAAAACGCCGACCTTGTGCGGCTTGCCGACTTCGTGTGGGAGCGCAATGTCTAAGTCGATGCGCCCTTCGGGTTTCTTAGGGTTGATGTCCCTCAGGTTGATCGATAGGTCGACGCCCTGCGCGAATTTTCGCTGCGGGCTGTTCTCCCTCATCGCCTTGATCGCTTTGAGCAAGTTTTCACTGGAGACCGGCATTACTTTAACACCTCGTCATGTTTTCCCTCATCCACCTCGCGCTGCATCTCGCGGGCGTTCTTTCCCTCGACCGTTATGCCCATGCTCAAGCACGTTCCGAGAACCTCCTTGACCGTTGCTTTCAGCCCCTTGGCCAGCGTTCCCTCGGCCTTCAGCTTCGCGATCTCGACGGCTTGGGCGAGAGTAAAATTTCCCACGACTTCGGTGCCGGAGGTCTTCGCCCCCTTCTCGAGGCCCAGCATCTTTTTGACCAGCGCGGCCATGGGTGGGGAGCCGACTTCGATCTCGAATTGTTTGGTCTTCTTGTCAACAATCACGCTCACAGGAACTTTTATGCCCTCGAACGTGGCGGTTTGCTCGTTTATCTTTGCCACCACCTGCCCGATGTTTATACCGAGCGGCCCCAGGGCTGGACCCAAGGGTGGCCCGGGGTTAGCTTTTCCACCTTCGACCAATACTTTAACTCTCGATTTCATCGTGACCGCCTTGCCCGAACGATAGGCGTAATCCCTCAAAAGTAGGCTCCGAGCGCTAAAAAACGCTGTGGTGCAGCGGCTACTCGGCGATCTCGAGCTTGCCGTACATGCCCGCGCTGACGTGAACCTCGTCGCGGAAGAGCCTCGCGTAGCCGTTGCGGATTCGGACCGTACAGCCGACCTTGACACGATCGATGTCCTTGTCCCAGAGCGAGATTTTTATCCGCCCCGAGTCGTCCTCCCCGATCGCGGTGGTCACCTTTCCTTCTCGCCCGGTCCGGCTGGCATACGGACGTGGCTCCTCGATCTCGACGATTTTCAGATCCAGGTCGATGCGTCGCATTTCCGGCTTCACATCGCTTGCTTTCATTTAGTCCCTTCCTCCTTCTCCTTTTTCTGGATCACTTTAACAAAATCCCCCCGAACCGTGACCGGAATGGGAACGGTTGCCTCGAACAGTTCCACGGTTATCTCCTCCTTCCCCTCATCGATTCGGATTATTCGCGCCCGCTCCCCTCGGAAGGGGCCAGAGGTGAGCTCAATGATGTCTCCGACTTCCATGCCCACGACAACGGGCTTTGGCACAAGGAATTGCTCGATCTCACCCATCGGGATCTCGCCAGAGACGATGCCCCTCGCGTGTTTGATCCCGACCCGCGCTTGCTCCACGATGGTCTTTCCAGCCGCCTCGACGAACACGTAGCCTCTTATTCCCGGGGGTGCGAGCACTGCCTTAATTGATAGGTTGAAATTTTTTGCGCGTGTCACGATCATATCTGCCGTGTTCTTCTCCTGACCTATGGTTGAGCGGACGGCGAACACGGCTGGCTTCTGAATCTCTTCCATCCCATCACCTCACGTTGCTGGCGCCGCGCCGAGGAAAACGCCGACGAGCATTATTATAAATCCTATAAAACCTATGAGCAGGATTCCCAGTCCGGTGATCTTGGCCACCTGCAGGTATTCACTTTTGTCCGGCTTTCGCGCTACTCGTAGCACGCGCTTACAGTTTGAGAAGAACTTTTGCATTTACAGGGGCTCCAATCCTAGGTCGATGGGCTCGCCTTTCGCCGGGGGTTGTTCACCCGGGGCAAGCGCGTAGGGCGAGTGGACGCCAGAGAGTACGACCATGACCCGCACCGCGTTCTTCATGTCTTTGGATATCTGCGCACCCCAGATGATTTGGGCCTCAGGGTCGAGGGACTCGGCGACGCGGGAGACGATCCGCTCCGCCTCCTCAAGCGTCATGTCAGGGCTCCCGACCACGTTTACGAGCGCTCCCTTTGCCCCAGTGATGTCAACATCTAGCAGAGGGCTGTTCAGCGCCTCGTCGACTGCCTCTGCGGCGCGGTTGTCGGTGTCGGATTCCCCTATGCCCAACATCGCCACCCCGCCGTTCTGGAGCACCGTGCGCACGTCAGCGAAATCGAGGTTGATGAGCCCGGGTTTCGTGATCATCTCAGTTACCCCTTTGATCGCGTCCATCAGGAGTTGATCGGCTACATTAAATGCCGCACCAATAGGAAGGTCTGGCGCAAGCTGGAGCAACTTGTCGTTAGGGATTACGACTACAGTATCTGTGACTCCTCGAAGACGCGCGAGTCCTTGCTCGGCGTTCAGCCTTCGGCGCGTCCCCTCAACGGTGAATGGGAGGGTCACGACGCCGACGGTTAGCACCCCGAGTTTTTTCGCGATCTCGGCCACGACGGGCACCGCACCGGTTCCCGTCCCCCCGCCCAAACCGCAGGTCACGAAGACCATGTCGACACCGTAGATGTG
>CAZNRG010000076.1:0-2809 GCA_964575725.1 Hadarchaeota archaeon (SeqCode)
TGGGTGGTGCCCAAGGCTACATCTTCTGGGAGGGCACCCAGCACGCGCCGACCAAAGCAATGGGGACCATCATGACCATCGGAGACCTCAAGGAGATGGACGCGCGCTACATCAGGGGGGCGACGATCGAAGGATACGGGACCTCGCTGTACGTCGGCTTGGGTATCCCCATCCCTATCATAAACGAGCGCGTTGCTAAGACGACGGGCATAAGCGATGAGGAGATAATGACAAATCTCACCGATTACGGGGTTCCGAGGAGGGAGCGCCCGATCCTCAAGGAAGTCACGTACGCCGAGCTGAAATCGGGGAGAGTTGAAGTTGTGGGAAAGGAGGTACCAGTCAGCCCTCTGAGCAGCTTGAAGCAGGCGAGAGAAATTGCTGATATCCTGAAAAAGTGGATCGAAGACAAAAGATTCTTCCTCGCCCAAACAGTTGAAGGGCTATCAACAGACCAGGTATTCAAGCCGATAAAGCAGATTGCCGCTGCCCCTGTTGCCAAAGACTTGATGACAAGGGAGGTAGTAACCGCCAAACCAAGCGATTCGATCACCAGCGCGGCAAGGATATTTTCGAAACGAAACTTTGACCACCTGCCTATCGTCGATGAAAAAGGGAAGCTCGTGGGCATCGTGACCTCATGGGACATTGCAGTAGCGGTCGGAACTGGCAAGAGGAAACTATCGGACATCTTGACCCCTAAGGTCATCGTGGCGTCCGAGAATGAACCCATCGACGCGATTGCGAGGAAGCTTGAAACGCACGGGATTTCAGGAGTCCCGGTGGTGAGTACAGGGGGGGAGTTGAGAGGTATCCTCACGAGCGAAGACATATCAAAGCTGATCGGGAGGCGAAGAAGGTGACGAAGAAAGTACTATTAAAATATTCGGCTGAAAAGGCAAAGGAACCGATACTTGCATCGATCATCAAGAAAACGGGTACGCTTGTGAACATTCTACACGCGGAGTTCAGCGCGGAGGGTGGGGAGATCCTGCTCGCGATCGACGCTCCCGAGGCGGAAGTGAACCGAGTCATCGAACTTTTCGAACAAAAGGGAATCGAGACCAAGGAACTCAAACGTGCAATTCAGCTCGATGAGGAAAAATGTTTCGACTGTGGTGCGTGCCTCTCACTCTGTCCCACCGGGGCACTCCGGTTGACCGATGATTATTCAATCGAACTCGACGAGGACAAGTGTATTTACTGCGAGATCTGTGTGCCGTCTTGTCCGGTGAGGGCGCTCAAGGTATCAAAATTTTGATGGTGGGTAGAAATGTACACTCGTGCATGGTCATTCAAGGAAACAAACCTAGTAGTCAAATCGGGCACTGAGCAGGCAATAAACGTAGCGGTGAGCGCAGCTCTTGAAGCTAGGCGTTGCATTGAGAGATTTATAGTTAGGCATCCGGAGTTCAGGTACTCACTCGAGCCGCTGCGCCTGAATGCGGAGGAGTATCCGAGGATAATAGGATTGATGCTTAGAGCCGCGCGGCTTGCGGATGTTGGCCCGTTTGCGGCCGTTGCTGGGGCGATCTCGCAGGTCGCGGCTGAGGCGGCGATCAATGTGGGTGCTAAAAATGTTTTGGTCGAGAACGGTGGCGACATCTCTATCATCGGGAATCAGGAGTTTCGCGTCGGGATCTATGCGGGAAAAGCAAAAATTTCTGGGAAAATAGGTTTTCTCGTTCAAGGAAAGGAGCTGCCAATAGGCATTTGCACGAGTTCAGGCACGGTGGGGCATTCTGTAAGTTTTGGTGATGCGGACGCTGTCGTCGTAATCGCACGTGAGGCATCGATTGCTGACGCCGCGGCAACATCCGTAGCAAATGCAGTGGAGGGAACGGATGTTGAAGCGTCAATCAAACGAGGCTTAGACCGAGCTGACGCTACCCCAAAAATTCGAGGCTGTTTGGTCGTGATGGGGGACTACATCGGCACTTCTGGTAAATTACCAAAGCTAATCCAAGTCTCATCTGAAGGAGAGCTCTCAACCACTTCAAGAAAATATCGAACTTGTGGGGTAGATTTACTTTCCATTTTAGAACCCCAACGCGTGGTGAGAGATCGATGGCAATCATAGTAAAATTCTTCGCGAATTTTCGTGAGATAACTGGAAAAGAGCAGGAGAGTGTTGAAGGAGTGGGAAATGTCCCCTCTCTGTTAGACGAGCTCGTTCGTAGGTTCGGGGACAAGCTAGCCAAGCAGCTGTACTCGCCGGGGACACGGGAATTGCTCGGAACTGTCAACATCTTGGTGAATGGCAGGGGCATACGCCTTCTCCGTGGATTAAACACATTCCTGAAAGACGGCGATGTAGTGGCAATTTTTCCACCTGTATCGGGAGGATAAGAAGATTCTGTAAAACATGCCGGGGTAGCCTAGTGGTTAAGGCGGTGGGCTGCAGACCCGCTATTCGCCGGTTCAAATCCGGCCCCCGGCTCCAGGTGATGGTTTCATGATGAAAAAAGCGGTAGGGCAAACTTTCGGAGCGCTATTTGCATTAACAGACTTAAGACAGATTTTTAGGGATACTAAACCCAGCTATCAACTTGAGAGGGGAAACTGATGACAATTACCGTGAAGTTCTTCGCGAACTTCCGCGAGCTGACGGGGAGGGAACAGGAAAGGATTGAAGGGGCAAAAAACGTTGCTTCCCTGCTGGATGAACTCGTTCGCAGGTTTGGAGAGAGGTTGGCCGAACAACTTTACTCGCCGGGCACGCGGAAACTCCGCGGAACGGTGAATATTTTGGTAAACGGTAAGGCGATACGTCTCCTACAAGAGCTGAACACTCCACTAAAAGACGAAG
>CAZNRG010000077.1:0-2509 GCA_964575725.1 Hadarchaeota archaeon (SeqCode)
GCTATGCCCTTGCAGCCGTAGCGCTTGGTCAGTTCAATTGCTCGCTCGGGTGGAAGATCCTCGTGGGCGATCTCCTCGACGTTCGCCTGCGAGATGGTCCAATTCTGACAGTGGAGACACTTGAAATTACAACCCGGAGCTGCGAGGGAAAAAACACCACTCCCTGGCCAGAAGTGATGGAGGGGCTTTTTCTCGATTGGGTCGACCGCCATCGAAACGATTGAGCCGTAAACCAGGGAATAGAGCTCGCCGCCCTCGTTCTTTCGGGAGCGACAGACCCCCAACTTGCCAGGAGCTATCACGCACCTCCATGGGCAAAGCGAACAACGGGCTTTCTTCTCCGGCAACTTCTCCCAAAATTTAGCTGGTTTTTTCAATTCGCCACCAAAGAAAATTAGTCGGCTTAAGCTTAAAGTTCATGGCGAACGTTCGCCACCCAAACTTTTCATATAGCGGTGGAGATATCAAGTGGGGTCTGAATGGCTGAAAGAGAGAAGGAAATTGAGCGTGGCGCCGAGGAGATCATTAAGTCGTTTGTCGAGGCGGCGAAAGAACTCCCGAAGCTCAAGGAAACTTATTACAGCCAAGAGTCTTACAACGTCGTGCGTCCAGACGGCGAGCCCTCGCGCGAGGAGGAACGAACCGAGTTCCGGAAACGTTTCATCTCGGTCATGCCGGGTGTGGATGAGCAGGGAAACCTTCGGGTGGAGGTGGCGAAATGGGCCGAGGAACGCTAGCCAAGCTCGAGGCGATTCGGCGGGGCGAACTCTCAGCCGTGGAAAACGTGCAACGAGCGCTTGAGCAGATCAAAAAGCTGGACAAAAAGATAAAGGCGTTCATCGAACTCAATCCAAATGCCCTTGCTGAGGCCGAGGCCATCGATCGCAAGCTCAAGCGTGGGAAACGTGGGGGAAAGCTCGCGGGCCTCACGGTTGGCGTCAAATCGAACATTAATGTCAAAGGGCTACGGACCACTTGCGCTTCCCGAACGCTCGAAAATTATGTATCCACCTACGATGCTGAAGTCATTCAACGGGTTCACGCCGCTGGAGGCATCGTCCTCGGAATAAACAACATGGATGAGTTCGCCTGTGGCTCGAGCGGTGAGACGAGTGCTTTTGGGGCTACAGACAACCCGGCCGCCCCAGGGTACATCCCGGGGGGCTCAAGCAGCGGAGGGGCGGCGGCGATCGCGGCTGAGTTTTGTGATCTCTGCTTGGGTACAGACACGGGTGGCTCAATCCGGAATCCCGCGAGCCACTGTGGAATCGTGGGAATCAGACCAACCCAAGGTTTGGTACCAGCCCATGGTTTAATCGAGTTAGCCGTGAGCTTCGACCAGATTGGACCGCTAGCACCGGATGTCCACGGTGCGGCGCTGATGCTGCAGACCATCGCCGGGCGCAATCCGAACGAGTGCACAACCCTAGACCTCTCGAGCGTCGACTACTCAGACGAGCTCGATGCCGGGATTAAAGGCATGCGTATAGGAACGAGCCCCAAGTTCAACGAGCTAACGGACTCTACGGTCATGAAGGCCATCGATGGCGCGGTCGAGAAACTGCATGATCTCGGGGCAGAGGTCGTTGAAGTTGAACTCCCTCATCTCGAGAAGGGCCTGTCAGCGTACTACGTAATCATGTCCGCCGAGTTCTTCTCTGCAACGCGCAAGTTCGACGGCCGCAAATACGGACGACGTATCGAGGAAGTCTGTGGTGATGAGGTCCTTCGTAGGATCAAGTGCGGGGAATACATCAGCCGCAAGGAGCAGCGTGGTAAGTACTACCAACGCGCGCTACAAGTTCGCACGCTTCTGAGGCGAGAGTTCAAGAAAGCGTTGGAGAGGGTTGACGTTATCGTGGGGCCAACCGTGCCTAAGCTGCCTCATAAGTTAGGTACAGAGCTGTCACCGGCCGATATGCACGCGTACGATTACTTAACTGCCCCCATCAGCCTCGCTGGCACCTGTGCTGGCGTCATCAAGGCGGGCGAGGCCGATGGTATCCCAGTTGGCCTGCAAGTACAGGGCAAGGCACTCGGTGAAGGAACCGTGTTGCGCGTTATGCGTGCCTTGGAGGTGGCGAAATGAGGATGAAAATAGGGTTCGAGATCCACGAGCAGCTAGCAACCAAACGCAAACTATGCTGCGATTGCCCAACTGACTACAGGGAGGCCCCCCCAAACACGAATGTATGTCCGATATGCACGGCCATGCCCGGTGCCAAGCCAATGCCTCCAAACGTGAGGGCGGTTGATGCAGTAATCGAGATTGCGCTGATGCTTGGTTGTGACGTTGTGATTGACCAACCAATCTACATCCAACGCAAGCACTACGATTATCCCGACCTACCCGCTGGTTACCAACACTCGAGCACACCGATTGGCATAAACGGTGAGCTCGTGGGCGTCAGGATCCGCGAAGTACATCTTGAGGAGGACCCGGGGGCATATGACCCTGTTGCAGGCACCGTAGATTTCAACCGCTGTGGGGTACCGCTCGTGGAGATAG
>CAZNRG010000078.1:0-2443 GCA_964575725.1 Hadarchaeota archaeon (SeqCode)
GGGATGATGGACACCATCCTCAACCTCGGGCTTAACGATGAAAGCGTTGAGGGGCTGGCGAAGCTGACGAAAAACGAGCGGTTCGCCTACGATGCCTACCGCAGGTTCATCCAGATGTTCGGCAAAATCGTGCTGGGTATCGATGCCAAAAGGTTTGAGGACTCTTTCGAAAAACAAAAGGAAAAGGTTGGGGCCAAACTCGACACCGACCTGAAAGCGGAGGACATGAAAAAGGTAGTCGAGCAGTTCAAGCAGATAGTGAAGAAAGAGAAAGGTGAGGAGTTCCCCGCCGACCCCCTCAAACAACTCGAGCTTGCGATAAACGCGGTCTTTGGATCCTGGAACACCAAGCGAGCCCGGGAGTACCGGGAATACTACAAGATCCCCCACGACCTTGGCACGGCGGTTAACGTCGTCGTCATGATCTTTGGGAACATGGGGGCCAGCTCGGGAACCGGCGTCGCTTTCACACGAGATCCCGCCATTGGGGAGCGAAAGCTCTTCGGCGAATTTCTGTTCAATGCCCAGGGGGAGGATGTAGTGGCGGGAATTCGAACCCCCCTGAAGATAGCCGAGCTCGAGGGGAGATACCCGCAACTCTACAAGCAGCTCCTAGACATATCGGAAAAACTCGAACGACACTACCGCGAAATGCAAGATGTCGAATTCACCGTCGAGCAGGGCAAGCTCTACATGCTACAGACCCGAGCCGGAAAGCGGACCGCGCAGGCTGCTGTAAAAATTGCTGTGGAAATGGTTGGGGAGGGGCTGATAAAGCGGGAGGAAGCCATCCTGCGCGTGGAGCCGGGCCAAGTCGAACAACTGTTGCATAAGCAAATCGATCCGAAGGCGAAAGTCAAAGTGATCGCGAAGGGGCTCAACGCCAGCCCGGGCGCCGCTGTGGGGAAAGCTGTGCTCGACTCCGAGCGGGTCAAAGAATTAGGAAACGCTGGAGAGGCGGTAATTCTAGTTCGGCCCGAGACCAACCCGGACGATGTGGGCGGTATAATCTCTTCGTGGGGCGTGCTCACCTCAAGAGGGGGAATGACATCTCATGCAGCCGTGGTAACGAGGGGGTTGGGGAAACCCGCCGTAGTCGGCTGCGAAGCGCTAAAAATAGACTTGGAGAAGCGCATCTTCGAGGCAAACGGAATCATCGTAAAAGAGGGCGACATCATCACGATAAACGGCTCGACCGGCGAAGTCATCCCGGGGGCGGCACCGCTGATAGAGCCGCAAATGTCCGCGGAGTTCGAAAAACTTCTCTCTTGGGCGGACGAATTCAAGAAGCTACAGAATTGGGCAAATGCCGACTACCCCCGCGACGCTAAAAAAGCTAGGGAACTCGGAGCTCAGGGGATAGGTCTGTGCCGCACCGAGCACATGTTCTTCGAGGAGGAGCGGCTGCCACTCGTCCACCAAATGATACTCGCAAAAACCGATGAAGAACGAAAAGGGGCCCTCGAAAAATTGCTCAAGATTCAGAAGGAGGACTTCAAGGGGATCCTGGGGGAGATGGACGGCTTACCAGTGGTGATAAGGCTACTCGACCCACCGCTGCACGAGTTCCTGCCGCGCTATGAGGAGCTGCTGGGGGAGGTGATCACGCGGCGGATGAGCAGGGAGCGACCCGCTGAACTCGAAGCCGCGGAGAATCTTCTGAAGCGGGTCGAGGCCATGCGGGAGACCAACCCTATGATGGGGCTTCGAGGGTGCAGGCTCGGGATAACCCGCCCCGACATCAACGAGATGCAGGTCCGGGCGATATTCGAGGCGGCATGCGAGCTCAAGCGGGAGGGTTGCGACCCGAGGCCGGAAATTATGATCCCATTGGTCGGACACGTCAATGAGCTGAAGGTTGTGCGAGAGCAGCTCGAGCGGGTGGCGCGTGAGGTGATGACGAAACAGGGCGTTGAAGTCCCCTACAAGTTCGGCACGATGATCGAAGTGCCGCGAGCCGCCCTCACCGCCGACGAGATTGCGGAGTATGCGGAGTTCTTCTCCTTCGGCACGAACGACCTAACCCAGATGACCTATGCCTACTCCCGCGACGACGCCGAGGCCAAGTTCATGTTCAAGTACATGGAGCAGGGGATTCTCGAGGCCGACCCGTTCCAAACGTTGGACCGTAAAGGGGTTGGGAAGCTCATGCAAATCGGTGTGGAGCTGGGCAGGAGCAAGATGCCAGAGCTGGAAATCGGCATCTGCGGCGAACATGGGGGCGATCCCGAATCGATAAAGTTCTGTCACGAACTGGGGCTGAACTACGTGTCGTGCTCGCCATTCAGGATTCCGGTTGCCAGGATAGCCGCAGCGCATGCCGCGCTTCGCGCTGGCGAGGCTGAAAGAGAGCGCTATTTGTAGTTGCGCGCTTTTGATCTCAAACCGTGGTGCGGGGGAGGGGATTCGAACCCCCGAACCCCTACGGGACCAGACCCTGAAT
>CAZNRG010000079.1:0-2367 GCA_964575725.1 Hadarchaeota archaeon (SeqCode)
TCGACGGTTGAAATTTTGCGATTGGTTCGTGAGCTCGGGAAACTCAACATATGGGCTTTTGATGTGGTAGAATTGGTTCCACCGCACGACGATGGGACCACGGCCTTTGTAGCGGCGAAAATTATTTACGAGTTGCTCGCGGCGATTGCAAGTTCACCCAAGTAACTCTTCCCCTTTCTCGACCAGGATTCTGGATGGTAGGGACAGTTTCAAACTTGCACGGCGGAGCGCTTCCTTAGCGACGAGCGCAAATTCCCCCGCTATCCGCACGCTCATAATCTTTTGCCCCCGGCTAATCCTTGCAGCAGTACCGATTGGTCTGCCGAAGGCGCGGGCCATACCATCAGAGATTCGGTCAGCTCCCGCCCCGGTCGCCATAGGGTTCTCGCGCAGAATTTGGTGGGGGTAGACGCGGAGCTTGAAGTGGTAATTGTCCTTGCCGGCCTTGACCTCGAGCAGACGGTTTGCGGCGATGCGAGCGGCTTCTAGCGCGTTGTGTCTTATCTGTCCGGTTTCCTGCGAGACTAGGGACATCTCAACAGGAAAATCACCCTTTGGGTTACCCATGTCGAAGAAGGTGACGCGTATTCCTGGGACTCCCTTGACGTACTCCCGGCGGGTATAAGCCGGGCCGCTGAAGTGACGGTAGCTTCGCGCGGGTCGGATCGGCATCTAAATCACTCTTAATAAGGTTTAAACGCCCTCATCCTTATTTAGTTATTCACCCAGAAATATAGTGGGCGAACAAATGTCATACATAGTGATCGTCGGCGGGGGACAGACGGGCTCCAAACTGGCCAAGCGGCTGAGCGACCGAGGGCACAACATGGTGGTGATCGAGAAGGACGAGAAGCGGGCCCACGAGCTGGCGGCCGAGCTGGATGTGCTTGTCATCCACGGCAACGGCGCCGACATAGATGCGCTGAAGGATTCTGGCGTCGATAAGGCCGACGTGCTGATTGCCCTCACCCAATTTGATGAGGTCAACCTAATGGCGTGTGAACTGGGCAAGAAAATGGGCGTCCGGAGGGTAATCGCCCGCGTCAACGATGAGAAGCACGCGAAGATGTTTGAGGAGCTTGGGGTCGATATTGCGGTCAGCTTGGTGAGCGCCGCGGTCATGCTTTTTGAGAAGGCTGTGGCGGGCTCTGGGGTCTACGGGCTGTTGGGAATAGGCGGCGGCAAGGGCGAGGTCGTGGAAGTCACGGTAGGCACGAGCTCGAAGGCAGTCGGGAAGTTCATCAAGAACATAAACATATCAAAAGGCTGCACATTCGCTATGATAACCCGGGGCGACGAGCTCATCCCCCCGCGAGGCGACACCCAGGTTCAAGCAGGGGACCTCGTCACGGTCGTGGGAAAACCCGACGCCGTTTTAAAAATCACCCGCTATCTGCGCGGCGAGTAGGATTTTGAGGCGTGAAGTTCGACGATGTCTTTGTCCTGAAGCGCGTACTCCCGATGCACCTGTTGTCCTGGGAAGCGCGTTGACCCCCATACGCGGGCAAACTCCAGCTCTCTCGCGAAATCTTTGTGTACCGCGCTCGCGACATCGAAGACCGTCGAACCCTTTGGCAGGACCAGCGGGCGTTTGGCCGGCTCCTCGTCGGGGCGCTTGGTGTAAACGCGGATGAGGTCGAGATTTTCGAAGATAACTCGCTTTAGTTCCTCTCCATTCCCCTTGGCGACGATCGTCCGAAAGCGCCCCCCAAGCTCACGCTTCAGCAACTCGAGTTTGTCCGCAGCGCCAGGATAGTCGCATTTTGTGAGGAGGATGAAGGCGCGGCGATAGACCGAGGATTCGTCGAGCGCTTCCTCGAGTTCCTTAGCCGTCACCGGTTCGTCGATGGTCACGAGCGCGTTGTGGATGTGGCGCCCCTGCAAGATGTGTTTGAGCTCCACTTCGCCGCCCTCGAACATGCCCGCTCCCCGGACTTCGATCCCTCCCGTGGCCCTGCGCTGGACGCTGAGCCTGGGCGGCCTCTGGTTGAGCCTGATACCCGCCGCATCGAGCTCGTCGATCAGAATTCGGGCCTGACTGACCAGTTCCGCCGAGGCGTCGACCACCAGAGCGATGGCGTCCGCGTTTCGGGCGACGCTGAGCGGCTGTGCTCCAAGCCCCTTTCCAAGGCTCGAGCCCCCGATCACCGCGGGAACCTCGAGTAGCTGAATCTGAACATCCTCAAATTGCATCATTCCCGGTACAGGCCGCCTGGTGGTGAATGGATACCCATCGATTTTTGGACGGGCGGCCGTGAGTTGGTGGAGCAGCGTCGACTTCCCAGAGTTCGGTGCGCCAACGAGTGCGACCTGGGCGGCGCCTTCCTTCTTGACGGCGAAGCTCGGTCCACCCCTCCCGACCCGGCG
>CAZNRG010000080.1:0-2304 GCA_964575725.1 Hadarchaeota archaeon (SeqCode)
CCTTGGATTTAAATTAAGTTTCATATAAGAAACATAATTTATTAAGTTTCAAAAATGATACTTTATGTGGTGTTAGACGTGCGCCGGTGGCTTCTCGGTGCGATAATAGTTCTGGCGGTGCTGGGAGCAGCGGCTATCACGTCCTACGCTATCCTCGACCATTTTTACGGCGAAAGATACGTCATCACCTCAACCCAAACTGTAATTATCGAGAACTTTGGACAACAGGTGTCTATAGACAATATACGATATGACGTGGAGAACGTAGAATATCTTGAAGATGCAGCGCTTCTAAGCTGGGGGAGTTATCCAGATTATGATAAGGTCCCTGCCCCTGCTCAGGAAGAAGGTTCTCCAGCAGATGCAGATAGATATGGTGGCGGCACGGGATTGACAAGCGTGCCGACAGACGCCTATGACCAAGCAAAGGCAACCGGGGAACCGGTCACCGTTTCCAACACGACAACGACGGAGACGAAGCCGATCGATGCCCTACCGATCGCCGCAGGCATCGGCATCGCGATGGGAATTGTGACAATCGCCGTTTGGGCCGGATATCGGCGGAGGTGGGGCGGCGCAACATCAACGCTACTTGAGCACGGGCTCCGCGATATGACAGTGAGGGATGTGGAGATAGTGGGACACATAATGGAGCGGAGGGAGTTTACCATCCCCGAACTCATGAAGCTGACAAAAACTTCTAAAATTACAGTCTGGCGCACAGTTCGGAAACTCGTCGAGCGGGGACTCGTGCGACTAACCGAACGAACGAAACTCGCGGCGAACGGGCTCGGTGGTAGAGGCAAGCCAAGCCGTGTTTACAAATACTTAAGCGAGAAAAAGGAATCCAAAACCTGGGGTGATCTTCAGTCTGGTGAAAAAGTTTCAAAACTGAAATAAATATTTTGAGAGGAGAATTTTACCGTTCTGAATTTCGATGTTTTCTGCAGCAAGCAGTTTCGCTTTTTGCTTGGTGCCCAACTTGTAACCCCCAATTTTACCATCCGACCTCACCACGCGATGGCAGGGTATCTTTATCGGGTGGGGATTTCTAGCTAGAGCATTGGCGACAGCTCTCCACGCACGAGGCCTGCCCAGAGCTCGCGCAAGCTCCTTGTAAGTCGTCACCTTGCCCTTGGGAACCTTTGATACCAACTCCAAAACGCTCGCCTGAAATTTTGCCATTGAACTCGTGAGGATTATTCACTTTCAACTCTTATATGCGGAAGACCTAACTTCTGCTGATGATCGAGGTAGATGGTTCAATTGGAGAGGGCGGCGGTGCCATCCTCCGAACCGCCCTAGCGCTGAGCGCGGTCAGCTGGAAACCCGTTCACATTTACAACATCCGCGCGAAACGGACGAAGCCCGGGCTCCAGCCCCAACACCTGCGGGGGGTTGAGGCACTCACCAAACTCACGAATGCCCGAGTTGAAGGGCTGGAGCTTCACTCGAAAGAGCTAAAGTTCGAGGCCAGTGCCACAGAGGGGGGTAGATATCGCGTCGACATAGGAACCGCGGGTAGCACCACGCTAATCCTACAGATCCTGATGCCGGCCGCTGCTTTCGCGCGCAAGCCCGTGGAGGTTGAAATCACAGGCGGAACTGACAACCCGTTCGCGCCCCCCATCGACTTTCTAAAAAAGGTTACCCTGCCCACGCTACGCAGGATGGGATATCGGGGTGAGGTCGAGTGCGTCCAGCGGGGCCACTACCCGCGGGGAGGAGGGATCGTGCGTGCCCGCATCGAACCCCTCGAAAGACTGCGAGCGCTCAGGTTAACGGAACCCGGTAGGGTGGTCCACATCGCGGGGGTAGCGCACTGCGTTTGCCTACCGGCTCACATCGCGACCCGGATGGCGCACGCGGCGAGCATGGCGTTAATCAAAGCTGGCCACGCCAAGGTCGACATCAAGGCCGAATCCTACCCCCCAACCCAAGACCCCCACCTCGGCCCGGGGACCGGGATAACCCTCTGGGCCGAAACCGAGAGCGGCGGGATCTTAGGGGCGAGCTCGTTGGGTAAGCGGGGAAAGCCAGCTGACCAAGTTGGGCGAGAGGTTGCTGAGACCTTGATAAAGCAACTTCAAACGGGACGAGCGGTCGACCGCCACATGACCGATCAGCTCGTGCCTTACCTCGCGCTCGCGGAGGGAGAATCTGAAATAACAAGCGCTGAACTCACCTCGCATGCGCTGACGAACATCGCTCTGGTCGAGCAAATCTTGGGCTTGAGGTTTGAGGTCGAGGGAGAGTTAAAACAGCCGGGACGGATTCGTGTCGAAGGGCTCGGTCACACCAAGT
>CAZNRG010000081.1:0-2284 GCA_964575725.1 Hadarchaeota archaeon (SeqCode)
GTTATCGGGCGAGTGAACCAGACCTCGGCCTCAGGAAAACGCGCTTTCACAAGGGCTGCAGCGCAGATGCCATCGGTGTCGCCGTGGGATAGGCTTTTAATCACCAAACCTTCACCTTGCGATAGTTCGCGCGGTTCCCCTTTTAATTTTGTCTTAGCAAACGTTTTAATCAATCCCGACAAAATTTGAGTCGGGGCCCGTAGCTCAGCCAGGTTAGAGCGTCCGACGGTAACACCGGGCGAAGCTCATAACCGGGTGGTCGCGTGTTCGAATCGCGCCGGGCCCACCATTTGAATAGTTTATACATAATTTTCGTGCCATCGTTCTACAATTTTACCTATGCGATACGCTTTATTTCGAGCTAACAAAACTAGACTTGTGCCCCTGTGGTGTAGGCCGGTCAATCATACAGCCCTTTCGAGTTACCCAAAACGAAGAGAGGCTGCGACGCGGGTTCGAATCCCGCCGGGGGCACCAAGGTGATAAAAATGGAAAAAGTTGAAGTTCCCCCTGCGAAGACGTGCAGGCTGATCTACCCTAGGCTGGTAGTGCTAGCTAGCTGCATCAACCCGGCGACCGGGAAGCCGAACATAATCACCATCGCTTGGGCCACTCCGCTCTCCATGAATCCCCCGCTCGTTGGAATCCTCATTGCCCCCCGCCGGTACTCGCATGAACTCATCTCGCGCGCTAAGGAATTCGTGATAAACATTCCAACCGTTGAAATCCTCGACAAAGCGATCAAATGCGGCAGGACCTCGGGGCGCAAACACGACAAGTTCTCAGAGTTCGGGCTTACCGCCAAACCCGCCAAAGTCATCAAATCGCCAATCATCGAGGAGTGTATCGCACATCTGGAGTGCAAGCTCGTGAATAAAATCACGACCGGCGATCACACTCTATTCGTGGGTGAGGTGGTCGCGGCGTATGCGAACGAAGGAGCGTTCGACGGCGAATTTATGGAGATCGAGAAAGTTCGGAATTTCTATCAAGTCGGCGGCGACTCCTTCGCGGTCCTTAACAAGGAACTGCTGAAACCAAAATTATAACCAAACGTTTTTAATATCAAAATCCAAGTGAGCGCGGGGATGAATTGAAGCGAGCGATAGATGAAGTGCTCAAGCCCGAGTTCTTGCTGGGTATCGCGTGTGCCCTCATGATCATAGGTTCCTTCGCCCCATGGGGGACCTTCGGCGGGCAATCTGCCAACGCCCTTGGACACTGGGAGGGGATGGTCGCGTTCATCGGCGGATTACTTCTGCTCCTTGGGACGCTGGTGAACTACGAGTTCTTGAGGATCAAACAGCTCGACATGCGGAGGCCGCTGACAAACGCAGGGATCGGGGCACTCGGGAGTCTGCTAGGCTTGGTTGGGGCGATCGCCTACTGGCTTGGGCTAGGCGCTGCCTCTCCGGGTTGGGGGCTATACCTCACGATCCTCGCTGGCCTCTTTGGGCTCTACATGGCCTATCTGCTGTACCGGCGGGAGCAACCGGCCATCCCGAGGGCAGCTTGGTATAGTTAAGTGAATTTATACGTTAGTAGTAGAAATCTGTAAGGGGTGAAGAAGTGGAAGCAAGCCCACCAAGAGGAGTTTTTACCGCTCAAGATATACTACGACCAGAAATTCTGCTATTTATCGCGGCTATTTTTGTTCTCATTTCAGGAATAGGATCAAGACTTATCACCACGATAATTATTGCGCTGATGATGATGGGGGCTGCTGCAATCTCGCTTGGACTCATCGCTAGTCCACTATTAGAAAAAGCGTTTCCAACTTTTAGTGTATCTACCGTTTGTGGAGTGATCCTATTTTTCTTCAGTATAGAGAACATTGCAAGGGGAGAAAAGGACTGGAGCCTATGGGTACTGCTTATCGGTAGCCTGATAACTCTTTTCGCCGCATTCATAGCATTCTATGGAAGAAAACCCGGATTTAGGCGAAGAGCAGGATAGCCGGGCCTCAAAATGTCGCCGGGGCTCGATACTTTAATTAATTTGTTTCAGATATTGTTAATACAGTTCAGCTGGTGATGATGTGCCTGATTGCCCAACCTGCGGCAAACCCCTCGAGCCACCAACCGTTAAGTGCTCAACCTGCGGCGCCGAGCTCCACCGCGCCTGCGCGAAGCGAACGATGGGCAAGTCATATTGCAAAAACTGCTACAAGCAGGCAAAGAAGCAGGCACGCTACGAGCGGATGGCCCAGCGCGAGGCCCTCGGCAGGGGAAAGCCGGGCAAGATGTGGTAGTTTTTATCTTTTGGTGACGAAATCTGACTCGGG
>CAZNRG010000082.1:0-2211 GCA_964575725.1 Hadarchaeota archaeon (SeqCode)
GGGGAACTCCACGACCAAAACCCTGGCCGTGACGCGGAGAGTCCCAAGCGCCCCCACTCCGACCGTTCCCATCCCTCCCGCGCCACCGCTCTGGCTGGTCCTCGCCGCGGCGTTCTTGTCAGCCGCGGTCCTTACTGGCGCCATCTGGAGATATTTTCTTCACACATTATCTGGGCAATCGTGAAAGTGAATTCTCTCCCCCCACTGTGTCCAGCACGATGCGGCTGGGGGGTATCAGTTCAGCTCTTTCACCGTGTAGGGCCCCTCACGCTCGTAGCCTTGGCGTCTGTAGTATTCCCTGACCCCTATGCCCGCTAGCACAATGAGCTTGCGAGCATCGAACTCCTCGCGGGAAATCCGCTCAGCCTCTCGCAGCAAGCGTTCACCCCAGCCCCGATGCTGCCAGTCGTTCGCCCGGGCTTTTCCCCCCACCCTCACCAGCGGACCGTACACGTGCAGTTCACGCACGAGCATCGCACGAGCTTTTTTGATCTCGGGCCTGTGCGCCATGCCCGAGGGTTCCCTCAGCCTCAGCAGCCCGATCAAGATGTCCCGTTTTACGTCCTCAAACGACAAAAAGAGCTCTTCACCGCCCGAAGCACGATATCGTTCGATCACAAGTCCTATATCCTCGGGGTCGGGCTCTATCCCATGCTTGTAGTGCACGTGCCCAACCTCGCGGCATCGGATGCACCGGCAGCGCGCGCCCTCTCGCCCGAGTCGCTTTTGGACCAAGGCCCGGAGGTCGCCCCGCTTGACCCCCTCAGCTATCAAATTTGCGGGAATGTCTCGCTGGATACGCTGAATTCGGACCCACGGGGGCACCAGCTTTTTAACCTCGGCGATGAGCTGCAAGACCCGCTCGAAGGGATACGGCTCGTACTCCCCGCGCTGCCACATCTCGTGGAGCTTGGTCCCCGGCATGACAAGCGTGGGGTAAATCTTCAACGCGTCGGGTTTGAATCGCTCATCCCTGAAAATTTGGTTGAAGGCCTCGAGATCTCGTTCGTAATCAGATCCGGGAAGGTTCGGCATGCAGTGGTAGACCACAGCGAAGCCAGCATCCCGCGCTATTCGCGTGGCCTCTGCAACATCCTCGACGGTGTGCCCTCGCTCGACAAGTTTGTAGATGTCGTCGTAAACTGTTTGAACTCCCAGCTCGACACGAGTGGCCCCAAGACGAAGCATGAAATCGACGTGGGGCTCTTTGCAATAATCTGGGCGCGTTTCGATTGTGATGTCGCTGTTCCGAATTGCCGCGGTTTCGGCCGCCAGCTGCGCTTCCTCAATCGTCTTGGCTTTCGCACCCGACATCGCGTTCAGGCACTGCACGGTGAACCACTCCAGATAGTCGGAAGGGTAAGCGGTCAGCGTGCCGCCGAACATGATCAGCTCAACCTTATCGACATCGTGCCCTATCGCGCGGAGCTGCTCGATCCGGCTTCTCACCTGCTTCGAAGGGTCGTAATCGTGTTGCAGGGCCCGGGCGGCGGCGGGTTCTTTGCCCGTGTATGATTGTGGAGTATTGTAGTCTGGGCCCCCGGGGCAATAGATACACGGCTCGGGTTTCGGGCAGGGATAGGGTTTAGGCATCACCGTGATAACCGAAACGCCTGAGATCGAGCGTACGGGCTTCAACCTGAGCAGTTGAATTACGCCGGCCTTTTGTTCATCGGTCGCTGCGGCCAAGAGTTCCGAGTTTCTGAAGGGTTTCGATAATCCGAACTCGCGACAAGCTTGGATTTTAGCCCTTGCTAGCCCCTGCGCATCGACTATTTTCCCGGCCGAAATCTGTTGCAAGATCCACTCGCAGGCGAACGATGTCGCTTCCATAGTTTACCCAACATTATCCTCAGCCAGAGATAGTTTAATTGATTGCGTGCGGGTGAAGTCGAAGAGCTCTCAGAAGGACTATGCACCTTATATTTGCCCCTAACCGTAACCGGTCGCCCAGCCGGTTGTGAGCCGGTTGTTGCGGAATATCGTCAAGCTGCTGGCATCGGAGTTGTCCGCCGTCTCGCCGGCCTGGTAGAGGTCGTTGTTGATCACGAGATTGTAGTTGCAGCCAACCATTATATTGATCCCGTAGCACTGCCGGTTGTCCCCGCTGCCGCGCCTGACCGTGTTCCCCTGGATGTTGTTGTAGTTGGAGCTGTTCTCGAGGAAGATCCCGTCGTACGTGTTGTGTGTGTTTTGGGAGTTGCCCACCAC
>CAZNRG010000083.1:0-1963 GCA_964575725.1 Hadarchaeota archaeon (SeqCode)
AAAGGAGCAATCAAACGGGACGAGCGCGTGGTGTGCGTAGCGACGGGGCACATGCTCAAAGACCCGGAAGAGGCAATAAAGGTCTCGGAGCGGCCGCGCGAGGCTCCGGTGAAGTTATAGGTTTTAGAGTTTAGGTAAATGAATTGATGATACAATGTTGCTAGATGAGGAAATCGTGCGCCTAGTTGGCATGAGCGAAAAATCACTCACACTACTTAGCGAGCCCGATCGAGTAATTCACTTCAGGCTCCGCAGGCACCTCCCACCTGAAGATAAGGTTGTTCATGCATATGTGGTATATCACAATGCTGCCCGTGGCCCGCCGTGCAAGGGCGGGATAAGGATGTCAAGCGATGTTACACTTGAGGAAACAATTCAACTTGCCGAGATAATGACGTACAAATGTGCGCTGATGGATCTTCCATTCGGGGGCGGAAAGGCGGGCATCGTTGCGGATAGCAGGTTGCCTCCGGACGTGAAAGAAATAATAATGCACGGGTTTGCTCATGAAATCAGGTATGAGCTTATCTCGGGCAACTATGTTCCTGCACCTGACTTGGGAACCAGCCCGCGGGAGATGGCAGCGATTTTCGGGGAAACGCACATCAGGGAGTCGGTGACCGGCAAACCGGTTGGCATCGGTGGATTACCAGGGAGGGAGGAGGCGACCGGTTATGGTGTTTCGGTCGTCGCCGAACGTGCTGTACGCGAGTTCTTGGGTAAGGAACTCTCTGATGTTACTATTGGGGTGCAGGGATTCGGGAACGTGGGCTCTTGGGCATGCACTTTTCTGGCCGAGAAGGGGACAAAAATCGTCGCTGTCACGGATAGGGGCGGAGGAACGCTACAAAGAGAGGGCATCGATATAGAGGAACTCAAAAAATACAGCAAGGAGCGCGGTAGCGTGGATGGTTACGGTGGTAAGCACCTTAGTAACCGGGAGCTATTCGGGCTAGATGTGGATCTTCTAATACCCGCAGCGGTTGGTGGGGTAATAAGCAAGGAGAATGCTGGGGATGTCAAGGCCAAACTCATCGTAGAGGGCGCCAACGCCCCAGTCACAAAAGAAGCCGATGAAATCCTTGCACAAAAAGGCATAACCCTAATGCCTGACATCCTAGCCAACGCCGGCGGAGTAGTCGCCAGCTACGACGAGTGGCGGAAGGGAAAGTCGGGGACCAGGACGAAGCGGGAGGAGACCCATGCGATGATAAAAGAAACGCTCATTGACGTGTTTGAAGAGATCCTAGACTACTCATCCAAAGAAAAAATACCGCTTAGAAAAGCCGCATTGGCCCTGGCAGCAACCCGCCTGCTTGACACGATGGAGGGAAGGGGATGGGTCTGATTTTGCGGGTTCTAAAATCTTTAAACTTAATGCACGGGTATAGGGATACAGCAAAGCCGTGAGGTGAATGGGATGCGCCCAAGGGAAGCATACGACCGGACATTGGGGCTGTTGCAGAAGCATCACGAGTGGTTCAAGACAGTTTTGCCGCTGATAGCCAGTGAGAACGTGCAATCTCCGGCGGTCCGGGAGGCGCTCACCACCGATTTTGGGAGCCGTTATGCTGAAGGCTGGCCGGGGGAGCGGGTCTACGCCGGGTGCACCTATATAGACCAGGTCGAGCTGCTCGCGATGGAGCTGGCACGCAAGCTTTTCAAGGCGGAGCATGCGAACGTGCAGCCTATTTCGGGCGCCGTAGCCAACCTGGCCATGTATACAGCGCTGACCGACCCCGGCGACACCATGATGTGCATTTCCATAGCCGCCGGGGGGCACATCACCATGGGGAAGAAGAAGTTCGGGGGAGCGGCAGGGGCGGTCCACGGTCTGGAGGTCGAATATTTCCCCTTTGATGAGAAGCGCATGAACATCGACGTAGAGGCGACTGCCAAGAAGATAGAGGAGGTAAAGCCAAAGCTTGTGATGTTCGGTGGGAGCTTATTTTTGTTTCCGCAC
>CAZNRG010000084.1:0-1848 GCA_964575725.1 Hadarchaeota archaeon (SeqCode)
AGTTGCCGCCGGAATTCGTAACACAGCAGCTCGACACCGTGATGCGCGACTTCGAGGTCGAGTGGGCGAAGACGGGAATGCTGAGCAATGCTGGTATCATTCGGGCTGTGGAAGGCAAGACGAAGCGATACAGGCTTCGCCTCGTAGTCGATCCGGTGATGGTCGCTGCAACAGGGGCGCCGCTCATGCGTGAGGATGCTCTCAAGGCGCTCCCCAAGTTGCTGGCATGCGCGGAACTCGTCACCCCGAACGTGCCCGAAGCCGAGAAGCTCGCTGGGTTCAAAATTAGGTCGAAAGCTGACATGCGTAGGGCCGCCCGGGCGATCTCCAAGCTGGGACCCAAAGCTGTCCTCGTTAAAGGAGGGCACCTGAAAGGGCGGGAGATCGTCGACGTGCTCTACGCCGACGGAAAATTTAGGGAGTTCAAAAGTCCGCGAGTTATCAGCGGGCCAACGCACGGCACTGGGTGCTCATTTGCATCCGCGATAACGGCGGAGCTCGCAAAGGGAGCCAGTTTGCACGAGGCGATCTCCAACGCGAAAGAATTCATCGAGGGCGCAATCGAAAGCAGGTTAAAGGTAGGGAAAGGTGTCATGCCTGTCAACCAGATGGCGGCGCTATTCTTGAGCGCGGAAAGGGGCCATGCGTTCGAGGAGGTGTGGCGGGCTGCTCAGCTCCTCGCAGAAGATTCAGAGTTCGTCAAACTCCTTCCAGAGGTTGGCTCTAACATCGCGATGGCCTTACGCGGTGCGGAGAAAACCTCAGATGTGGTTGGGCTCTCCGGTAGAATCGTGAGGGTTGGTGACCGTGCGCGCCTGACGGGCTTCCCAAAACTCGGGGGATCTGAGCACGTCGCGAACCTCGTGCTCACCGCAATGCGTCACGATCGCAAGATTAGAGCTGGTCTGAACATCCGCTTCTCCGAGAAAATTCTACGCGCGTGTAAAAAAATCAGGTTAAGCATGGGTGAGTTCGACAGAGGCAGAGAGCCTCGCTGGGTGAAGACAATGGTGTGGGGAACTGAGCGAGCAATCAAGAAAGCTGGAAAAGTGCCCCAAGTAATTTTCGACCGAGGCGCCCCCGGGAAGGAAGCCATGATCAGGCTACTGGGGAACTCACCTACCGAGGTGGCGGAGCTCGCGTTGCGCGTGGCGAGAGTCATCGGTTAACCGAGAAAAGCTTTTTTGGTCGCCGGATAAAGCCAAGCGAGCGGAGGAATGTAATGGGGCGGGTAAGGTCAACGTACATTAAACGTGCGGCACGTGAGTTGCTCAAACGCTATCCAGACAAATTCTCCACCGACTTTAAAAAAAATTGCCTTGCTCTTGACGAACTCGCGAATCTAAAAAGCAAGCCCCTCCGCAACCGAATCGCAGGGTATTTAAGCAATTTACTTAAACAACAAAAAGAGGTGTAAACGTGCCTCCAATCGTCGATACAAAAAAGTGCAAAGGTGCAGCTACCTGCGCTGAGGTCTGCCCGGCTAATGTGATTGACATAGTTAAAGGAAAAGCCGTGGTCGCGCGCGCCGACGCGTGCATCGAGTGCCGGGCCTGCGAAGCTGCTTGCCCCAATAGCGCGATAAGCTTCCCATAAACTTTCAAGGAAGCGAGCTCCAGTAGGACCTTGGCATTTATTGTTGTAGTGTAAATCGAAATTTTCGCTTGGGGATTTCAGATCCCCCACGAAAACAAAAATTACCATACATAGGTCGCACCCAGCGCAGTCGAGCTCAAACGGAACTTAATTGAGCGATTAGTACCGGCGGGCTGAACGCGTCGCCGAAGCTCCGCGCTTACACCCCCGGCCTATTAACGGGGTCTTCTAGCCCCAGCTCTCGTCTCGGAT